>CALJMY010000234.1 GCA_937981905.1 uncultured Enterobacterales bacterium
TAATATTTCACATGACGAACAAGAAGATCTTAATGTGACTACTCAAGGTAAATCTATCAATGCTATTAGAACCTTCATTGGTGAAGGTACATTAGTATGGGGAGCAAGAACACTAGATGGTAATAGCCTTGATTGGCGTTATATCAGTGTTAGACGCACCATGATTATGTTGGAAGAATCTATCCGCTTAGCATCTAAAGCGTATGTATTTGAACCAAATACGGCTAACACATGGGTTGCGATGAATAGCATGATTACCAATTTTTTAACAGGCATATGGAAACGTGGCGGGCTAGCAGGTTCTTCACCATCTGATGCATTTGAAGTAAATGTTGGGCTAGGAAATACCATGACAGGTGAAGACATATTAGAAGGTATTTTAAGAATTAGCATCTTGGTTGCTGTTAGCCGCCCAGCAGAATTCATTGAAATTACGTTCCAACAACAAATGCAAAAATCATAATTTAATATTAAAAATTTAAGGGGAATAAAATGTCAGATGGATCAGCTCAAGACCAAACTATATGGCCAATGCCAAAATTTCACTTTGAAGTTAAATTCACTGGTGGTGGTGAAGGCATGGTTGCTGCTTTTCAAGAAATTTCAGGATTAGATACTGAAGCACAAGTTATTGAATATCGTGCTGGTAATAACCCTGTGTTTTCGACCGTCAAAATGCCTGGGATTACAAAGTCGAGTAATGTAACGCTCAAAAAAGGTATTTTTGTTAAAGATAATAAATTTTATGATTGGTTTGCAAAGATCAAAATGAATACGATTGCTCGTACCGCGGTAACCATTAGTTTATTAGATGAAACAGGTGCTCCAACAATGGTTTGGACGCTTAAAAATGCATGGCCAACGAAAGTTACTGGTACTGATATGAAGGCAGACGGTAATGAAGTGGCGATTGAAACAATCGAATTAGCTCATGAAGGTTTAACCATAGCAAACGCTTAATCTGATTTGTTGCTCGTTGTTGTTAAACAATGAGCAACAAATAATTAGGTTGGAAATTCACGATGAGTAATAAATTTAAAATTGGACAAAACGAAATTGATGAGACGATTAAATCAATACTGGAACCTAGTGAATGGCCACTACCTGCTTTTCATTTTAGTGTCATGTTTCACAATAAATCCTTTGCAGATATGGATACGGGATTTCAAGAAGTATCAGGTTTAGAGTCCAAGATCGAAACAGAAAAATATCAAGAAGGCGGTCGTAATAATTTTACATATCATCTACCTAAATCAGTAAGTCAGCCTGAATTAATACTCAAACGAAGTATTGGGCCAGCTAAATCAGCTTTAGTGAAATGGTGTAGAGCAACCTTTGCAAAAGATTTTGTTGATATTCAATTATTAGATTTAACGGTGATGTTGCTCAATGAGCATAGGCTTCCTGTTCGCACATGGAGCTTTTTCGATGTTTATCCAGTCAGTTGGAAAGTAGACAATTTAAACTCGACTAAAAATGAAGTGGCCGTTGAAGAAATTCAGCTTTGTTATGGCTATGGGTTTAGAGGGTTTTAATTTGATACACCGGAATGATCATGGCTATTGAAATTAAAAATATGCAATTGAGTAGTAAAATCTCGAATGTAAATAATTCTAGTGATGCTAATAAAAAATCAGATGTTAGCAGTGAAATCGAAACCAAAACCGATTGCTGTGATTCAAAAGCCAAACAAGATAAATCATTACAACGACATTCAAAAGACATCGCTAAAATGTTTGAAGCACGCCGGGAACGTTAAAAATGAAGAAACTATCAATTACTAAAGAAGATAATTCGTCAAGCTTTGAGGCTATGTTAAATCCAACTGAGTTAAATTTAACTCATGGAATTAATTACACTAATTGCGAAAAAAGCCCAGTAGGTAGTGTTGCAAAAAAAGTTGAATTCTCAGGATATGCAGAAGATAGTTTGAGTTTTGATCTTTTATTAGATGGCACTGGCGTTGTAAAGGATATTGGATCAGAAAGTATATTGGAGCGTGTAAAAAACACTGTTGATGCTGACGGTAAGGTTGATATCTCTGAGGTAACCAATCTTTTTGTTGCTAATACGGTCACTACAAAAATTGAAGCATTAAAAAAAGTCGTTTATGTCTACAACGGCAAAGAACATGAACCAAATATTGTTCATGTCTGTTGGGGGGCATTATTATTTGAGTGTCGTTTAACAAGCATGTCTATTAAGCATAAATTGTTTAGTTCAGACGGTTCACCGTTAAGATCGACTGTTTCATTATCTTTTAAAGGATATAGCACCACAAAAGAAGCATTACTAAAAGCTAAAAAGTCGTCACCAGATTTAACGCATATTATTGAAGTTAAAGAAGGCGATACTCTGCCATTACTTTGCCATAAAATTTACAAAGATGATTCTTATTACCTTGAAGTAGCAAAGCATAATAATTTATTAAGTTTTCGTGATTTAGCTCCTGGTCAGTCACTTTACTTCCCACCATTACAATAAATATATTTAAGGCATAACCAACAATGGCTGATTCACCTAACACAAATAGCGATGGTGTTATTAAATTTACAATCACCTCTGACGGTACTGCTATTGCAGATACTGCACAATTAATTTCTCTTGAAGTGACTAAAAGCGTTAATAAAATAAGTGGTGCAATTCTAGAATTTCTTGATGGTGACATAGCTAATGGTGATTTTCCGTTAAGTAATGAAGACACATTTAAGCCAGGTAGTGCACTCGTTATTAAGGCTGGTTATGGCAGTGATGAGAAACAAATATTTAGTGGTATTGTCATTCGTCATTGTATTGCTATGAACGCAGATTCCGGCTCTAAATTAATCATTGAATGTAAAGATAAAGCCGTTGGAATGACGGTATCACGTAATAATTGTAATTTTATCAAACAGAAAGACAGCGATATTATTCAGAAATTATTAAATAACTACGATGGTTTAACACCTGATGTTAAATCCACAGAAACGAAGTTCGAAGAACTTGTTCAATTTAATTGTACTGATTGGGATTTTCTACTAACGAGAGCTGAAGCTAATGGGTTTGTGGTGTGTGTTGATGATGGAAAAATTAGTGTCAATCCGCCCAAAACATCCGGCGCTGTTCTGTCTGTCACATACGGCACTGATCTTATTGAATTTAACGCAGACATTGATGCGCGTTATCAATTCAAAACCGTTAAAGCTGCTTCTTGGGATATAAAAACTCAAAAAATAATCACCGAAGAAGTCGCTTGTAGTGAGCTCAATAAACAAGGAGATCTAACTTCTGAAGATTTAGCTAAAACATTAAGCTTAAATGATTTTAGATTACAAACATCAACACCACTTGAAAAAACAGCATTGAAAGGTTGGGCTAGTGCACAACAAGTAAAATCATCATTAGCAAAAATTCGAGGAACCATGACATTTCAAGGAACAGCTAAGGCCAAAATAGGCAGCATAATTGAAGTCTTAGGAATGGGGAAACGATTTAATGGCGATGTATATGTTAGTGGTGTAACTCATCGATTATCAGGAGGTACTTGGGTCACTGACGTTACATTTGGCATGTCACCTGATTGGTCAGCAGACTTTAGAGATTTAGCTGCACCTATTGCTTCTGGGTTAATGCCCGGTGTCGATGGTTTACAAATTGGTGTCGTGATGAAACTTGATGAAGATCCTGAAGAACAATGCAGAATCCAAGTCTCAGTACCTATTT
The DNA here is from genome assembly GCA_937981905.1 of uncultured Enterobacterales bacterium. Lineage (GTDB taxonomy): Bacteria > Pseudomonadota > Gammaproteobacteria > Enterobacterales > Psychrobiaceae > Psychrobium. The sequence goes on from CALJMY010000234.1 coordinate 3,703, forward strand.
TAGACACTGAAACGCCGGGTGTCTGGGCTCGTCTATCTACATATTATGCTTCATCAGGTATTGGTAATTTTTTCGTTCCAGAAATTGGTGACGAAGTTGTTTTAGGGTATTTCAATAACAACCCTTGTGAGCCCGTGATCTTAGGTTCGTTATATAGCAGTAAAAATAAACCGCCTTATAAATTAACTAAAAAGAATGAAACAAAAGCAATTATTACTAAAGAAAAATTAACCATTGAATTTGATGAAAAAGATAAAGTTATTACAGTAACTACGCCAGGTAATAACAAAATAGTACTCAGTGATAAAGATAAATCTATTTTGTTAGAAGACCAAAATAAGAACAAAGTTGAATTAAACGATGGTGGCATCACGTTAGATTCGCCAAAAGATATAAAAGTGTCAGCTAAGGGGAAAATAAGCCTGAATGCTGTAGGTGACATTGCTATTAAATCTTCAACTGGTGATGTTAAAGCTGAAGGGCTTAATGTCAATCTAACGGCTCAAGTTGGGCTGGTGGCTAAAGGTAGCGCGACAGCAGAATTATCAGCGTCAGGTAAAACAACCGTTAAAGGCGCAATGGTTATGATTAATTAAAACTGTATTACATATCGTTTATTTATACTCATATACCCGTGTTATTGATGCTGGGAATACACCACTAATTTAAGTAAGGAAACTCAATGTCTCTAGCCGCAAGAATTACAGATATGCATGTTTGCCCAATGGCGACACCTGGATTGCCTCCAATTCCTCATGTCGGTGGGCCTATTATTGGACCCGGCGTACCGACTGTTTTAATTGTTAAATTACCAGCATCAGTTGTTGGTGACAGTTGTGTATGTGTTGGACCACCTGATTCTATAGTTAAAGGGTCTGCGACTGTCATGATTGGTGGTAAGCCTGCAGCAAGAATGGGTGATACCACAGCACACGGCGGTAGCATTGTTTTAGGCGCACCAACAGTATTAATAGGAGGATAATTATAATGGCTAATAATAATGAATTTTTAGGTAAAGGTTGGAGCTTTCCGCCTGAATTTGGAGGTAACGGAAAAATTGATATGGTGTCTAATGATCGTGATATTCAAGAAAGTTTAACCATCTTACTAAACACTAGTCCTGGTGAACGTGTAATGTCACCTGAATATGGTTGTGATATTAAATCATTTGCTTTTTCTGAAATTGATATAACAACCATGACTCTAATTAAAGCGATGGTCAGTAAAGCTATTTTATTTTTTGAGCCAAGAATAACTCTTGAAAACATTGATATAACCGGAAGTGATAGTTGGAACGGAAAACTTAGACTTAATATTGTTTATACAATTATTACAACCAATACACGTAGTAATATGATTTACCCTTTTTATATAAATGAAGGGACACTTCTTGATTCAAAGTAAGCGAGATGCCATCCACGAATATAACCGTGGATCCAGCCAAAATAAAAGACTTCCCCTTGCGCTAAAAGAGGGATACGTATTAATCGATGATATGTCATTTGAGACACTCATTGTGATGGCTAGAGATATGGCATCTCAACTTAACTTTTATGACATTAATGGCCATGTAACAGGAGCATGGGATAAATTATTTAATGATAATGAAGTCTTTATCATGGCAATGATATCTACTATTAATTTAGATAATGAACAAAAAGAATATAACGTATTAAAAACAAAACCTTCTTTAGCATCTATTCATTACCTTTTAGCTAAATTTACGCAATTTGATCTGTGGTATAACAAACTTGTATTAAACGATAATCCTGCTATTTACGAACTGAAATTAAAAATATTATCAGTGATTGAAAAACATTTATCTCATAATTTAAATGTACTGTTAGGGTTAATTGAACAATTAAAAATTGTTATCCCTGATGAGTGGCAAGGTGAAAAATTTAATCGTATTTGGGATATTGATGAGTCATCATTATTTTTAGATAATCATTCTTATCACAGTGATGAAGCTTATTTAACCTCGCATCTTGAGTTATGTTTTTCAGCGTGGACTAATAGTGTTAATTATTTACAAAGTGAGCTCAATAACTATTTATCAGAGGCAATAAAAACAGGATCACAAGATCCTTCAATTGGGCTATTTTTTGTATTTCTTAAATTATTCAATAAAGCACAACATAAACTTAATTTATTTACGCTGCGACATACTAATTTTTATTATGAAAAATTACTTCAATTTTCACCGCGTGAAGAAATACCTGAATCAGCTTACCTCACACTAACATTAGCCTCTATTAATCATCAGTATTATTCTTTACCCAAAGGTAAGTTATTTACTTGTGGTGTGGATGATAAATATAACGATATTACTTATCAAGCTGATGAAACCATTACAGTCACCGATGCTAAAGTTGAACAAATATGCAGTTTGTATTTACAAGAAGATTCTTTAGTTTCTCCTGAACATGAAATGGGATATGTAACTCGTATTTCAAGTTCAAGTCATAACGCTAATGACGTCAAAAAACAAGCGAGCAATTTATTTGGCAACGATATACTCGAAAAAACAGAATCATTAGCCGTTGCTGTGTCATCTGAACTATTAACATTAAAGGAAGGGGTTCGAGAAATCACTTTAACGTTTGGTTTGGGAGAACGATCCCCCCTTAACAGTAATGCGTTTGAAATGATGAAAAAAGATAATAAATCTAAAAATCATCAGGTTGCTTTAATCGAAATTGTTCATCAAATTGTGAATAAAGACACCGAATTATTCATATTATGTCAATCTTTAGGTGGTGTTAAAAAAGTTGCTGAGAATGTTAGCACTGCTCAATCTAATCTCTTATTTACAGGAGATTTCGATGTATTTAGGCATCAAATTTACAAAGTTTTGTTATTGAGCTTATTTACATTAACTGACCAAGAATCCACTTTACATCTGCTATTAGGTAAAATATTTTCACGACACATTTTGCATAAAAATACGTGGCTTAAAAATGATGATATAACCATCATCAAAACCAAATTAGAATCAGAATTACATTGCCGATCTTTACATCGACTAATTCGCTTATTTGAACAAGATAAATTGAGAACATTTTATGAGTTATATCATAATATGTTTGATATTAATGTCAGTACGAACGAAGGATGGAAGGCTGTTGATAGTTATGTAATTCAACCTTTAACGGTCACAAATGATGATATAGATGATCATTACGGCCTAACATTTAATATCTTATTAAAACAAGATTTTCCTGAAATTATTGTTCCTGAGCAGCCACTTTACGCTAGCAATAAAAAAATAACCGCGCCAACGTTGAGATTTTCAATTAAACCTCAATCAACATTTTTTCCCTATTCTATTTTTCGTGAATTAGGATTAAATAATGTGGCAATACATGTAGAGGTTAAAGGTGTCACAGAGTTATTGGCTTATAACCAACATGGTCGGCTTGATTTGTCTAAACCATTTACTCCTTTAGGGCCTCAACCAAGTATTCATTCTTATCTTGTTTTTTCAAATGATGAAATAGCACACAAACCCTTATTAACCACAGATATAAATATAGACTGGGCAGAGTTACCGAGAAACCATGGCGGATTTGGCACCTATTATTCACAATATGACAATGAATATACCAATGATACTTTTAAATTAAGCTTACTGACCATACGAAATGGTCAATGGAATAGTATCGGTTCAAGTCAGCATCATGCTGATGATTATCCAATGTTTAATACGGACGATGATAGCGAAAAGCTAACAACATTTAGTCAATATTCTATGAATTTGGTTGGACTATTTAATCCCATTAAACGAAAAACTAATAATCTAATTTTTGATTATGATATTAAAACACGTAATGGTTTTTTTAAATTATGTTTAAGTGCACCTGATTATACTTTTGGTCATCAAGAATATCCGAATGTGTTAACTAATGCGTTGTTAAAGAATGCTAAAACAAAAAAAGAAATATCATTACCACCAGTAGCATACACGCCCCAAATAAGCCGTATGACATTAAATTATCAAGCCGCGACCGTTATTAATTTACAACAACTAGATCACGAACAATCCATTAAAAGTGAACAAGTTATACATATTCATCCTTTTGGTTATGAGCAAATTTACCCAATAACAAAAACACAAAATAAGACATTATTTCCTCGTTACATGAATAAAGGTAACTTATTTTTGGGGCTATCGGCATCAAAGCTAGAAGGGCGATTATCACTTTTCTTTCATCTCGACGAAAAAGCCGAAGGTAAATTCGGTGGTTTATCAACGGATAGCCAAGCTGAAATACAATGGTATTATTTATTTAATAATCAATGGATTAAATTTAAAAACCATCAAGTAATTAGTGATACATCTAATGGTTTTTTAACGTCAGGAATTGTTACGTTAGATATTCCCAGTGCAATTAACACTGGGAATACAATTATGCCTGCGCCATTATTTTGGTTAAGAGCAAGTACCGATCGTGATATTGCTAATTACGGTAATTATTTTAGTGTTAATACGCATGGTATTAAGTTAACCAGACAATCTACGCATAATAAAAATACATTGGAAGAGCGTTATCACAACGAAACAATTAATAATCAATGGCAGCCTCTTAATAATACCCCTCAACTAGGCGATATTTTGCAGAAAACTCCATTTTTTGGGGCTCGTTTAGCTCAAACTACCATTAATAAACAAGCCATTAGCGAACGACTTCGTCATAAAAACAGAGCAGTTAACAGTTGGGATTATGAACGTCTTATTCTTGAACAATTCCCTCACATTGAATATGTAAATTGCTTAGCGAATACACGCTTAGGCATTCCTAAAAAATGCCCAGGTCATATATTAATTGTTGTTAGACGTAATATAAAAACTTGTCAGCATAAAGGGTGTGATAACTATAAAGTTGGCGCTGATGAAATAAGAAAAATTCAGCAATTTATCCAGAAAAAAGTCCCAAGTTTTGTTCATGTCGATGTTTGCTCACCGGAGTATGAACAAGTTCAAGTACGTTGCCATGTGGTGTTAGCAGACAATGAACACCAAGGTATTACGTTAAGACGTCTTAATAACGAAATCTCTAACCAATTGTGCCCATGGAATGAGCAGGGAATGAATGAAGGCATTGCAAGCACGCTTAACCTTAAACAATTAGAGTCCTTCATTCGTCAATTAAGCTATGTCAAATTTGTGACTGATTTTTCTTTATTACATATTTTACCTTCAACTAAAACAAGCTTATATCAGTTAAAAGACACAGCGTTAAATAACGTTAGAGAAATATCACCTAGTCAATCATGGAAAATATTAATGCCAGTAACAGCTCATGCGATTGATGTCGGCAATAACATCGTTGATATTCCTCCTGAAGTAACAGGTATTTCTGAGCTTAAAATAAATCAAAATTTCATTATTGGAAGCAGCCAATCGGCAAAACCAAACAATGATAAAACACAAGGTCAGTCTAATGGCTAAACGTAATCGCAGTACACTCAGAAACTATTTTCGTGCCGGGGCTATGCCTAATGAAGATCATTTTAATGATTTGATTGATTCAACATTAAATACTTTGGAAGAAGGGTTTGATAAAACGGCTGAACACGGATTAAAAATATCATCATTAGAGAATAAAGCTAATCTTGTGACTTTTTATCGTGACACCATGCCAAAAAATCCACTATGGGCAATAAAGTATCATCAACAATCAGATACGTTAAATTTTACAGCTCAGGCACAAAATATTCAGTCAAAGGTCAATGACAACAATCCATTAAATAAGCCTAGTCAAAGTGTTTTATCATTATCTCAAGCGGGACGAATTGGTGTAAATAACGCAGAACCTTTACATACATTAGACGTTAAAGGCGTTATAAAAACAGATGGCTTAGTTGGTACATCATTACACAATAAAGCAATTCCTGCTGATGGTCATTGGCATAACATTTCAGAAAAATTAGAAGGGTGTCAAGCGTTTGATGTTGTGCTCGGCGTTGGCATAAAGCGCAGTGGTCGCTATGCACTCTTAAAAGCTTGTGCGATGAATACTTGCGCTCCTGTTGATTATTTGTGGGGATTAATCACATGGAAAAAACCTATAAAATCTCAACAAGCACACTATAGATCATCCGCCGACAAAATTAAGTTGCGTTGGGTTACTGCGCCTAAAGATATTGACGATAACTTGTCTTATCGTCCTTATTATTTACAAGCTAAAACCAACACAAGTTATGGTGATGGTGTTTTCATTCGTGGTCATATTACTCGATTATGGTTTGATGAATACATGCAAGACAGCATTGTTGATGACAATGAGTTAACGTCATGAAAATAAGTAAAACTATTGAACGACGAAATGCCAAAAACAATCCATATAGCTATCATAGCCTTCGACGTGAAGGCATTGAACTAGCCCAAGATTTTAGCGGCAAGAATTGGACTGATTATAACGCTCACGATCCGGGTGTGACGATACTTGAACAACTTTGTTATGGATTAACCGATTCTATTTATCGGACCGAATTTGATGTCGCCGATTATTTAGTTAATGAAAATAATCAACTAGATTTAGATTATCTATCACTCATTCCGGCAGAAAAAATACTGCCTTGTCGTCCCTGTACACTAGAGGATTATCATCAAGCTATTATTGATGATGTCGAAGAGATTGAACGTCTTTGGATAACATTACACACATGCGACACACATTCTGCTTACAGCGGTTTATATATTATTGAAATACAGTTAACACCATTGGCGCAAGAGCGCTGTAATGCACGTACCAATTTAAAATTGATGATTATCGAGAAAGTTGCCCGTGTTTATGCTGGTTTAAGAAACCTTAGTGAAGACGTTGCTGAAATAAGAATCACCGAACAAAATAATTATCAATTAATTTCAGATATTGAAATAGCACGTCATGTAGATGCCAATGAAGTATTAGCTGATATTTACTTTGTAACTAACCAATGGTTTAAAGATTTATTAGATTGTGATGACTCGATACAAAGTTATGAAGAATTATTAGCTGCTGGTCAAAGCATTGAACAAATATTCGATGGGCCTACAACGCGATACAGTAAGCATCATCAAAATGAAGTTAATCATACAAAATCAGTGGCTGCGTTATACGCTGCTATTCAAGCATTACCTAGTATTACGCGTATTAATCAATTAAATTTATTGTCATTAATGGATGATGCTAAGTTAGTCAAATCCGTTAACGATAGAGCCTCACTAGCCATACCAAAACAACATAGTGAGATAAAAATAGTATTAAGACAGGGAGAACAACCTGTCGCACTTAATTTTCTTAACTTTAACAACCGTTATCAGCATAAATTATTTAAAACCGAAACAATAAGACATACTCGCCAAGAAACAGATTCGTTATATCAAAGACCTACTGGGCAATTTAAAAGGTTTGAACGTTATTATTCTATTCAAAATAACTTTCCTATTGCTTATCATTTAAGTGTCCAAAGCGTATCTTCGTCAATCACTGTTAATGATTTAGCAAAGACCAAACAATTACGTGGTTACTTAACTGTTTTTGAACAATTTCTAGCTAATTTTAACGCTAACATAACGGGTATTCGTTCATTATTTTCTAAAGATATTAGCAGCGGTCAAAGTTATCATTTTAATTATATCGACAATAAAAAGATGACAGGCATAGAAGCGTTATATGTTGATAATGCGCGTCAAAAGTTACCTGAGTTATTAGCTAAATTTGATTTATTTGAAGAGAGAAAATCACACGTACTTGACTATTTATTAGCGTTATATGGCGAAACGCTATCATTACCACTGCTTTCACAGTTTCATGAAGATGAAACGCAACCCATCGCACATAAAGTGATCGAACAAAAAGCAGCTTATTTATCGTCTATCATTGGGGTAACAAAAGACCGTGGTGGTGCATTTGATTACACTCGTCAATTTTCTAATGCCAATACTGGTGGATTTTATAACCGTTTAGCATTTCACTTAGGACTAAACATTCAACAAAGTAATCAACCAAACTTACGTTGCTGTGAGAGTTTAAAAAACTTCTCGCTAACGTTAGTGCCTAACGAACAAGATAAATCATTATTTATACAAATAGATAATAACAAAATTGATACGTTATTTGATGCTCATGCTGTGCAGCCAGCACAAATAGGCAATTACGCTATATTTAAAACATTAATTTCACATTTGAAATTGTTTAAAAATAACACCATCAATGAATCCTTATTAATACATGGTATGAACCGTAATCGTTATAAGTTATTACCTGTTGATAAAAATAAAGCAGACGATAAACAAACGTTTGACATTGTTTTTAATGGTGATTACTTATCCAAAAACTCATCTAAAAAGCCCGCTAAAAAGTCATCTTGGTTACATATAGCACAAACATCGAATAAAGAGCGCGCTCATCAATTAGTTAATTTATTTATTCAATTTATTACTTATGTCAATCAAACCAGCGAGCACTTTCATCTTGTCGAACATCTTTTATTACGGTCCGATAATCAACTAATAGAACATGATGTCGACGATGACTTATCGTGTCAAATTAGTGTTGTTATGCCCAATTACACACAACGTTTTGCCAATGTTCAATATCAACAACAAGCAGAACAAGAAGTGCATACACAATGCCCATCGCACATTCTAGCGAATGTATATTGGGTTGATTATCCAACAATGATGATCTTTGAAAATTTATATTTTGAATGGTTGAGTGCTCGTCAATCTCAGGTTATTTGTGGTCAAGAAAGTACTGATGCTGGTCAAGCGTTAATGATATTTATGAGAGATCAATCATTAAAAAAATCTCAAGAACAACAGCTAGAAGAAAATGACTCAACGGCTGCTCAATGTAGCGCAACAAGTGAGTCTTACTAATGAATAATCAACACATTATTGACTCGCTTAAGCTTGATTTTGATTTTGACAATGCCCAACAAGGCGAAACGTTTCAAGTGCAAGCCGTTGATTATGTTAAATCACGTTTACTAGTCGTTGTTGACCGCGTGTTTGAGCAGTTTAATCACGTTGATGAAGTTATTTATATCGATACGCTTAATCTAAATCTAAATCTCAACCTTGATCTTGAGACTATTGATGATAAAGCATTTTATCATCAATTAGAGAGCAAATTAGAACAACAACTGACTAGTCAACTCAGCGAACAACTGACCATATCTCGTCAACAAAACGAGACGACGTCTTCAAGCTCGCAGGCTATATCAAGCTCGTCAGCATCGAGTCTACAATCGACTCTACAATCGACACTGTCATCAAATCAGTCATCAAAAAAGCACTTATCGAGTGAAAATAACGTAGCAATAATGAGCAATGAACAATCGCGTTTAACTAAATTAATGGTTTATTTAAACAAAGGTATATTGCCATGGAATGCAAAAACTACTACATCAAGTTCATCAAACTGGTTAGATGAAAATGCCCAATTACATTTGGACGATATTGCCACGCAATTAAATCATGCAGACAAACAAGCATCAAAAATGGCTACGCGGTTATTTTATCAATTATCGCCTGAGTTATTACTACGTTTAATGTCAACGTTAACGTTAAAAGCTCAGCAACTGTTTTTTCCATTATTATCAAACGCGGCGTTTGACAATACGCTAGGGTTAAAAAGTAAAGTAGACATATATAATCATCCATCATTACATCGTGCTAAAACCACTTGGTGGCAACAAAAAATAGAAGACGGATTACAAGCATTACCAGCCACTGAATTATTTATACAGTGGTCGCAACTCATCACCACACAAGCCTCGTTATTTGTTCGCTCTATTCGTAAACATGGCCAACAAACTAGCGTAAGACACATCATGGTCAATGCATTTTCAGCGTCTCAATTACATAACGTATTAATGTTATTAGAACCCACTGAACATAGTTTTATTAATGAATTATTTAACGCGTCGTCTTTAACTATTAATGATGATGTACTAGCAAAGAATAAGAAAAATAAGCAGAACAAACAAAAGACTAAGCATGGAAAACAATCGCAATACATTCAAGACATCAATGGCAATATTGCATTTTCACAACAACATTTATGGTTGTTTACCTTTGATTATTTATTAGTTGAACGCGGTAGTGTCTTTAATCGTAAAAGTTATTTACTTAATGTCATCAAAAAAATGGCTGCACATCATAACAGTGATGAAATTACGCTGCTAAACACCCTTAGTTTCTCGTTATCGTCAATAACAAACAGATCGTCCCTTGGTCAACAAATGTTAGGATTTGTGCAAGAATTAAAAACGACATTTAACATACCAGCAGCGGCTAAAACGCAGCAATCAACAGCGTTTTACTCACACAATACATTAAAAATAACACAACAATTAACCCTAGTATTTAAGGGCGGCTCTTGTGATCTAATAATGATGCAATGGCCTAACATCATGAAACATCATCATGAAGTATTACAACAGTTAATCACCGAACTTGGTCAGCAACAGCGCGTACTTCAACATATTTCTCATCAGTTTTCTGACAAGATGTTACTCGATATTATCTTGTTATTAGTGCCAAGCGCTCACCAATATATTACTCAATTATTGCCTTATTCTTCGATGTTATTCTCTGCTGATAATGTTCTTAAAAACAAATCTACGTCATCAACTGATAGGCTAATTCCTGTACCTAAAAACATGACCAAGAGTGATTCTAAATCATTACCTACAGCTCATAGCAAAGCGCTATTGTGGGAATTCACCTTGAGTTATTTGATGATTGAACGGGGCAGTGAATTTAATCGTAATCGTTATATGGTGAGTTTAATCAAACAAATGGCTAGTCGTCATAATCTTGCCTATGAAATGGTATTACAAAATATATATAGTCATATTAGCCGCGTTGAAAGCACTCGTGAATTGCAACCATTACAACAATTATTATTGTCGTTATCATTACAGTCATCAGAACAAAAATTATCAGAACAGCTATCAAATAGACAAGCAAATAAACAAGAGTTTGAGACAACCCAGCAGACAAAAAATAATGCACAAACACACACACAAATCAGTTTGCTTTCTCCCACGGCGCAGCAATCAGCCATTAATATTGGTGAGCATTATTCAACAGCTTCAAATAACCCAATTCAATGGTTAACAGATTTTGTTACAGCGCTTCAAAAAGCAGACAACACAGCATTAACCACATGGTGGCAAACACTTATTCAAACAGAGCCACAATTATTACAAGAATTATTGTTGTTACATGGCAATACCAACAACGTAATACATAATTGGGCTAGTGCTTTACCAAATAAAACGCTAACCGATATAGTGATATTGTTAGCGCCTCTACATTCTCAGTTTATTATTGATACCGCTAACAACGGTTCGTTGTTTGATAATGTATTAACTCAATCGTTAAATCGTCAGTTAAAGATAAAAAACAACAATAAAAACAACAGCATTACATCAAGTAGTCAACCAAAGCAGGTTGTGCAAAATATTTGGGAATTTAGCCTACATTATTTATTTACTGAACGTGGCAGTTCGTTTAACAAGAAAAGTTACTTGAGCAGTGTGCTTCGTCAATTAGCTGCCCGTCATAATCTCAATTATGAACTAATGATGCAGCACATGTTAAGTGTGATAACAGCCAGAAAAAATACAACCAATAAAGTAACAGCGTTATTAACTGAAATAGCACAAGACACCACAAAAAATATAACCGTGACAGCAAAGTCAAAACCAAAAAAAACATCATCAATGATAACTAACTTTTCAGATTATCAAGTGCTTAGCGCTTTGTTTGGTCTTGCTAAACCATTACCACAATCGCTACCCATTAATAGTATATTTACACGACTTAAAGATAATAATCCGTTATTGCTTCAACGACTCATTAAGCAAGTATTAACGGCTAAATCACCATGGTTAGCATTGACTAGCCAATTAGCACAGCACAACCTAACGTATTTATTACAACAATTAATGACACTGACTTACGTTGATTCACTATTGTCTACTAGCAGTCAAATTGTTAATGCATCAAACGCATTAACGTTAATTAACGAGTGCTTTAAAAAATTAACAACGTTAGCTCAACAACAATACTTTATGGCGCAATTAATTGAGCAACTTGCTGGTGGACAATTAAATAGTCGACAGTCGATAAACCTTGATGAGTTATTTAAAGCAGCCAAATACTCGAAACCAACATCACCAAACGCGACTCATGATGAAAAATACATCACAACGGCAGAGGTCGCACAACCTGCCGAAAAACTAACAGAACAAGCAATTATTCAGCAGTTTTTACTAAAATTAACAACCAATAGCACTATAACAACAGACTTCAAAACACAGTTAATAACAGCAATAGAACACTTATTAATGAGCAACCCAGCAGCGATAACTCAATTTGTTGAACGCTTTATAGAGTCTCCACGTTTAAGCACTCATTTTTTCAAACATATTCCAGAATCACTGTTAATTAAATTGTTGTGGTCTATCAATCAAACGCGTTATCAGGCCGTAGAATCTTATGCCGAGCTACTCACTCAACTCACTCAACGTTTTATTCAAATACATAAAGATAGCGGCGGAGCAATATTAAAAGAAACGCCGTTACACCATCAATATCATTTTATATTTCAGTACATAATAGGACATCAAAAACATAAAAACACAGACAATTTTATTCACGATTATTGTCATTATTTAAACGAGTTTTTTAATCAATCATTCATGCCTGAAATAGCGACTATGCTAACCGACGACCACATTAACGTGCCTCATTCAATTAAAGAAAAAGTAATTAAAACTATGTCTACTAAGGTGTCTACTACTATGTCTAATAAAGCATCGACTAATCGTTCTGAAAATATAAACACAGCCCATTCAACACTTGCCCAACAACCCCTCAACGATTCTTTTAACGGTGATACCTCACAAGATACCACCGATAATATTGACGAAGTCGTTAACCAAAAAGTGTTATTTCCTGAAGACGACGAAGAAGAAAAAATGACTGATCCTATTAACATTAACAATGCTGGCTTGGTGTTATTAGGAAGTTACATTCCT
>CALJMY010000235.1 GCA_937981905.1 uncultured Enterobacterales bacterium
GCAATTAAAAAGCTAACGTCAGATATGACATAAATTATCTTACTGAGTTAAATTGTAATAGATCAATAATACATAGAAGATATTGATTTATATCGTTATAAAATCTGATTATGCTTTACCTATAACGCAACAATAGTACACCTAAAACTTATTAATAATCTTGGTTCTTTGTGATTAGCTAATAATCTAATCACAATTATTATTACTCTTAATATGTTCAAACATAAAATTATTACAACAAGATAGAGTCATCTAAAAATATGTTTTCCAAGTTTAAAGTTTAGTTAACTTATTTTCTTTTTACCTAAATACCACATAGCAATTAGTTCTATTTGCCCGTATAGTTTTGCTGGCAAAAGTTTTAACCATGCACTTAAAAACGTTATGCTAGTACGAGTCGGTTCTTGGGATAAGATTCTTACATCACAAAATAATGCTCTGTGTATTAACTTTATTGCATCAAAACGACTACTCGATTGAACAGCACGGCGAGCCATGTAACGTAATTGATATGCCTTTGCTAATTGAAAATAATCGTTATAAAAATCAGGCGCTTTATCTCTATTTAGATCAACGGCTTTTAACCAAGAATCAAATTGATTCTTAAGATTAGCTGATAAGCCACCTTCATTAACACGATAATACGTTAATGGTTTCTCTATCCCTTCAAATAACCAATTGGTAGAAATAGCAATACGCGTCCATAATTCGATATCCTCTGACTGGCGTAAATTTTCATTGAAATACATTTTTCTGTATTTATCCTGTCCAGTTCCGTAATAACTTATTTCATCTAATAACGAACGTCTAATAACAGCTGCAGAACCATTCCCTACTGGATTACGACAAAAGATATGTTGTTTAGTGATATTTTGAAGCTTAGGAAATTGTCCAATTCCTAATAAATTACTTTCTTCATCAACAAATAGTGACGGACAATAGCTAACACCTACTTGTGGGTTATGGTTTAAATGCATAATATGTTTTGATAGTTTATCTTTATCCCAAAAATCATCTGCATCTAATAACGCTACATAAATACCTCTAGCAGCGTCTATTCCCGTATTTCTAGCGCCTGATAACCCACGATTGCGCTGAGACACTAATCGAATACGAATGTCATCAAATTCATTGACAACATCTAATGTGCCATCCGTACATCCATCATCAACTAAGATCAGTTCAAAATGATGAAATGATTGATTTAAAACAGATTTGATGCTCTGAGCAATATACTTTTCAACGTTATACATCGGAATAACAATAGAAATAATAGGTGCCGCATTGATAGGTGCTGAATTAATATTCATGATGCTTTCTCCGTGTTAAAAAAATCAGAATTCGCTATTTTATGTATTGAAGTATGAGAAAAGTAAATAACTAAACACCACATTGCACTTCCCAATAACATCACTAATGCAAAATCCATTGGCTGAGTTGGTGAAAATAAAAACAATAATAAAAGGGTAATCGCTAAACATATAAATCGTGTAGAAATTTCAATATTAAAATGTGCTTTGGCACGCTCAAAGCTACAGTAAGTATCAATCATAATTGATGGCAATGCAGTCAAACATATAATGGTCACAACAGGGATCATGACATGCCAATTATCATCAAATAAAACAGGTACATAATATTCCACCATGAATGCTTGCATGATAAAAATCATTCCGACTGCCAAGCTAACTAAGTAAATAATATGTTGATGTGTATTTAATGTATTTCCGCGCTGTAATTTACATAAAAATGGATACAGGGCACCATTAAATACATTACTAATAGATTGACTTAACCCTACCCCTGCGTTTTTAGCAAAACTATAAAAACCAAACAATTCTGGTGACATTACTTTTCCAGCAATAAAAATATCTGCATATAGTCTTAGGGAACGTAAAAACTCACAACTAAATAACTGACTTGAAGTTCTTAATAATTGTTTAAGCACTTTAATATCAAATCCTAAGCCATATGACTTAACTGGAATACAGGAAAATAAGATTAACCATAATATTGAGAAAACAATTTTTCCGTAGGCAACAGCCATAAAATCAGCTTTCCACCAAGCAAATAACGCAATTGAAACATTCTCTACCGTAATACAAATTCCGTTGCAGATACTAAATTGACGCATACGATTAGCACGTTGTAATAAGAATATTTTGATACTAACCCAAGGATAAAACAGATAAGTTGCAGCCATGACTTGAAGTAATAATATTAAATCAGGGTTGTCGTATAAATCAGCAATGTAATGAGCAAGACTAAACTGAATAGTCGCTAGAGTTAAACAAATTCCCCATTGAATAGTCGCACCATTTTTAGCTAAGTCTTCTAATTGATTATCATCACAACGAATTATTTGAGAGCCCGCACCAGCACGTAAAATTAATGCCAACATATCATGACAGGCTAATGCTAAAAACGCTGTACCATATGAGATAGGTGTTAATGTTCCTGCAAGTACAATAATCGTAAGAATTCGAGATAACTTCGCAAAAAACTCAGCGCCAAATAACCACATTGTATTAGAAAACAACAATAAAACAGGTTCAAATAATCGTTTACCTTTAGCTATCCACATATTATTTCCTAACAGTTATGACCTTTAGGTTAAGACGTATCAAGTTCTATTCCAATATGTATAAAAAAACCCAATTAACTGTTTTATATATATAAAATAGTTAACTGGGCTTTTATTATTTTTACACTAATAGAATTATTATTGCATTTTGCAACGCCTACCAACGTTAATTTTCATTTTGAAAACGAGAATTAATGTTCAACTTCTTGCCATTGTTGTATTTTTCGATATAGCGTTGAAGGACTAACACCTAGTTCACTAGCAGCCTTCACAATATTACCTTCACAAATATCAATTGTTTGAGTAATAGCACGTCTTTCGACTTCAGCTAAGGGGATTATCTCCCCATCATTATTTCCAAGTTCTGGCGTTGATACCGATATATTTTGTGATACGGGTTCATTAACACTAACCGTATTATTTAATACCACCTCACTATCTTCTCCTAATAACTGATTAGATAGTATATCTTTGGAGATCAACGGCCCATCAGACATAACTACTGCGCTATGAATTACATTTTGCAATTGACGTACATTTCCTGGCCAAGGATATTGTAAGATTAGCTTTTCAGCTTCAGAGGAAAAACCAACAAATCCTTTTTCTTCTATTTCACTATAGTGATTTAAAAAATGCTGTGCTAATTTAAGACTATCTTTGTCTCGTTTTTTAAGTGCAGGTAAAGATAAAGAAATAACATTCAAGCGATAGTATAAGTCTTCTCTTAATTTTTTATCGGCGATTGCTAAATGTGGATTTCGATTAGTCGCACAAATGAAACGAATATTGGCATACTCTTCTTTACCACTACCTACTTTTTGAAATTTACCATCTTGAATAAAGCGTAATAATTTAGCTTGTAAATTAATATCCATTTCGCCTATTTCATCTAAAAATAAACTACCGCCATTAGCTAATGATGCCGCGCCATCTCGATTGGAAACAGCGCCAGAAAATGCACCTTTAACGTGACCAAAAATCTCTGATTCCATTAATTCTGAAGGGATAGCAGCACAATTAAGTGCAATAAAAGGTTTTGCAGCCCGTTTACTTAACCGATGAATAGCATGTGCAGCAACTTCTTTACCTGAGCCACTTGGTCCTGTAATAAAAACAGAGGCATGACTCGGAGCACATTGTTCAATAGAAGAATAAACAAACTGCATAGCCACAGAATCACCAACAAAACCTTCAAAGTTATCTTTTCGATATTGTTGATATTGCTCTATCGTCCTGCGCATTAAGGTACGTTCAGCTAAAACTTGCTGTAATTGTAAAGCCTGCTTTAATTTTACAATTAACTCATAATTATCCCAGGGTTTTTGTAAATAGCCCCAGATATGACCTTCATTAACGGCAGATAACACCATGTCCATATCTGCAAATCCAGTTAATACAATGCGAACTGTTTCAGGCGTGATTCTAGCTACTTGCTCTAATAATTGGTTACCATCCATTTCAGGCATTTTCATGTCTGAAACAATAACATCAACAGGAGAAAGGTTAATAATTTCCAATGCTTCTTTACCGCTTGATGCGGTAATGATTTGAGCATCAACTTTTCGTGCAATACGTTCTAGCGAACGTAAAACACCAGGTTCATCATCAACAAATAATATTCTTGGTCCGTTTAAACTTTGCATAGTTCACCTTATTACATCCAGTAATATACCTAAACAATCAAAAATAACGGAATATGCTACGTTGATTAGGCCATAAATAATTATTCTAACTACACTGATTATTGTAATAAAACAGATAAACTGTTGATTAAATTTATAATTTTAAAGTATAGCTAGCCAATAACTAATTATGATTATGTATTAAAAATATAATGAAAACAAAAGATAGTTGAAAGATTTTCTTACATTAAATAAATCAACTATTAATACAGACGTTCGAATACAAATTTTTATGTACTCATCAACCTTTAACTACTTAATTTTACTAAGATAACATTAGATAGTTTTTCAATTAATAAAAGCATCATATTAACTTTCTTCGATATTTTCATATTGCAAATTTAAGTCGAAACATATGTACTTATTATTATATAAATAATAAATAAAAACCTCACCACGCCTTAATTTAAACATTAAATATCAATCAGTTAGGAAAATAAAAACAATAAGAAAATAAATAGGAATAAATATTGCTTTATCGAAGTCTCATATTGTATTTGTACGAATAATGGAAGGAGAGACTTATGACAGACAATAACACTCTCGTGTTCAGCATTGCTCTCAATGGTTATCAGTGGAGATATCGGAACCATCTACGTTCACATGCCCAATTTGCTAAAAAGTTTAATTATCATTACCAAGTAGTCACCAAACCTTTCTTTTCAAAACTAGGTATTGAGTGTTGCTGGCTCAAATTAACGTTAATGCATAACGCACTTTTAGCAGGCTATAAGCATGTAATATTTTTAGATGCCGACGCTATTGTCCAAGAAAACTGCCCTAGTATCAGTTCTATATTAGAAACTGGAAAAGATTTGTATATGGTTAAAGGGTATTCTAATAGATTCAATTCTGGGGTAATGATCGTAAGAAATAGTCGCAAAGTTCGTTATTGGTTACTCAAAGTTATTAACAATAGAGAAAACCGTGTAAAACCAGACAATGATGTAGGCTGGGGAGAAAACAGTCATATTATCGAATTTAGTAAGGGCTGTTCTTTTATTAAGGAATTACCTCAAGTTTGGAATAACACTTATGATATCAACTTAACAGATTATATTAGACATCATAACTTCGGCCCATTACGTAATGGTCGTTTAGATAATTTATTACATAAAACAATATTTTGTGTTGCAGATCGTTTAGTTAGAATAAATAATTTCTTTACAAAAATTCAATGTAAACCTGTCCGTAAAGATTTACTTTTGATAGAAACTAAACAGATAATAGCTCTATATCCTTGTTTCTCTAAATGCGTTTTAGCATTAGCTCCTCTTAAAAAATCAATAATATCAACCTCATTAAAAGCATTTAAACACTACTGAGCATTGCCCTCCTTTTTTAATCCTCAAGTTGTTGCAAAATAAAAAAATTCTCACTTTGCAATAACAATTGCAAAACAAATAAGTTACACAAAACAAACAAAAATAAAACATAACCCTAAATAACAACCACTTAAAATAAATCCATCAATTGGCATAACTTAAGCAATAGTCATTGTATACACAACATGACTAGGTGGTTTGATATGAAAACAATAAGTTATTTAACCCTAAGAACAATTCCAGTATTTGCTTTGTTATCTAAAAGTACCGTTAAAGTAAATTTAGTGAATCGTTCTTTTTCAGCTCTATTAATTATTTGTTGTATGCCATTGATGGCATTAAATGTTTTATGTGCTTTTTATAAAAGAACGCCTGCTCTATCAACTATTTCCAAACAAGATGCATTAGGCCGTACAGTTTCGCTTCAGTATTTTAATCACGGTTTATTTAAACAAAGCGCTTTATTGTTCAACGTTGTGCGTGGCGAATTAAATTTTAGTGGCGTTCACTTTTCAGATTCGTTGTCTTGTGCCAAACAACAAAAAATTAATCAACAATATAATTCAACGGCAGGAATTTTTAGTTTTTATGATTTACACAAAATTATCGGACTTGTTGCTGCAAATGAAGAACAACTACTAATAAAACAACTCAATTCAACCTTACTTCAACGTCAATGCTTAATTGCTAAAAGTTTATTGTGTCTTTTATTTTATTCTAACAACGATGATAAAAAATTAAAAAACAATAAAATCATAAACTTATTTGATTTAAACATTGCCAACGTTACAACCAACGAAGCTATCAATTGGATAACAACTCATCATAGTTTTTCGCCAAAAATTGGTTTTTACATTAATGTTCAATCGATTAATTTAGGGCTTAAATCATCTAAATTTATGAAGCAATTACAACAAGCAGATGCTTTATTCTCAGATGGTTCAGGTATGCGTCTAGCAACAAAAAAAGCGGGATATCAACCTACCGACAATAATAACGGTACAGACATGCTGCCTCACTTATGTAACCGCTGTATTGAAAAAGATAAATCGTTATTTCTTTTAGGTGCGAAGCCTGGTGTTGCACTACAAACATCTAAAAATTTAACGAATACATACCCAGAATTACTCATTGCTGGAGTACAACACGGTTATACGCCACCAGCAGACAATGATCAGTTAATTACTCAAATCAACGAAAGCCATTGCGATATTTTACTCGTGGCATTGGGTTCACCAATTCAAGAATCATGGATTTTAGAAAACAGATCTAAATTAAAGTGCCAAACAATTTTAGCTGTTGGTGGATTATTTGATTTCTACTCAGGTGAAATATCACGTTCACCGTTGTGGTTAAGAGAACTTGGTTTGGAATGGGTATGGAGATTAATACAAGAACCAAAAAATAAATTTTATCGTTATGTTGTCGGTAATCCCCTTTTTCTATTTCGTGTCTACTTTTTAGGTCTAGCGACTAAAGGAGAAAAATAATGAATATTCAAATTATTGATAGAACCATTAATACGTTAACTCACTCTCAGGCTAAGAAAGTCAAAGCGATAAAATTTGGCCATCGCGGTATGCCTATTATTCTACAACAAGCAGCTGCTGCTATCGCCCTATTGTTACTGAGCCCTTTGTTATTAATAGTGATGATTTTAATTAGAATTGAAAGTCCAGGTAGTATTTTGTTTTCACAAATAAGAGTTGGTGAATATGGACGTCATTTTAAAATGTATAAATTCCGTTCTATGTATTTAAAAACAGACCCACATTATCAAGAACCAGATCCAAGCACGAGTGCACGTGAAGGTGTATGTAAAAAGTATATCCATGATCCACGTATTACAATAATCGGAAGATTTATCAGAAAGTATTCAATTGATGAATTACCGCAATTATTTAATATTGTAACAAAAGACATGTGCTTAGTAGGACCTCGTCCAGCATTAGCAATCGAAACTTATGAGTATGATGAAAACGACCAAGGTAGATTATTTTCAAGACCTGGCTTAACCGGTCTATGGCAAGTGTCTGGTCGTGCTGATACAAACTTCACTCAGCAACTACATTTAGATAAATCTTACATTAAGGAACAAAGTATTTGGATGGATTGTAAAATAATTTGTTTAACAATCCCTGCTGTATTAGGTGCAAAAGGCGCTTATTAATTATTGTAATTACCTACTCACTTTAAATTATCCGCCGTGCTAGGCGGATTTTTTGTGGAACCAACGTCTAATAAGGTTGTAAATAACTCTCCTTTGAACGCCTAAATCCATAGATTATTCGCTAATATCAGCTTTCAAAACGCAAAACATCCTTTTGCAAAACAAAAATAACTGATTGAAAATAAAAAACACAAAAACATAAAACATTAAATATCAGTAAGTTAAAACAAACTCCTATATTGGTATGCTTACTGCAATCTCCTAGTAAGTGATTAAAAGATAATGGAGAGCGATATGTTAAATATTCATCAAACCAATAAGTGTTATGTAGCCATTGTTAGCGTAGTTGCGTTACTTATTGGCGGTTGTGCTCAACATTCATCAACAGATCTAACTAAAGGTAATGTTCAATTCTATGGGACTCCTGGTCATAAAGGTGATAACTTCATTCATGAACAAACACCTGGTCAATTATTCTCTGCTGGTTTAGATTGTACAAATCTTTTAGAAACAGGTGCTGCATTAAACTATCGTATCGATAAGCCATTAGGATTAAACGCGGCTAACGATATTGCAGATGACAGATTAGACCCAATCCTTGCTCAAGGTTTATTACTAAGCCCTGGCGATTTATTAGAGGTACTTATCGAAGATGGTGAAGGGTTTAATGGTCGTTATATTATTAATAATAGTGGTGCTGTTAAATTACCAATAATCGGTAATATACAAGCTACTGGTGAAACTACTAGCAGCTTAGAAAAAAATATTGAATTAGCACTTGTACGTAAACAAGTTTTTCAACCAACCACTGCCATTGTAACTATTCAAATACTTAACTTGGCATCGATAGAAGTGTCGGTTGCTGGTGCAGTATTTCAACCTGGCAGAGTGCTAATTAATCACAAAGCACCTAAGTCGACACAAGTAGAACGTATTGATGCTTTTGGTGATTACTCTACGACTCGACTTTTGTCGGAAGCATTACGTGCAGCTGC
Source organism: uncultured Enterobacterales bacterium (assembly GCA_937981905.1). Lineage (GTDB taxonomy): Bacteria > Pseudomonadota > Gammaproteobacteria > Enterobacterales > Psychrobiaceae > Psychrobium. The sequence goes on from CALJMY010000235.1 coordinate 8,757, forward strand.
AGGTATTAGACCCGATGCTAAACTAGACCAAGTCATTTTATTGCGTAAAGGATGGCAAGTACAAATAGATATGACAGGGATTTTAACAGGTAAACTAGTAAAGGATTATCCATTGGTAGCAGGCGATAGAGTAATAGTTCCAAGTACAGGTTGTTTTCAACCCCATCTTGTTAGACCAAGTCAGATTACACCGAAAGGTTTTCGAGTATTCATGTCAAATCTAATTGATTCGGCTGGTAGTAATAGCAATGCGGCTGTTGGTAAATATTCAACAAGTTTGCCTTACGGTACAAGATTATTACAAGCTGCTGTATCAGCAAACTGCGTTGGTGGAAAAGACTGGACAAATGCTCCAAGACGCGTTGTTTTATCAAGTAAAAATCCTATCACTGGAAGAGTACAGGTCATAGAACGTTCAGTAGAGCAATTGTTAACAATGCCAAGTCAAGGACAAGTCAACCCTTACTTAATGCCAAATGATGCTGTTGCTTGTTATGATTCCACCGTCACTAATTTTCGAGATATAGCTCGTACAATTGCCGATTTATTACTTCCATTTAAAGTACTGTAGGTGTGATATGAGATATCCAATTATAAAATTAAGTAAATTCGGGCTATTTAGATCCAAAGTTTACCGTATATTAAAACGTCCATATTTAGTCGTTAGCTTAGTGTCTTATGCATGTGTAGTTTTGCTAGTTAGTCTTTATTTATCTAAAACACCTCAATATACAAGTCATATGCAGCTTGTTTTACCGGGTACAGGTAATAGCAGTAGCGTATCATTAAATGGTATTGGGGAAGTTGTTTCACAAACTAATACGCCTTTTTCTGGTGGAGGCTTTAACCCACGTGTTAATTACAAAGAAATGTTATCAAGTAGAACGGTACTTGAACGCGCTGCTAAAGAATTAAACATGACGGTGAACGGTTTTGGTAAAGCCAAAATAAAACTAACCGAACAAACATCTATCATTACGTTAGCTGTTAACGGCACAAGTAAAGAATTAGCTCAAGAGAAAGCATTTTCGTTATATCATTCACTACAGAAAGAATTAGATGGCCTTCGTGCAGATGAAGTATCGCGCAGAGACCAAAGTATTAAAAATATTTTAATGCAATATCAAGATCGTATGACATTAACCCGTGGCGCTATTTTAAATTTTCAACAACGTTCAATGCTAGTTTCAACTGATCAAATGGAACAATTAATAAAAACATTATCAGGTGTGAAAGAACGTAAAGTGTATGCTCGAGCAGAAGCTAATAAACTTAAAGAGTATATTAATCAATTAAGTGAAGAACTTGGCGTTACACCTCAAATGGCAGGACAAGCTTTTACTTTACAATCAGATGTTGAATTTAAAGCATATTCTCAAGAACTTGGTAAAAGCGTTACTAAATTAACACAATACAGTTCGCGTTGGGGAGTCAATCATCCTAAAGTTGTTGCTCAACAAAAACGATTAGATTTAACACGTACCTCTATTGATAATCGCAGTAGAGAATTATTTGGTGTCAATGCTTCTGCTATTTTTACTAATTTAAATTTGGAAACAACACCTAAACGCTCTCAACTATTTGCTGATTTAATTGATTCCTTTGCAAAGTATAAAGGACAAGCATCAATGGTGCTTGATTTAGAACGTTCAGCAGGACATCTAGCCGATCAATTAAAAATCTATTCTCGTGAGGTTATTGAACTAGAAAGGTTACAACGAGAGTTCAACATGGCTGAGGCAATTTTCACATCAGCAGCCGCTAGAATTGACGCTAGCAGAGCAGACATATTCGCCTCATACCCAGTAATACAATTATTAGCTAGCCCGTCATATCCAGTGCTACATAGTAGCCCGAACAAATTAATTGCAGTTATTGCAGGGATTGCAGGCTTTTTATTCATCACTTTTGGACTGTTATTAATATGGCAACGAAACCACATTATGGAACTACTACTGAAGAAAAGCTAATTTGGTATGGTATGGTTTTAACTTACCCTTTCTTTTCTTTTGGCGGTTTATATGTAACGGGATCACTTATTGGTTGGTTAATATTTGGGATGGCAACGTTACGTTGGTATGCCAACCTACAAGACAAAGATGCTTTCATACCCGCTATTGTTTGGCTATGGATAGCATCTGGAGTGGTTTTACTTATTGCGTTATTAATTGCACATATCAATTGGGATTTAGGATTAACCAAAACAATAAAATCTACTATAGGTTGGGCAAAAGGTTGGGCATTAATGCCTTTATTTCTTTTATTGGGGGCCACTGTAAAAATAAAACCTGAAATGATGGTAAGAGCTGCTTGTATCATTGCAACTCATTCACTTGTATTCGCCGTTTTTAGTGTCGCTCTTTATATTGTTGGAGCTCCTGCCGATTTATTTACGTCACCGTTAAAAGCGTTAGGTGGTCCAGGACCTGATTTTTTTAAGGTAAGTCTTTATGGCTTGAATCCAGAAACGGGCGCAGGACGCTGGCGTTTCTTTGCTCCATGGGCACCAGCAGCTGGATTTATGGCGTGTATTTTATTAATCTTTTGTTCTCAAGAAAAAGAAAAGTTCTGGCGTAACACGGGTATTTTAGGAAGTCTAATCATGTGTTTATTATCTCAATCACGCGCTGGATTAGTTATATTTCTTATGCTTATTTTTCTATTAATGTTTCTTGGAAAAATTAAAAACCCATTAGGATTAATTATTTTTGGTGTTGCTATTTGTTGTTTTTTTCTGATTGCAGAATACATTTATGATTTACTTAACACGGCATATTTAGACATTAAAGCAGCCCGACCAGAATCATCAAGAGTCCGCTCAGCATTAGCATCAATTGCATTACAACGTTGGGAAACAGAAGCACCAATTTGGGGCCATGGCATTGTAGAAAAAGGGCCTCATATTGTAGCGTATATGCCAATAGGCAGTCATCATAGTTGGTATGGTTTACTCTTTGTAAAAGGTATAGTGGGTATGCTTGCAGTAGCAATTCCAATGGCTATAACTGCATTTTATTTAGTATTTCAAAGCCATAAAAATGCAATGTCACGTACTGCTTTTTGCATGATATTAGTTTTTATTTGTTATTCCTTTTTTGAAAATTTAGAGATATTAGCTTATATATATTGGCCTGCTTTGTTATGGATTGGCATGGCCTTAAATCCACTTAAAACTGGAGAAATTTATGTTTCAAATACAAACGATTAAAAAATATGACACACATATTGTTGGATACTACGGTATGCAAAATAGTGGTGATGATGCACTTATGCATGCTACGCTTTGGGGCGCTAATAATTTATTGAATTACAAAAGTAATAGCATGGGAGCTTATCAAGCTATAAACAATGTTCCTGCAATAAATAAGCAAGTTACATTACGCTCTGATCAAGTATTTCCCGGTCAAAATCGATTAACGCAGTATAAAGCGGCGGCGCAAAGTAAAAGTATTATTTTTGGAGGCGGTTCAGTATTACACAGCGAAACTGATATTAATTTTAAAAGGCATATGATGAAACTTGCTGGTAATCATACAAGCCGTGCGGTTGGCGTTAGTCTTGGGCCATTCCAGTCAGTTGCAGCAGAAAGGTCTTGTGCTAATTTTTTACAAGAATGTAGTTTTGTTGGTGTACGAGATCAACAAAGCTTAGATATAGCGCGAGAATTAGCGCCTGATGCTAATGTCGAAAAAACATTTGATTTAGCCCCGCTATTGCTATGTGCTAAGCCGATACAAAAAATAAATAAAACGCGAAGTGGCATTGCATTATCATTATGTCCTGTCGCTGTAGACCCTTTTGGTAATACAAATACAGAGACAGAAAAAAAGCGTATTAATGAGATATGCCATCTTATTGAAAAGCTCTACGTAGCAACAGGTGAAAGCATTACATTATTAACATTCAATGGCCATAGCTTGTTAGGCGATTGGAAAATAAATCAAAGTGTTGTTGCGCGTTTAAGCAATAAACTACCGATCACAATGAAAATGTACAATCCAAATCCATTTGATGTTTTAAATGATTTAACAAATTACAAAGTGATTATTAGCATGCGTTTACATGGTTCAATTTTAGGTTACCTGGCGAACACACCAGTAATTTCAATAAACTATCACAGTAAATGCAAAGGTTGGTGTCAACAAATTGGTTTAAATGAACAATATCAATTTGATGCTGACAATTTGCATATTGATGCTATAACACAACAAATAGAACAAGGATTTACTGATAATTTTGTTTCACCTACATTAGCAATTTCTTCAGCTTTAACTAACGCATTATCAAATTGGAGTATTACCCATGACCAAGCCAAATTTTACAGTAATTATTCCGCTATATAACAAAGCAGAACATATTTTACGTACCCTAAAAAGTATAGAGTGGCAGAAATATAAAGCAGCCGAAATAATCGTTGTTGATGATGGTTCAACAGACAATGGTGTTGAATTGGTTAAATCCCAAAATATTGAAAACTTAATCATTATTGAACAAGAAAATGGTGGCGTTTCAAGTGCACGAAACAAAGGCATAGAATCAGCTAATTATGAATATATTGCTTTTATTGATGCTGACGATGAATGGTTACCCTTGTATCTTCAAGAAACAGCTGCGTTAATTAACAAGTTTCCACAAGCTGGTGTATTTGGAACACGTTACCAAATTGTGGAGACAGGTGAAAAATATGTTGATGCCAAAATAAATATTAGTGATGTAGATCCTACAGGTATTATTCTAACTGATTTCTTTGACGTAGCATCTCGCGGAGATTTACCTTTTATGATGTCGTCGATTACCATCAAAAAATCATTACTTGATACCATTGGTGGTTTTCCTTTAAACGAACCATTAGGTGAAGATCAAGACCTATTCTGCCGCGCAGCACTAGCAAGCCCAATAGCATATTCAAATAATATTCATTCGTTATATCATCGTGATGCACAAAATCGTGCTTGTTTGAATAATATTCCTGAGCAGGAATGCCCTTTTAGCATTCGTTTAACAGAACATGCAATGAGTTTAAGTAATACAGAAATGAAAACGAGTATGTTACGTTACAGCGGTGCACACTTATGCAATATAGCTAAAATTAATATTAGTGTGGGTCGTTTTCAACACGCAAGATTATTATTGAAAGATCCACGTTGTAAACTAAAGCCAAAACACTTTTATGGATTATATGGTTTATCCTGGGCAAAACAATTAATGCAGTCAGGAAAAACGTTATTTAATAAGGCTGCTTAAGGACTATTAAGGGATTTAAAGGGTTATAAGAAGTTTTAAGTATCTTGTTAACAGTGCCTTATTGAGTTTTATAAAAACTAATAAGGCATCACGAGTGTTATGAAGTAATATCGTAAATTATTAATTCATAGTTAATAGCTTAAATAGGTAAAGAAATCACGAATGTTGTTCCTTTACCTTCAACACTATCTACATCAATCATGCCGCCATGTTTCTCAATAATACCAAATGATACAGACAAACCTAAACCAGTCCCAACGCCAACAGCTTTAGTCGTAAAAAACGGATCAAATATTTTCTTTAACACATCTTTAGGCATGCCTTTACCGTTATCTTGTACCTTTATTTCAATGTGTTGTTTATTATTTACTGATTGGACAGAGGTTGTTATATCTAACGTACCTTGAGGTTCACATGCATGAGACGCATTAATGAATAAATTCATTAATACTTGTGTAAGTTCGCCGCCATGGCAACTGTAATCAGGAAGCGTACCAAAATTGGTATTTACTTCCATATTATATTTTAATTCACTCCAAACGACTTTAATCGATTCTTCAACGAGTTCATTAATATCACACTCAGATTTATCAATTTCTCCAACATGGCTCACTTTTTTCAAGTTAGCAACAATATCACTAACACGCTCTAACCCTTTAATTGAATCTTTTAATAAACTTGCTATATCTTCAGTAATAAATTCTACATCATTATCTATACGTGATTCGAGATAATTTTTTGACAGAGGATGCTCTCCTAACGATTCAATATTCGCCATGACTAATGAATCAAGCTCAAAGATAGATTTAATATAATCAGTCATCGTATTAAGATTACTTAATGAAAAACCTATTGGATTATTGATTTCATGAGCAACCCCAGCAGCCAATTGACCTAATGAGGCCATTTTTTCTGATTGAATGAGCTTATCTTGTGTTTCTTCAAGTTCATCGACTGTCTTTTGTAAAACGTTCACACTTTCATATAAGAAACGAGTTTTCTCATCTAATAACGATTCAGCTAAAAGCCGTGCTTGCTTTTCACGTTCATAGGCTGCTTTGTAAGCATTAACCTCTGCCATTATCGTTTATTCCTTAAAGCTCACTACTAATTTACAACGATCAGCACCATCATGCATACATTCAGGATGAGCGATGTTAATTGTTTCATTAAACTTTTTAGCAGCACCAAAAATCAATCCAATGCTTGCATGACACAATTTACGCTTAGAGCTGTAATACATAATAAGTTCACCATTATCCCCTTCATCATATTCGAATTTAGGCAAGTATGCATTAGGATGTACTCGTTTAACTTCAACATGTATTACCTGATCTATTGCTAATAAAAACTCTCTTAAGCTTTTAATTTCTGACACATCTACTGGGCTACTTTTGTACAAACTATCAAATAAGTATTGTCCAAATGCCTCAACTAACTTTTCAACTTCAATACCTGTTTTATTTGATAGCTCAACCACCATGTTAATAAGTTCGCTATCTTCATATTGTTGCCCACTAGTATAAATACCTTTAGATGGAGGATTAGTTTTTTCTAATAATTCATTCCATTGCTCCATCCCCATTTTTTCAATAATCATGTCTGAAAAAGTAGTATAAATAGATCCTTGCATATAACTCTCCTTAAGCGATAAATAATGTTAATTTAGTATTATTATTTTTTTCATATTTTTGTATTTTCTCAATCATCGTGCCATTTAATTTTTGTCCTGCTTTGAGCATAACATTACCATTGCCTAAGACTAAATCTTCGACTAGTTTGTCGCCAATTTTTATTCCGTCGATGCCTACGCTGTATTGCATATCTTCTTTAAAATCAGGACGTTTATTTAATACATTAAATAATGCATCAATGACGTTACCGTCGTACCATATATCAACACGTGACATGAGCCATAATTTAGCATCAGCAACTGCTACTTTTTTCTTATTCTCTTTTCCTGCAATTAAAAAGTCAAAATCTTTAACAACACGAATGATTCTAGAGCCAATAGGTATATCATCACCTGCAAGATGTTTGGGGATCCCCGTACCATCAAAATTTTCATTTTGGTGTAAAATATTATTGGTTAATGATGATAAACGACTTACCTGACCTAAAATTTCAGCACCAATTTCGGGGTGATGACTAAAGGCGTTATCAAGTTTTCCTACGTTAAAGTCCATATTACTAAAGTCTTCATCTTTCAAACCAATAATGCCAATTTCATGTAATAAAGCACATAAATAGACTAATCGACAGGTTCCATCATCTAACTTCAAAAAACGAGCAACCGCTTTGCTTTGAAGTGCAATTCTTTTATTATGACCAACGCCAAAGCCTGTCCGATACTCAATAGTTGTCGACATCATTTCTAACACATCATGAAGTAAATCTTTTTGGGTATGCACTATTGATTTAAGTTTAACTTGATAAGTTTTTAATGCTTTAGTGCGATCTTCGACTTTAGCTTCAAGTTGGTGATTAAAAGTTGATAATTTTTTATTAGCATTAAGCAGTTTATCGTTTAAAACCAATGATTCTTGTTCTAAACGATAATGAGCTGATGCCTTAGTTAATAGCAATTTAAGTGCTTGGTTATCCCAAGGTTTTCCGACATAGGTATAAACCCCGCCATCATTAATAGCTTTAATGGTCGCGTCCATATCACTAAAACCCGTTAACAAAATACGAATTGCATCAGGATGATATTCTCTAGATTTAGTGAAGAATTCGGCGCCATCCATAGCTGGCATTCTCATATCTGAGATTATAATGTCGATAGGATTAGATGAAAGGTACTCAAGAGCAGCATGACCATCAGTAAACGCAACAATATTAAAATCTTTACGTAAAACACGCTTTAGTGAATTAATAATATCTTGTTCATCATCAAGTAGTAGTAAATTTAATTTACTCACTTCATTACTATTTACTGTATCCATAAAAAACCCTTCTATTAGTACACTAGATATATCGCTAATTGATTGGTTAGTAAAGTGATTTAATGATTTTAAATTGGATAATAAGTTTTAAATAGCGTGGCATATGGCAGGTATTGAGAGTTAATAGATAATAAAACGTTTATTTAGAAATGGTTATAAAATAATTAAAACAGTGAATAAAAGAATAAACAATGCAATAACAGTACAATAGCAATGTTTATTCTTTATTCAAAAAATGGTTATTTCTGCTTTGGTTTTCTTTGTTCTAAATTATCCAAATCAAACGGAGTTGTTTGATAAACATAATAATTCAACCAATTGGTTATTAACAAATTCGCATGACTACGCCAGCAACCACGTGGTGATTGAGTAATATCATCATTTGGAAAATAATTACTCGGTACAGTAGGAGATAATCCCGAATTCAAGTCACGATGAAATTCATCACCTAGCGTTGCTGTATTATATTCAGGGTGACCTAAAACAAACAATTTTCTTCGATCTTTAGTCACCACTAAATACGCGCCAGCGTCTTGTGAATCAGCTAAGACATCTAAATCTGGATGAGCATTAATTTCATCAAGATGCATTTGGGCTAATCGAGAATGAGGTACCCAAAATTCATCATCAAAACCACGTAGTAGAGGATCATGACTTTTATGACGTTGATGTAAAAATACACCTGCTATTTTATCAGGGCGAATAAATCGTTCCAGATTATATAAATGATAAAAAGCAGCATGCGCAGCCCAACAAAGAAATAAACTAGCAGTTACATGTTTTTCAGACCAATCAAAAACTTTCTTTATTTTATCCCAATAAATGACATCATTAAAATCAACATCGCCTAATGGTGCACCTGTAATAATTAAACCATCAAAATTACGATCTTTAATTTCATCAAAATCTCGATAGAAATCATTCATATGATCTTGCGGTGTATTTTTTGACGCTTTGCTATGAATACGCAAAAATTCCACATCAACTTGTAATGGTGTATTAGCTAATAAACGGAGTAATTGAGTTTCTGTTTCAATTTTATTAGGCATTAGATTAAGCAACAACACCTTCATCGGTCTTATTTGTTGGTTAAGCGCACGAGTCTCCCCCATTACAAAAATATTCTCTTTTTGAAGTTCATGTTTTGCAGGTAACTTGTCTGGAATATTTATTGGCATAACGCACTCACTTAAACTAACACTGACGATAATAGAATTATTGATTATTAAATTTCAATTTACCCTAAAGACATCTAGACGTCTATATCTTTATTCTAAAATTCAGAACAATGGTACTTTTATAACGTAATAATATTTACACCGACCATTCTTTAAATTAATAGATGGAGATTGCTGACTCTACAGGACTAAAAAATTTATTACTTGAAAATAACCT
>CALJMY010000236.1 GCA_937981905.1 uncultured Enterobacterales bacterium
GTGCATATAAGTTTTGTCATCACCTGTTTGCAACTTAATTCTGTTCTTACCGTCTTTGTCTTCAAGCTCAATCTTATTACCCGCACCTGTTTTAATCATACTGTTGGTATGATTATCCGCATTAACAACACTCGGTTGTGAGGCATTTGGAATTGAACCTGCAATAACGGGTCTGTCTGGGTCACCGCCAATGAAAGTAAGGAGTACTTCAGCGCCTTTACGCAGTGGGAAATGCATACCTTGGTTTTCACCAGAGAATGGCTGGCTCATGCGCACATAATGAGAAGCTTTGCCGCCATCGCGATCGATGCGGTCAAAAGGCATGGTTATGCGATAACGCCCTTCTTCATCAACTTCTGCATATTGACCATCACCTTCACTATCGACAAAGGCGTTTAGCGTGCCGTGGATTTCGGGCTTATTGGTGATAATCTCAGAGCGATATTGAACGTCGGCAGCAATAGCACTAAAAGTATTGGTATAAACTGGTGGCATAGCGTCGGCAATTCCGCCGCTAAAATCTAACGCGCTTGGGTTACTTGCTTCATGGCGAATGTTAAGCAATAAATATTCTTGATTACAGGTAGCACGAAAATGGTCTTTTAACGTAAAGTTAAAACCAGTAAGTAATCTCACCACTGAGCTTTCACCGTGATAAGTACGTTTAGCGGCTAAAAGTTCTTCAGCACGAATTTGAGCTAGCACTTCGCCCTCTTCCGGACTTTCAATATTTTGACCCCAAACATAAATTTCACTACTTTTGTTAGCCTTTTCATCAATGATGGCTTCGCCTTTAATATCGACGGATGGTTTGTCATCGTTATAATCTTTCACTAATACTTTGTAAGGCACACGCTTTTGTTGGCTAACAAAACTATTAACCGTGTTTTCTAATGAATTAATTTCTAGTGACGACATTGGGCTGTAAAGCACGTCAGGCACTACAATGGCTTCTTGCCTGTTTAAAGTGTTACAAAAAACAACTTTCTCGCCGACTTCACCTTCCACAAAATAATAGTAAATGCCGTCGCGTTCCATTAAACGAGAAATGAAGTCAAGGTGTGTTTCACCGTATTGACATTTGTAAGGCCAAACTTTATCGGTAACATCATTACCTTCAATGTCTGAAAGGTCATAATCTAAGCTAGTAAAACCCGCTTCTTGCAATACTGTTTCTATTATCTCAGAGACCGTTTGTTCGAGATATACCTCGTTAGTGTGATATAACGATAATTCCCATAATCGTGGCACTAAAGTTGCGGTATATATTGTTTCGTTATTCACTTGGCGCACGGCGTCAAAGTGGGAAATAATTCCTTGAATTTTACGCACGTCGTCAATAAAACTAATTTCTAAACTGGCTGGTGATTCTAAAATAGCGTCGATATCAAGATCTGGATTACTTGATTTTAGCTCGATAGAAAATTCAAAAAGCGTTGATATGCCTTCATCACCGGTGAATTTAACCACGGTAATATTGTCGTTAGGCGTAAGCACATCATGATTAAATGTAAAATTAATTTGCTTGGTCATTATTCACCATCCATTTGTTATTCGTTAAGCTTATTATTGCGTGAGCCACTTATTGTAAGCGCAACGTACTGACTAATATGTCAGTCGATTTCTCTGTCTTTTCTTGTTCAGTTTTAGGCGCTAACAACCATGTGTCGTAACCCAACTGGCACCATTTACTTTCACCTAATGCAACACCTTTGGCGGCATCACCAATGAGTGATATTTTTATATCGACTTCCATTGGCATGGTTAAATAAGCTTTGATTAAGCCTTCTAATGTTTGCCATTGTGTTTTGTCATTCACCAAGCTGTCGAAATCAGCTTGATTTAGTGGCCCTAAGTGCACCACAATTTTTGAATGCCTGTCGCTTAAACGGTCACCCAATAATGCATTGCTACCTAACTGACATGATGATATGCCCACTTGGCTACGATGTTTTTCTGGCACGCTAACTGTGCGCTCTACACATTGCTCAATATTGACGTTCACGCCCGTTAAGAAACCACTTAATAGCGTCTCTAAGCCTTGTGCTGAACGTTGTCTTGAACTGAGTAATCCTACGAAAGATAACAATTGATTACTTTGTGGCATCGCTTTTTGAATTTGTGCATCACGACTACCGGTAATGGTATGAAGTAATTGACTAAATTCTTGTTGTTGACGCTCTACCACACTGCTTAAGCTGTTGTATTTTTGCTGCGCTTGAGCAAACAGTTGATAAACACGTTGATGTATAACATCTAAAAAACGGCGTGCTGTAGTTTGGTCTTCTTGTTCAAGTGCTATTAGGTCGTCGGTATAGAAGTTAGGTAATGGTGATGACGCGCCATATAAGCCTAAAAAATTTGTAATAACTTCATAAATACCATTGTCGCGTTTGTTTACTGCGACAACTTGTGAGCGCGTAATATCCATTGAAAGCGACGGTCTAATTTGTATTTTTGTACTTGGATCTTCGCCGCGAGCAACCACTATGTGGGTTAAATGAGACAGCACTTTACTAAATGAAAACGCCGAAGCGTCTTTAAGTAATGCTTGCTCTATTGCAGCGGACGATTGCCGATTTTCGCTGACCATTGCAGGCAGTCTCCACTAAAGAAATCTTCAAAAGTTAGTTCGCTATATACATTCATTGCGGCTGTGCCAGCAAAGAAGCGATCTAACACGCTGCCAAATACAAATTTGTCGCCGTGACATTGGAAATTTTCAGACTTCAATACAATCTTAATATTTTGTCCGTGTACAAAGGCATTACCAAACAATGATTCACCTTGTGTAACCGTCACTTGCGTTATCGCATCTATTTTTTTCTCATTACTTAAACGACCACTTTTGTCACGATTATCCGGCGCAATATATTGGCGTAAAATTGCTTTAAGTGTGTCTTGGTCGGTAATTGATAAATAGTTAAGTGATAAGTGAGAAATAAGCTGCCATAGCATGTCACCGTCAATAGGAATACGGCGTGCTGTTGTTGGCGCAGTCACATTTCTAAAGGTAGCTAATTCTGGGGTATTACTGGTAGCAACACAGATATCACCGGGTAATAATTTTTCAGCCGCTTTGCCGTTACTACAAGTTAATGAAGCTTTTAAAATTTCTTTTTTACCGACCTGTTGATCACTTGGGAACGCTAATTTTAAAAACAAATCAGGGTTGTCAGCAGAAGCGCCTGCACGGTAAACCATTTCATAGACAGCATCATTTGAATCAGGTTGATAGAAACCACCAAAGAGTTGATAACTGCGTGGGTCTTCCATGCCGCGAGCAAAACTTTCAACATGATCAACACTATATATTTGCGTTGACGTGATAGAACTGCCTACATTGGGTAGCATTTGGTATTCATCACTACTCGCATCAATTAATGCTGATTGTGAATCTAGGTTAAATAGATTTACAGCAGGTGTTGCATGTAAAACAAAATGATCACGATTAAGCTTAGGCATTCTAAATGGTGGCTTACTGCAGGTAAAACGCAGTTCAAATTCACTACCAGCACCACGTCCACGCCAATCTTTTAAATTGATATCTATAAACAAATATTTTTGTGGAAACAAGAAATATTGCTGTAGTAAATCAAACGAAGGCATCATACCTTTTGGTTGTGGAAATAAACTTTGTTCACGTTCAAAACCAGTGGCTGAAACAACAGAAGGGTCTAAAACTATTTCACCGTTTGATACAACCTGAACGCTATTTAGCTGATTAAGTAATAGCATGTACATATCACTTGCATCGCTATAATCGCCGCCTAAATACAATCTAATATTGTCAAATTCTAGTTGATCTAATGTTTGATTAATCAATTGAAATTTAAGACCAAAATTAACTTCTGGTTCACTGCCTTGTTCGTATTGAACAACTTGAGCTAATTTCAATGGTAATAACGTAATGTCATCGGTTGTTTTAAAACGACAGCTACCGGTATCCGATTCTTTTGAATCAATATATGTGCCTTTATTAACGGGCAATGCTTGTGCAAGACTCGCTTTTGCTTCAAAGGCAACAATAGTCGCGCTTGGCATAGGTCTAATATATTGAGGACACACTAATTGCGCCAAGCTATGAAGCAGCTTAGGAAATTGACTGTCTAATTCTTGTCTAATATTTGCGGTAAGAAATGCAACACCTTCTAAAATTCTTGAAGCGTCGGGATCACTACTTGGTCCAGCAACGGCACTACTTAACGACGGGTTTTCTTTAGAAAAGTCCGCAGCAATGTCTTTTAAAAGACGTAATTCTTGTTTGTAATAATCAGTTAACACAATTAGCCCTAATTAATGGGATCAAACACGAAACTACCATTGGCTATAATTGCCCCATTCATGGTTATTTCGCGTGTTTCATCTAGTTGTTCTATCGTTGCCATGATGGCGAATCGAATAGATGAATTATCAGTATTATTAAGCGTCACTTTTACTTGTGGCTTAATTAATCGTTTTTCAAAGTGATGTATTGCTTCTAACATCACTTGCGCCATCATATCGGCACTATGTACTTGACTGTTACCTGGGCCCATCGACATATCGGGTAAGCCATAATCAGCATCAATCAACACCGTGCCACGAACAGTATTAAACAACCCACTAAGGTGATGTCTAATTGATTCAAGTACACGATCACGTTTAGTTTCTATTCGTTTTTGGTCATCTGATAAGTCTAAAAAACTTAAACGATCAAATAATCTTTCCATTTCCATCACGAGCTATTGCGCCCCTTTAGCCGTAACTTCATATTCAACATCACCTTCACTACCAAAACTCCAAATAATAGATTCGTAGCTCAATGTAATGTCTTCCATCAATCGGTACTCTTCTTCAGCTTTCTCAAATAAATGAGGACTCCAAGTACTAACACGAGTGATGAGTGCATTTTTTAACATGATTTTATATACAAGCTCGCGAGTTCCAGTACTTGTGTGGTGATACCATGCTAAAACAACTTCAGAAAGCACTTCACGTGTACACATAGCTTGCGCTAATCTAGGACTGCTGCGGTCAATTAATTTATTGAGTTTTAATCCACCATGTACTGGTTGCCCTGCACTAATTTTTGAATCACTACCGCTGGGCACTTTAATTTCGTGCTCAATACACAGTATTTCAATTTCATCTTCGTTTTCAACGTGTTGAGAACCACCTTGAATGGTTCCTTGTTCTGTCCCTGTGAGGGTCAGAAAACCTAGCATTGACATAAGAACTCCTTATTGGGCATTATTCAGCTAAAATATCTAATGCTAAAACAAAATCACTGCCCATATATTTCATGTGCGGTACGACGGTAATACTCAAGTGATGACGACCTTCTTCCTCGTTATTACTCAAGACAACTTCAGCTTTTTTAAGAGGTTTTCGTGCTCGTACACTTGGCGCGGGGTTTTCTACGTCGGATACATAGCGACGTAACCAACGATTCAATTCACTTTGTAATTCACTCACATTTTTTAATGAGCCCACGTTATCTCGCTCAACAACTTTTAAGTAGTGAGCAATGCGTGAAATAACAAATAGATAAGGTAATTGTGCTTCGACTTGAGCATGTAATATTTCGTCAGTTGTTCGTGACACTGGTATTGTTAAACTACCCCAACGAATCGATCCTGCGACATTAAAAATAAGCTCATTAATACGTTTGTTGATACTTAGTGGCAGCAAGCCAATTTGGGCTAGTTGCGACACTTTTTTCTCAGACAAAACACATTCTATTGGGAAATTAGGGAAATGTTGTTCAACACCACTGTCACACGCAGGTAGTACTCGACCACCTTCAATTCCACAAATATCGGTACACACTGAAAAGCGCGCAAAGCTATTAATTAAACAACGACCAAAAGCAAAAGAAGCATTACCTAGCAACACTTTATCTGTCGTTAGACGTGTATTTTCTTCATAGGGTAGTGGGCCAATTGCGCCAGCAGGAAATGAATAACCATTTCTTAATTGAATACGTGGAAGTGCTAAGGCTATATATGACGACAAGGGCTCTTGTTGAAGTCCGCGCCATTTAATATATTTAGGCGAGCTAATAAGCTCTTCAATATCGCCAGTACTTGCTAATGAATTAAAGTCATCACCTGCAAAAAACTTAGGACTAACACCTGCAATAAATGGGGCATGAGCAGCATTAGCTACTTTGCCAATAGCACGTAGCAATGCAATGTCTTGCATACCTGAACCAAATTCATAATCAGCTACCATTGCGGTATATGGTTGGCCACCATATTGTGCAAATTCTTGCTGATAAACAACGTCAAACAATAAGCTGTCTTTCACATCACGGTTAACTTGAAAGTCTTCCATGATTTGTTCTTGGCTAAGATCAAGGAACTCAATAAAACACCCTTGCGCATCGTCAGCACAGCTAACGAGTTGAGAAAGGTTACGCCAAATTGACTCAAGCTGCTGAAATTGTTCGTGGTGTAATATTAAATCTAACATTTCAAATAAATGTTCATTGATATCGCAAATCACAAACGGTAATTCAACATCATTAATATTAGATAACTCTACACCGCATTGCGCCAGCAAAGACAATTCAGATGGGCTAAATTTCTGTTCTTCTAAAGAGCTTCCATCGTTAACCAATGAATTAATGCGTGTAATTAATGTTTGTAACGCGTTTAAATAAGACACCGATTTAATTAATGTTAATGGCTCAAAACAAGCCATGCTTTCAATACGTAAATCGATGTCTATATATTCAATATTACTGTCATCAGTCGCTAGAGCGACTTCAATATTGACAGTAATATTTTGCGCTTTTAATACACGATCAAAACTTGATTGGTCAATTTTTTGTGGTTTCAAAATATGTATAGCACGACTATCATCACTTAATGAAAAGTCACCTAATACTAGTAGTTTAAAGGGTAATGAAGCATTTTCATCACCATCAATAGATTGATAATTAAACTCTAATTTATCCCACTCTTTATTTGACTCAAGCGTAATCATTTATTGTTCAACCCAACAAGCTGCAATGTTTCTTGGAATTTCAAGTTCTTTAGTATCAAGCGATTTAAGCAACACTGCTTGACCTGAGATCTGGTATTTAACATCCATGAAACTAATGCCTGATTCTCTTAATTGCTTAGAGAATTTAGGGAAATCAGCTGCCGAGAAGCGTTTTTGACCTGTTTTAAAGTCTTCAAGAAAATGAGGGAAGCCTAATGGGCCTTCATAACTTTTCTCAAGTACAAAACGTCCAACTTTAATCGTTAGACTTGTTGTGCTACAAGTTTCATTCCAATCAAACAACTGATCATTAGAGAAGTTTTTGTTAATTAAACTGACATTCCCTTCAGCACACTGCATAGTCAAATTAGTTTCACTAACGTGATATTTAGTATCTAAGTTTGCACTGGTTGGTAACCCGATTAGTTGAACAGGATAAGAATCTTGTTTCGCTTGCTTACCGTCTTTAGCTCTAGCGGCAAATTCTAAGAATTCA
Organism: uncultured Enterobacterales bacterium; assembly: GCA_937981905.1. Lineage (GTDB taxonomy): Bacteria > Pseudomonadota > Gammaproteobacteria > Enterobacterales > Psychrobiaceae > Psychrobium. The sequence continues at coordinate 7,469 of CALJMY010000236.1, forward strand.
GCATTAACAGGGTATGTATTACCCATTACTTTTGAACCAACAAAACCAGCGCCAAATCGTTCTGTAATAAACGGTCCCATTTTCTCGTCTAGGAAAGGCCATAAAATACCTTCTGAACCAAACGCTAAATTAGACAGCTTGTAAGCTGGAACGCCTTCAAGATTAGTTAAGAACTCATTAACCCAAACATCTTGAATTTTACATGATGACTCTTCCAACATGTAAAGTTGCATCAAATCGATAGCACCCATATAAAGAGTCCAGAACGCTTTGTTTTCTGAGTTTTCTTTACCTACAATAGCTTGTAGTTTTTTCACACTCGCGTAAGCAAGCGCTAGAGTACTTTCACCCTTAGCAGGGTTGTCTGGGCTAGCATATAAACCTGTAATAGCTGCATGCGAAACAGATCCCATTTCAGCGCTATAAACAAAGTCTGATAATGCTTTACGGTATTCACCTAGCAATTTACCAGCTTCTTCTAATTGCATTTGACGTTCGTCAGCTGAAGGTCCAGATTTACCGCCGGCTTTATCGAGTTTCTTCTGAGTCTTCAATCCTTTTTTACCAGCACCAGCAATTGCTTTACCTAACGGCCCAGCTTTACCAACAAGTTTGAGTGCCATTTTTCCTAGTAATTTATTTTTCTTGCCACCAGAGTTTTTCTCGTCAGGTGCAAAAGAGCGCATTTCTTGGTAATAACCCATCATACTTGCCCAGCTAGGTAATTCGCTGTCATCTTTGTATGGAGCAATTTGTTCTTCAACTAAATTTAGAGCGTTGAAATAAACATTACGTCCAGTTGATAAGTTATTTATGACACTGAGCCACTCATTTCTACCACGTAATTTATCGTTACCATTAACAAAATTTGTTGAGAATTTTTCCCAACTCGCTAGGTATTTCTTTTTATAAGTTCCTTCAAAGCCAGGTAAAATTTTCTCTAAAATATCACCGTATCGACCCGTTTCTTTAATTTGAGCAAGGAAGTCATCAATCACCTCTTTACCTTCTAATGTATAAGCACCAGTAACAACCGTATCAGTTGTTAATTTACCTGTACCATTCAACCAGAAATCAGAAACATTAACCGCTGATGATTTAGCAACTCGGTTGGCCCAAGGGATCAACCAATTAGACAAGTCTTTACTTTTAATAAGAATCGCCAGTAATTGTTCATCAAGTAATTTAACTTCTTGCTCTAATGCGCTTCGGTCGCTATTCCATTCTAAAGATTGTAAATATAGAATATTTAATAGTTCGATAATTTCAGTATTTTCAATTCCAAAGAACTCAGCGTCACTTTCACTATATGGGCTTGGCATAGCCTCTAATGAACTCTCACTAGCACCAGCTAAGAAAGCATCAACAATATTAATACGTCTTACTAGTGTACTAATAAACGCAACAATTTTTTCTTCAGAAATATCTGCATCACGAGTAAAGCTATTAGCAAGTTCTTTAACAAACACTTCATCTGTTTTTTCAACTAAACGTGCTTGAACACGCTCAGCAAACATACCTTCTAATTTAGCAATAAATTCAGGTGAGCCATTGATGCCATACCAAGGAGTCCATGAGTGCTGTTGCAGTTCTTGAACCATGCCTCGATATTGATGTAATGTTCCAATATTTGTACTTAGTTCTAACGTTTCTTCAAAGCTGCCAGCGTTATTATTTACTAAATCTTTTAATAACGTTTTATCTGTTTGGTATCCCGCATATAACGCCGCTATAACGATTGCAAAAAATGCATTATATGCGAAAGCCTTTCCCAAACGCTGATTTCTAGCTACTTTTTCAGCACGGGCTAATGAAGTCACCATACCGCGTTCTTGCGGTAAAATTTCAGTAAACAAACGCTGAGAGAATAAACTACGATTATTTGCTTCGGACGAATTTGATTCACCTACAAAATACAGTCCTCTAAAGAACGGTGTTTTTTGATAAGGATTTTCTTGAAATAAACTTTCAGTGAAAGTAATTAATTGTCTTTCCAATGCTTCAAATTTAGTTGGTAAAACTAATAGGTTTGAACTTACTGTTTTTTGATTAACAGCAGACAATAATAATTGTTTTAAACGCTCTGAAATATTCCCAATAGCCGTACCAATAAAGTCACTTGCATGTGCATCAGACACATTAGATTCACCAATAGGATCTTTTAATGCGCTTTCGTCTAATCCATCTACCCAGTCACTAATACCAGCTAAACGATCTAATTTAGTCACCATGATATAAATTGGCACTTGAACATGCAGATTTTGCATTAACTGTTCAATATTTTTTCGTGCACTAATACCCATATCAATTAAGTTTTGGCTATTATCGGCCAATAAATCATCCATTGACACAGTCACAATTAAACCATTGATAGGCTCTTTAGGACGATGCTTTTTTAACAACCCTAATAATTCTAGCCATTCACCATTTCTATTACCCTGTTCATCTTTGGCAATGAAGGTTCCTGGTGTATCTAAAATAATACCTTGGTTATAAAGGTTCCAGTTAAAGCCCTCAGGTGCTTGATCAACTAAATCAAAATCAATCGTTGGTGATGGTAAGTTAGCATTACTTAGTACACTACTTTTACCCGTTCCTGTTTGACCAACAAGCAGGTACCACGGTAAAACATAAGTAGGATCACCATGCACTTTTAAGTAACTTTTCTTCAATACGCTAAGCATACCAACAAAGTTTTTTTGTAAAGGTTTTACTGCAAATGAGAAATTAAAACCCCATTTTTTACCTTCAGCTTCTTCAACATTTATTAATGATTCGACTTTCTTTTTTGCTTGGTAAGTAATAATTACTTTTCGAATTAATAAAAATAGAAGCCAGCCAACAAAAAGGCTAACAAATATAGTAACACCAGTTTCTAATGGTAAACCTGCTAATAACGATCCGCCAATAACGGCCGCACCTATCAGGATCCAAATAAACATAACAAGTAGAAATTTAAGAAATTTTTTCACAAGATATACTTTCTTTAGTTTGTTTAATGTAACTCAGCCTAAACTGAGATGACTAAAAAGTTAGCTAAATCAATTAGCTCTTTTTTAAATAAGAAAAATGCAATTAACAGTAATAAAATCGGTCCACCAAACAACAACGTGTTGTAGTTTTTAGCGACATTTACTGTACCTTGAGATTTCGGGGCGCTGAATGCTCTAGGGAATAACGCTTCCCCTTCAGTGCTTTCTTCGTTTAATAAATGATAATTGTCTGCTTTAATTTTATCTAAGGCAGACTGAGCACCTTCACCATAAAATTTACCTGCAAATCCTAACGACATGCAGTAGTAATAAACTTCTCTAATATCACGTTCAGCAGGATTAAATGGGTTTAATCGGTCTAGTTTTTCAAAGAATTCAATACCTGCATTTGAAGTATCAAAGTAGTGTCTTTGCAGTAATGATTTAGCCCAGCGTTGACGACCTTCCCACGTTGAACTTACTAATTTCTCATCAATAAAAGCGATTGAAGAAAATAAAGCTAGGCGGTATTGCGACTCTGAATACCCGCCTTGAACAGCAACTCCGTAAAGGCTATCTAATTGGCTAATGATGTGACTTCTTACTTCATCAACATTTCGGTGAGTGCCTTTTTCGACACTTTCCAAAACTTCAACGGTGTAAGCTAAGCTTTCTATAAAACAATCTATTAATCGCATAATAAGTTCAATTATCCTCTAACTACGACAATTTCTACAACAAGATCTTCTGGAGCATCATCCCATTGCAGTGCTATACGGCCTTGTTCTTCAACAAGTTTCCATTTATCGCTATCTCGATCAACCGTAAAGTAAGAAACTTTAGCGCGTTGTTCTAGTCCCGTTGGCTGTTCAGTTAAATGGTCAATATTAATACCAGGAATAGCACGTTGAACATAAGTATCTACTACGTTATCAGCACCTAACTTCGAGAACGCATCAAAAGATACATTCATTTCAGAGTAATGAGTGGCTGTTTCAAGCAATAAGTACATGCTGTGCTGTTTGGCAAAGAATTCTGGGGTTAAATCACATGCAAATCGACCGTTGTCTGAGCGTTCAAATCTAACTAATAATTCAGGACTAACCGTTAATTCATCTAATAATGAAATAATTAGTTTTTTAGCAATGTCAAAACAATGCCCTAAATCACTGTGGTTATAACGTGGAAGACTTAATCCGCCGTCATTGGCTTCACCTAAAATATTGAGTCTATTTGAGAAAGTGCTCAATTCGCCAATAAGGGTTCTAAGATCACCATAGACGTCTAATGGATGAACGACAGCGTTTTCAAAGTAATGATTCAATATAGGTGCATATCGTGCAATCGTACGTAACGCTGAACGGTAACGTTCGGCTACTGGATTGAACTCAGCAGCTCTAGAATTAGAGGTACTCTTATATGTATCTAATTGCTTAGAGCGTCCTAATAATTCATCACGAATATCTTTGATATTATTCATCAAAGCTGAAGATGATTTCAATGACACACTAGGTGCTACAAATGTATTGTTATAGCGAACGTCATCGCCTTGTTGCTCTAAAACAGCCAGTGGAATTAATATCTGATCGCTTAAACTATCAATTTCATCACCTAAAAAGATGCTCACTGCATATTTCAATGTTTTGATCGGTGTTGATACATCACCCTGATGAAGATCTTTATAATCTTCACCTTCTGCATGAGAAACATAACGAGTGATAATATTTGGTGCTGTATCAAAACTAGACACTACCGTGACATTATTTTCTGTCACACTCAGTTTTGTAATACCAAGGTAAACAGCTAGTGGCTGAGTTCTGTCAGTCCAAATTGCATCAAAATTTCTTGATCGTAAATGAACATTTTCAGGGTAATCAACTAAAGTGCCATCTTCAAATAACACTTCAAGACTTTTAACTTCAATAAAACCACTGTTAAGCATTAAGTCATCTAATTGTAAACGAGCAACTCCCCATGGGTAGCTATTTGAATGCTTCATATACTGCATATTTACATGTTTAGAATGTAACGACTCGTATTGAAAATGCTGCGGTTGCAGAAAAAGGCCCTGATGCCAAAATAGTGGTTTGTTAAAATTCACCTAATTTATCCTTTACGATATCATTAATATAATTGTAGTAATCACTAGCTATTGAGCTAACATTTGTAATCGAGATATTTTTGTTACACCAAGGTTTATCCAAGCTTTAATTCTCGCAGCCTCGGTTATACCGGGTTCAGAAAACGGATTAAGGCTGCTAAATCCAAAGGATGTATTATCTAACCTATTTGCTACTGATGGTATTTCAAAAATACGCACGCTTTTTTCTGGTTCCATTTGATAATAACCAGTCACTATGGCAATAAATCGAGTTTCTTTAAATCGATCATAAACTAAGTTTTCTTGTTTATTGGGCGCTATAGTCAACTCTTCACTACCTAAAATACTTGAGTCTATATTTTCGGAAGTAAGTAGCTCACGAATTCCTGCTGGTGTTTTAGCGATATCTTTGAATACTTTTGTATCTGAAAGTTGAAATACTTTTAGATAAAGACTGTGGGGTTTCCCCATATACATATTTAGTTGTTGGGGCGACTGAAATCTAAACACTAAAGCTTCAGCTTCATAAACCCAACTTACAGGTTCAGCAATTACAGGACTAGACTTTCGATAAGCCCATGTTTTTTTACCATCCTGCCAAATCCAGTTATTACCTTCTTTTTGAGGATCATCTATGCTTACAGGAGGTTCATCTTCAATTGAACCAGTCCATTCATGAGCGACAGCCGAAGGTTTCACTTCATCTGGTTGTGTTGAGCAGCCAGATAACCCTAAAAAAAATGCAAATACTAAAAAACTAAAACGATTTTTCATACTTTATTATTGTCCAACAATATTTCTTAATTAACATGTTCGGCTATTTTCATAACCGAACACGTTATCAACGACTAATCGTCAAATGCTACTAAGTCAGCATTTTCGCCATTAGCTGCAGAATCAACACACTCTGTACCACATACATCATGCTTCCAAGAGATTGCATTAAAGCTAAATTGCAGTTTCTCTGTAGCCATGTAATGGTCATTTGCAGGATCCATAGCGTTTGGTGAAATAGTTTCGATACTAATTAATTTAGCTTCAGCCATTTTAATTTGGTAGTAACGAACTGGTTCGCCAGCACTAGTTTCATCAGGAGAACGGAAATACTCAACATGAATATTTAAGTCTGTAGGCTGTGATAAAAGTTGTGCCAAAATAGGGCTACTTTTATCAATCAGTTTAGTAATTTCTAAGTATTCGTGACGTCTAACACCAGTAACTTGACCATTACGACGATCAATTGGTAATACACTTTTTTGCTCTAAAGCTTGAGCAAAAATTTTATCAACGTGTTCTTCTTTGTAATAAGAACCAATACTTTCTTTTGATGAAGCGCCTTCAGTAAGATTGTTACCTTCAGCATCTTCAATTGTTACAAAAATTTCATTTGGCATTTTTCTATTCCTTTCGTTAAAACATTAATATATTTTTATTTACTAACGGTTTACTACCGAACTTAAACTAATGCTTAAGCTCGTTCTAACATTCCACTAAGAGATAGCGTAAAGTTAGCACCCATGAACTTAAAATGAGGTGTCACACTCATTGCAACTGTAAACCAGCCTGCTTCACCTGTAACTTCCGATACAGTTAGCTCTGCTTTACGCAGAGGACGAGAACTTCTTGTTGCTGGGGATGGATTTTCCTGATCTGCAACATATCGACGTAGCCACTTGTTCAATTCAGTTTGTAAATCTGAACGACTCTTCCAACTACCCAAGTTTTCACGCTGTAGCACTTTAATATAATGTGCTAAACGACAAACAATGAATAAATAAGGAAGTTGTGTGCCTAAACGATAGTTTAATTCAGCCAATTGACCTTCTTCGTCATTACCAAATTTAAGTGCTTTTTGCACTGAATTTGACGAGAAGAATACAGCGTGATCGCCACCTTTACGTAATGCTAAAGGAATGAAACCGAGCTCAGCTAATTCATATTCTTTACGATCTGAAATAACTACTTCTACTGGACCTTTGATTTCTTCAGAACCATCGTTATCAATAACATCAATTGCTAAATCTTCAACAGCACCACCAGATTGTGGGCCGATGATATTTGGACACCAACGGAATTCTGCAAAACTATCAACTAAGCGGCTAGCGTATGCATAAGCTGCGTTACCCCAAAGGTAATCTTTCTTTTGTTCAACTTTTTCTTGGTACTGAAATGAACGTACTAATAAATCTTCACCGTACGTTGGACGAAGCATGAAGTTAGGCAGTGTTAATCCTAAATATCTTGAATCATCACTTTCACGAAGACCACGCCATTTAGCGTATTGTGCACCGTCAAAAATTGATTCAACTTCTTTTAATGAAGGAAGTTCCGCATAATCATCAATACCGAAAAACTCATGATTCGCAGCTGCAATAAATGGCGCGTGCGTCATAGCTGCAATAGCACTCATGTTTTTCAGTAATTCAACATCAGGACCTTTATGAGAGAAAGTATAATCGCCAATCACAACACCAAATGGTTCACCACCAAATTGACCATATTCATTAGTGTAAACACTATGATATAAGCCAGTTTGTGTTACTTCTGGAGCATCTTCAAAATCAACGATTAAGTCATCTTTTGTAGCATTTAGAATTTGAACTTTGATATTTTGAGAAAACTCAGTTCTATCGATAAGGAAATTCAAACTTGCCCAAGGTTTTTCAAGTGCTTTAAACGACTCATGATGAAGAATCTCATCAACTTGCGCACTTAAACGTTGATCTAACTCTTCAATAAGAGAATCAACAAATGCTTTGTCTACGCGAACAGTTTCTTGATCACGTGTTAATACTTCTTTTAATAAAGCTTCAACACCTTGTTTAACAACAGGGTAGCTTTCATCATTTTGATGGATTTTAGTGAAGCCAAGAATCTCTTCAACTAAAGTTCCTTCAATTACTGCATCTTGTGTAGTAGTTGCCATAACGAACCTTTAAATATTTAGACTAATATTACTTATTTGAATCAATTTCTTGGATAAGTTGCTTACGAGCAGAGTCGTCAGTAATCATTTCCTGAATTGTTCTGCGCATTTTAGGTACATTACCTAACGGGCCTTTTAATGCTTTTAATGCAGCACGAAGCTCGATAACCTTTTTTAACTCAGGAATGCTTTCAACTAACTTATCTGGAGTGAAGTCTTTTAAACTTTTAGGTGTTAATTTAATGCTTAATTCATCTTCGCTACCTTCAATTAGAAGATTTGGCACACTAAATTCTGTTTCTAAATCCATTGAAGCCATTACGTCATCAAAGTTAACTTTATTAACGTTAACAATTTCACGTTCTTCCATCGTGCGGTCATCTGGCTTATTAGTAAAATCACTCATTACTAATACTTTCATTGGTAATTCTATTTGCTTACTTGCATCGCCGACAGCTGGCTTGTAAGAAATATTTACGCGTTCTTTTGGAGCAACCGAGCCCCCTTTTTTTCTACTCATAACATCTCCAAGATATGTAAAAGTTATCAAAAACTAAATTCATAAGTTATTACTTTTAATTTAAATCATATTTAACAATCAAAATTTTGATTACTAAGTATTTATCATTACTAATCAAAGTCATTTAAACTGACTATGAAAAATATTATTTTTGACTTATATCTAAATTTTTAATTGCTAAAATAATTTTAAATCTACATAGCCGCATTATATCAGCCTTAAAACCATTGTAGTCCCCCTCAAAAGAGTGATAGATGAATAAAACCTGAATAAAATAAAACAAAATAAGCAATACTTTAGTATTAACTGAAAAACGTTTATTGATTACCTTTAAACAATCAAAACTTGACTGATAACAATTTTCATTTAGAATTGAGCTACAGTAAATTCTTTGAAGTCGACTATTAAATTATGTGCTCTAAACCGTCTAAAAAATTAACAGATAAAAACAAGGAACAAACGAAAGCTATTAATAAAGCGATCAAAAAAGCTGTTAAAAAGCGTTTTAAAGAGACAATGGAAAGTCCAATATCAGTTAAAATCTTAACTGCTTCAGAAATTGACGCGATCGCAAATAATATTGCGATGCAGTTAATACCCGATACTCCTTTGCTAGCTGATACGTCATCGGTAGCTAAAAAAGTACGAATATTAAATACAAAACCATCAACAATGAGTTTTGCATTAACACCTTATAAAGAATTGCCTTGTAAACAATGCCCTGCAAAACTAGGTGGCTTATGTGCTTGTGCAATTAAAGCCAATAAACGCAAAGTAAGCTAATTTTAGATAGGTATAATAAGTCAAATTGCTTTATACCTATCGTTAGTTATACTTTCCCCCTGTATTACTCATCATTATTATTATGCGCTTATTAAAAACAGCTATTCACCCCGATGTAAATCTCGAAAGTACTTCATCATTTCACCGCAGAGCAACACGAGCAATAGTGTTAAATGGCGACAACATTTTAATGCTTTACACTGAGCGCTACCATGATTACACCTTACCCGGTGGCGGCGTTGATGACGGTGAAGATTTAATTGATGGCTTAATACGTGAATTAAAAGAAGAAACAGGTGCTACTGGCGTTACTAATGTATCTCCTTTTGGTCGTTATGAAGAATATCGCCCGTGGTATAAAGATGATTTTGATATTATTCATATGGATTCTTATTGTTTCACATGTAATATTCATAATGAATTAGGTGAAACACAACTGGAAGATTATGAAGTTAATAATGGTATGCGTCCTGTTTGGCTAAATATTCACGACGCAATTAACCATAATGAGCAAACAATGAAGAATAGTAATAAAAAAGGGTTATCTATTGAACGAGAAACTTTTCTACTTAAATTAATTGTTAGTGAGCTTTGTTAGTTATTAATGTTACTGATTTTGATAATTTATAGTTGTCGCTTGAATTCATCACACAGCTTGTTAAGCTCAATCCACGATATTTAACAACTAACAATAAAGGATTAAAAATGAATTTTGAAAAGTTACTCAATAATTTTGACATGGGTATTTGTGTTGATCAATTACAACGAGAATCACTGGTTGATTTAGTTTTATTGTTTGTTGAAATAGATGGCGTTGTAGATGACAAAGAAATGGAATATACCTTTGAATGGGTAAGCTCATTAGTTTGGAATGGTAATTTAACACCTATTGAATACGTAAAAAATATCAGTTTAACAGCTCGTGATGCCATCGAAACAGACCGAATTGAAGAATTTATTCGTCATCGTTGTAAAAATATTGTCGATTCACCAGCCAAAACACTAGCTATTGAATTAGCAAAAGGTGTGTCAATGTCTGATGGGCACTTAGACCCTAAAGAAGCTAAAGCGATTGAATTTTTAGAGAGTTGTTTTTAGTAAGTTTATAAAAAAGACTAGATCTATGTAACATTAATTAAAGCCAGCTATCAATTTAATTGTTAGCTGGCTTTTTTGTCGGTTAAGTTCTAACTAAATAGTCACTAACACCAATCCATTTATACGTTGTTAACTCTTTTAAGCCCATAGGACCACGAGCATGTAGCTTTTGCGTACTAACGGCAACTTCAGCGCCTAATCCAAACTGGCTACCATCAGTGAAGCGTGTGCTTGTATTAACATATACAGCTGCTGAATTTACTTGATTAACAAATTTTTCAGCACTTTGTAGAGAATTAGTTAAGATGCCATCTGAATGTTGGCTACTGTGATTTCTAATATGAGAAATAGCAGCATCAATATCATCAACAATTTTCACCGTTAAAGTTAACGATAACCATTCTGTATCAAAGTCTTCTTCTTCAATAGGTTCAACACGGCACGCTAATGGTTTTAAAATAGACAATGCACGTTCGTCTGCTTTTAATAACACATCGTCACTAGCAAGACGCGCTGCTAATTTTGGTAAAAGCACATCAGCAATGTCACTATCAACTAATACAACATCAAGTGAATTACACACTGATGGACGTTGTACTTTAGCGTTATGTATAATTTCAATCGACTTGTCTAGATCACAATCAGCTTGCGCGTATAAATGACAAATACCAATGCCACCAGTAATCACTGGTACAGTGCTTTGTTCAACACATAAACGATGTAAGCCTTTACCGCCACGAGGAATAATCATATCCACGTACTGATCAAGTTTTAATAACTCACCAATTAGTGCACGATCTGTATTTTCAATATATTGAATAGCCGCGCTTGGTAATTTAGCTTCAACCAACGCCTCTTCAATAATAGTTAATAACGCAAGGTTACTATTAATTGTTTCTTTACCGCCACGTAAAATAGCTGCATTACCTGTTTTTAACGCAAGTGCTGCAATATCTATTGTTACATTAGGACGTGCTTCATAAATAACGCCCATGACGCCAATAGGCACACGACGTTTTGATAAACGTAATCCGTTTTCAAGTACTTTAGATTCAGTTTCTTCGCCAACAGGATCGTCTAATTGACACAAACGAAGTACATCATCAGCCATCGCATTTAAACGATCTTCATTTAATAATAAACGATCGATTAATGATTCATTTAAACCAGCTTCTTGAGCAGCTGTAATATCAATGCTGTTTGCAGCAAGAATAGCTGTTTGTTTTTCTTTTAATCCTTTAGCTAATAACGTTAACAACTGATTTTTTTGACTAGTTGTCGCTGTTGCTAATTCATAACCTGCTTGTTGGGCTTTTTGCCCCATAACGTTTAATGTACTCATTATTCTATATTCCACATTTTTATGTTAAACAGTTTTTTAGTTACACAATCTGAAAATTAAACTGTTCTTTTAATTAATTTTTCTAGTTATTATTAATAAAATTATTTGCTAGCACTTCATCAACAACTAAATTATTTTTATGTATAACAACTGTACCAAAAACATACCCTAACTTTTCTTCAATTTTATCTGAGTGGATACCTTTGATTTGAAATAATTCATTACTGCTATAACGTGTAATACCACGACCGATTTCATCACCTTTATCGTCATGTAAAATAACTAAATCGCCTTGTAAGAAATCACCATCTATGTCAGAAATCCCAGAAGCAAAAACACTACTTGCTTCTTCAACAACCTTATTACATGTTTCGGCATTTAACGTAATACGCCCAACAGGCTCAGCACCGGCTAGTAACCATAATTTACTGCTCTCTAAAGGATTATCAGACGCGCTAAATAATGTACCAATTTCTTTACCATTACAGATATCTAGAATAACATTAGTTTGCTTACCTGCTGCTATCACCATTGCAGCACCACTACGACAAGCCACTTCTGCAGCTTGTATTTTTGTAGCCATACCGCCTGTTCCTAACGACGTGCCAGTATCGCCTGCAACTTCACGTAATGCATCATCGATTATATCAACATGGGTAATTAATTTAGCATTAGGGTTTTTACTCGGGTTGTCATCATATAACCCTATTTGATCGGTTAACAATATCAGTAAATCGGCATCTGCTAAGCCAACAACCAGTGCAGATAAATTATCATTATCACCTACTTTAATTTCACTAGTACCAATGGCATCGTTCTCATTAATTACTGGGATTATTTTATTCTTTAATAATGATTCAAGCATATCACGAGCATTGAGGTAACGTTCACGGTCATCTAAATCTGCGCGAGTTAATAGCATTTGACCAACATGTAAACCATAGATATTAAATAGATTTTCCCACGTTTGAATCAACTGACTTTGGCCAACAGCTGCTAACATTTGCTTATTAGCTACTGAAGCATCTAGCTCAGGAAAACCTAACCGTTCCCGTCCAGCTGCGACTGCACCAGAAGTACATAAAATAATTTCACAGCCTTGATTTTGAAGATCTGCCATTTGACGAACTAATTCAACCATTTGAGCACGATCAAGTGAATCTCCGCCAGAAGTCAAAACACTCGTCCCTAATTTCACAATTATCCGCTGATATTTATTAATCACTATTTACCTGTATTACTTAAAAATTGTGGCTATTTTATACATCAAAACCCTCTAAAATTCAAGTAATA
>CALJMY010000237.1 GCA_937981905.1 uncultured Enterobacterales bacterium
GTATCTGCATCACGTAGCCGTATTCGTGATACTGATTTCGCTTCTGAAACTGCAACATTAACTAAAAACCAAATATTGCAACAGGCTGGTACGTCAATCTTAGCGCAAGCTAACCAATTGCCACAAGCAGCGTTAAGTCTATTAGGTTAATCTTAGACTTACTTCGACTTAGTTTTTGAAGTAATCAACCTTTTGTAAATACTCGCTTAAGGTATTAAAACAAGTCGAATCAGCCGTTGTCTAATAAGCAACGGCTATTTGCGTTTAAATACTATTGAAATAAGTGTAAGTATTAAGGAGAAGATGATGAACATTGAAACCACACAAGCATTAACGCCAGCTACTACCGAGCAAAACAATAAGTTAAAGCCTGTGGATAATATCCCTTTGGCACAAACTTCTAGTGAAAACGATGCTGACAGTGATATAAATAAAGAAACAATAACAGCTAAAGAAGAAGCTACGCCTGTTGTTATTGATAGAGAAAACCTTGAGACAATGGCTCAAAAGTTGCAAGATTTTATTGGATCATTAAATCGTGGATTAGAATTTAGTGTTGATGATGATTCAGGTCGCGACGTTATCAAAGTTATTGACAAAAACACGGGAGATACTGTCAAACAATATCCCTCAGAAGAAGTATTAGATCTTGTTGCTAGCTTGTCAGACGCAGCAGGTACTTTTGTTAATATGAAAGCATAATTACTTTAGCTATTAATTCGTAGTTATTAATTGTTTTTTTAGGAGAAATTTATGGCAGGTATTTCATTTACAGGAATAGGATCTGGTTTAGCAGTAAATGAGATTGTTGAAGGCTTAGTTGCCGCTGAAAGTACGCCATTTAATCAACGAGCGAATGTTAGAGGGAACGAACTTACCACTAATATATCAGCCAACGGTGCTTTAAAAAGTGCCTTAGATGCAATGCTATCATCGCTTCAAGAACTACAAGATGAAGATAATTACGCGCTAAAGAGTACATCAGGTGGTGATGATTTTGTTAGTATAACTGCTGATGAAGACTCACAGATCGGTAGCTATGATATTCAAGTTAATAATTTAGCTGAAGCGCAAAAGACGCTTACTACAACGTTTGAAGATGACGACTTAGTTGGTGAAGGCACATTGAGCTTTGCCACTGCAACAGATGTAGCTGACGGTAATGTCGGTTTTACTGTAGATGTTAGTGATACTGATACGTTGTCTGATGTTAGAGATAAAATTAATGAATCTGAAGATAACGAAGATTTAGTTGCTACTATAATAACAGACAGTGATGGCGCTCAACGTTTAGTATTAACGGCCACTGAAACTGGCGCCGATAATGCTATTACAATTACGGCTACTGCTGCCGATGGAAGTGCTCTGGATGCAAGTAGTCGATTAAATGATATAACTTCTGCTAATTTAACGGAATTAAACCCTGCCGCAGATGCAAGTATTCTTATTGATGGCACAATAACATTAACCAGTTCAACCAACGTATTTGCTGATGCTATCGATGGCGTGACGTTAACGGCAAAAGACGCACATGGAGTCGATGATGATACATCTACCGTGTCTGTTGCAGAAGACAGTAATACCGTAACTAATCAATTAAGCGCTTTTGTTGAAGCTTATAATGCATTTAGAGGACTGGCGGATCAACTAGGAGCCGGTGGTGGTGAAGATGAAAATGCTGGTGTGTTAGTTGGTGATGCGTTATTGCGTTCGGTGACATCTCGAATTAGAAGTGAACTCGGTGATACTTTCGGTGATTCTAATTTGTCATTGTCTCAAATTGGCGTTGAATTAGGCGAACGTGGCGCTGCCAATGGTGAAAACTACTCAATTGATAGAGACACTTTTGGTGATGCTATTTCTGATGATCCTGACAGCATTAAAAACTTTTTTATTGGTACTGACGACCAACCAGGATTTGCTGCATCACTTGAGCAGTTCATTACCGCGTATACTGAAGATGATGGATTGATTGACAGTCGAGTTGACGGTTTAAATAATCAAGTAGATCGATTAGATGAACGTGTCGCTGATTTTGCGCTAAAAATAGAAGCTTTAGAAGCTAGATTACTTTCTCAATTTAATGCAATGGATGCACTGGTTTCTTCATTAAATTCTACAGGTAGTTTTATCTCGAGTGCGTTTGAGAATTTACCCGGCGTTGTACGAAATACATAATCTATTTAGGTTTTTCTTCTAATAAAAAAGGCTTTCTATTAAAGAAAGCCTTTTTTAATTGTGAAGTTATTAATTTTTTTTGTTGAAAGTAAGAAATAAGTAATTAATAAATGGTACTTAGCGAGAATGATAATTCGATTATATATTTTTGTAGAATTTATGTGCCTTATCCGTTTTTTTTTGTTTGAGCACTTTTTGTAACATCTCTTGTTTAATGTTACTTGCAAGCTGTATTAATTCTTTATCTTGCTGAGCTAACTGATTTAATGGTGTAATCAAGTCTTCTAGTTCTTGTTGTGAGTAATGCTCAAAAAAACGATGTAGTTGTTCAGTTCTACTATTTAAAAGTTGTTCTATATTATCGAGTTCATCTTGTGTAGAAACAGGTGTTGTTAATGCATTAAAACAATCAATAATATTGCTAGTATGATTAATAATATTTTTTAAATCATTTAATGCATCCATCTTATTTGTTAAACCCTGTTTTGTTACGTTCTTCTACAGGAATTTGATCCCAAGCAGATCGTATTGGTAATAAAATTTGAAGAACTTCTTCTAACTTTTCTTCGTTATTTTCAATGTTTGCTTTAAATAATAAAACAGAACAATATTCATAAAGGGCAGCAAGGTTTGTTGATAATTCGCCACCTTGCTCAAAATCTAAAGAATCTTCTAACACAGCTATTAGTGAACATGCTTTATTAATTAACGTATTTCGTTGTTCTATATTTTTTTGTAAAATAGCCCCTTTAGCGGCAGCAATATTACCTAGGAGTTGTTTGAAAATAGCTGATACTAATTGATGAGGGTTCTCTGCACTCCCTCCAATACTCGATTGTTTGTACTTGTTTATTGATAGTCTGCTCATATATAAATCCAATCGTTCTTTATCTGAAATTGATGGTACATATTTATTTTTAAAATAACATAATTACAATGCAAATTCTGTACCGTTTTTCTATATTAGTTGTGTGTGATAAGTTAAACTATTTGTCAATAAATTGACGGTTGCCATAATGTGAGCGCGGCAGTTAGAATAACTCATAACAGTAAATTTAGTAAATGACTTTGTTTTATAAAGGGTAATCTCGATAGATGCAAATTTCCAATTCGATAATTATTTGCAGTTCAAGCGCTGTATATTTAGACTTGTTTTCGACAATTTTAGAATTCATTGGCGAAACAGTTATTACATGTACAAACAGCGCTGAGCTTTCACATCACCTTAATGATAAGGATATCATCCACCGTAGTGTTATTATCGACTTGTCGTTGCCAAACTTTAATGAATCCTTTATTAAAGACTCTTTGAAGCAGCCTTTTTTAATGATGGGCGAAGATAAAACCGATATTTGTAGTAAATATTCTAATATTGTTGGTGTTATTTCAAGTAATATCAAATATGCAACATTGACACAAGAGCTACATAACTGCCAAGATTTTCTCAATAAAAGACCGTCAACTAGTTCTGTCGCCGGTTCTTCTTCTATGTTGTTTAGAAGCCTTGTTGGCCGCAGCATTAATATTCAAAATGTACGCGTTTTAATAGAACAAGTTGCTTCTACGGATGCCAATGTCTTGGTGTTAGGTGAATCAGGAACTGGTAAAGAAGTGATTGCGCGTAATGTCCATTATTATTCTAAACGTCGTGAAGGGCCTTTTATTCCAGTCAACTGTGGTGCTATTCCTCCTGAGTTGTTAGAGAGTGAATTATTTGGTCATGAAAAGGGGGCGTTTACAGGCGCTTATACCGCTAGAAAAGGTCGTTTTGAGTTAGCCGAAGGCGGTACATTATTCTTAGATGAAATTGGTGATATGCCGCAACCTATGCAGGTTAAACTTTTACGTGTCTTACAAGAACGTACATTTGAACGTGTAGGCGGTAGTAAAACGCTTAAATGTAATGTACGAATTGTAGCAGCGACACATCAGCATTTAGAAGAACAGATTAAAGACGGAAAGTTCAGAGAAGATTTATTTTATCGTTTGAATGTATTCCCAATTGAAGTGCCTGCATTGCGTGATCGTAAAAGTGATATTCCTCTCTTGTTACAAGAATTAGTGACTCGAATGGAAGCTAATTATAGTACGACAGTTCGTTTTACTCAGCGATGCATGGAATCGTTAATGATGGCTGATTGGTCTGGAAACGTTCGTGAATTAAGTAATTTGGTCGAACGTTTAGTTATTCTTTACCCAAATAACTTGATTGACGTTAATGATTTACCTGCTAAATATCGTCATTTAGATGTTCCAGAGTTTGAACCTGATTATCCTGAAGAATTGCAAGAGCAAGATGCATTCGCGGCATTGTTTAGTGGTGAAGAGGTTCTTGAAATTCCAGAGAAAAACACAAGAACTGAATTACCCTTAGAAGGTGTTAATTTAAAAGAGATGTTGTCTGAACTTGAAATTGACTTAATAAGCCAAGCGCTTGAACAGCAAGATTATGTTGTTTCCCGAGCTGCTGATGTGTTGGGAATGCGTAGAACAACACTTGTTGAAAAAATGCGAAAGTACGGCATGTCTAAAGACAGCTAAAAACCTCTATTGATAAGTATCTTTACCTATTATGTTAGAGATACTTATTCCCCTTTTTTTTATTAATCGTCCTATCAATTAAACCCTCGAAATATCCACTATTTATATCTCTTAATTTTTAATACATTTAAAAATACCCAAATTTAAGGTGTAAGTTATTGTAATTTAATGTTAATTATAGTGGCACGCTATCTGCATTGTTGTCTGTATTAGTTCATAAGACAAAATATTGGCGAGGCTTATATGGCACCACAATTTCATCAACAAAGTACTTCTAATGAAGTGTCTCAAAATCGTCTTGCTCATTTAGTTGATATTCTACCATCGGGCGTCGTTATTTTAGATGCGAACGGCCATGTAGAAGAAGCAAATAAAATGGCAATTGGTTTTTTTGGTGAAAGCGTTGTTGGCAAACGTTGGTTTAATGTCATTAACAAATATTTTGAACCACGTGCTGATGACGGCCATGAAGTGTCATTAAAAGATGGTAGACGTTTGAAAATTGCTATCACCTCACTTGAGCCTGAAGATGGTCAATTGATCTTATTAACAGATTTAACTCAAACGCGCCAAATGCAAAACAACATGGCACACATGCAACGTTTATCAGCCTTAGGTAAAATGGTTGCATCATTAGCTCATCAAGTACGTACGCCTTTGTCTGCTGCAATGCTTTACGCTGCTAATTTAAAAAGCAA
>CALJMY010000238.1 GCA_937981905.1 uncultured Enterobacterales bacterium
CCTCCATAGGTTGATGCCACAGTTAAAAAACGATTAATAATCGTTAATGAATTAATTTTATTTAATACATAAAAGATTAACTTTTGTTAATGTGAAATATCCGATATCACCTGTTATTTGATATCGGATTGTTGGGAATAATGACTGTTTATTATCCTCCAAAAGATCCGGCAGCGCCTGGATATACAACTGGACTTTCAAAACCATCTTTACTGACACTAGCCACACCAAAGAAGTAATTATCAATAACAACATTTTTAAGTGTGAAGGTTGTTACATCACCAACATAACGGCTAAATTGCCATTGAGGTGCGTCAGTTAAACGCCAATATATTTTGTATCCAGCAAGTTGAGGATTTTGTTTTAAATTTTCTTGTTCCCAACTCAGTGTGGTATCAGGTTGAACCGCTCCTTTAATGGTAACGCCGGTTGGTGGGTTTGGCGCCCATGACATGCCTGCTAATGTCACAGCATTAAGTGCTGTTAATTTAGCGGCGTAAGGAAAATTAACGCCATCGATAGTATCGCCATAATTAATACCGTTTTCAGTTCTTAAATCTTGATGTTGACGATTATAGTTTTCATTGGTTTCCATAATGCGTACACCTGGGAATCCTAAATCGTTAAAAGGTTTATGATGTCCACCTCGGCCGAATCTATCTAGTCTGTAGATAACCATAGTGTCTAAATTTGGAATGTATCTATCTGCCATAAGATCAATGTAACGTGCTAAATTTCGGCTAGGAGAGTCGACTTCTCCACCTGTGTAGCGACGTGTTTTAGCTTCTTTTTCGGTTTCGGTGAATCGTGTGCCTTCTGCAAATATACGAGCCGTTGTATTATTAATGACGCCATTAATACCTTCTATGTTGCCAATCATATCGTTATTTAGCACGGCTTTAATTCGCCAGCCATTTTTCTTGGCATGTTCAGCAAGGATTTTACCGCCAAACAATCCTTGTTCTTCACCAGCAAGTGCTGTGTAGACTATGCTGCCATTGAATTTATATTGGCTTAATACACGAGCGGCTTCTAATGTGCCAGCTACGCCTGATGCGTTATCATTGGCACCTGGTGAATCAGATGTTGAATTCATGACATCGGAGACTCTTGAGTCTATATCTCCAGACATTAATACATAACGGTTTGGATCTGAGATACCTCGTTGAATGGCAATTACACTAACGACTTCAGTTGGTTCTTTAATTCTTGGCGTACCTTTAATAACCTGCTTTTGAAAGTAAACTTCTAAGCAACCATTACAACTTTTAGATATTTTTTCAAATTCAGCTTTGATCCAACGACGAGCAGCGCCAATGCCACGAGTGTCTGAGGTTGTTTCAGATAATGTATGTCTTGTGCCAAATCCGACTAAAGTACGAATATCTTTTTCAATATTCTTATCTGATATCTTGCTTGAAATATCGTGCAGTTTTTGTTGATCAATATAATTTAAATCGTTTTGTGCCATAGAAGTCATATTGACAAGCAATAGGCTACTTATAAATATTAATGCATTATGCGTTTTCATAAATATCTCTTATTGAGTTTTAGCAGGGTTGATTATTTGAAGTTAGTGTTATGTGTTTGAATATTTTATTTCAACTAGTAATTTAATTTAAAATTGGGGCATCAACAACGTTTTATAAAATAATATTGAAAACAAATGTGTCAGAAGATTTAGCTAAAGAAACTATTAATGTTGGGTGTTGCATGGCCTTTTATACTAAATTAGCGTATAAAATAATCATCCATTGAATGAGGTTATGTGGTTAATAATGTAATTGTCAAAATAAGAACGACAATGTAATTAAATTTATTAATACTTTATTGTTGGGCACCTTATAAGCTCCACTCTAATTAGTGATAAGGAACAACTATGTATTTTAGTGCTAAATTTCAATTTTACTCCTTCTTTTTGTTTTCCATTGTTTTCTTGTCAGGGTGTTCTTCAAATCCCGCCTTAATGCCAACTCCAAATTTATTTGTTAATAACTCATATTCTGAAGACAAAATACCAGTACTTTTACGTGAACCTAGTATGGAAATCTTATACGTCACTGATAGGGGAATGTCTAAAAGCAAAACTACTAAATATAATGCCGAGCGCTCAGCATCAATGGCATATGGTATTGCTAAAGTAAATTTCGGTGATAAATCTTTACAATGGAATGAATTATTAAAACAAAGTAATTTAAAGAATCGTTCAGCTGATTTAATCTATGTTATGGAACAAACTACGCAATTAGGCCGTTTCCCTGTGTCACCTTATAAATTTAAAAGGGCTGAAGGTGAAATTAGAATTGATGATGTTATTTTAAAAGAAAAAATATTTCATGAAACGCAATTAAATAATGAGGTTAATAAACGTTTATACAATAGTAAAAGTAAAGATGTTACTTTATTTGTGCATGGTTTTAATAATACCTTTGATGATTCAGTATTTACCTTGGCAGGAATATGGCATTTTTTACAACGACAGGGAGTTCCTATTGCTTATTCATGGCCAGCGGCGGCGGGTGGTTTAACGGGGTATTTTGAAGACAAAGAGTCAGGTCAATTTACTATTTTTCATTTAAAAGAAACGCTGCGGTTATTATTTAAAAATCCCAATATTGAAAATATAAATATTATTGCTCATAGCCGAGGTACGGATGTTGTTACTACGACTTTGAGAGAGCTTATTATAGAAAATCGCGCCAGTGGTGGTAACCCAAGAGAAGATTTACGTATTGGAAACTTGGTATTAGCTGCCCCTGATTTAGATTTTGGTATTATTAAACAACGATTAATGGCTGAACAGTTTGGCGCTGCGTTTGGTAAGGTCACTATTTATACCTCTCAAGAAGACAGTGCATTGGGTATTTCTCAATGGCTTACAAATAGCTTAAGTTTTGGGCGGTTAAATACAGTAGATATAAATGTCAACGAGCGTAATATCTTTAATGCAGTAGGGAATGTTAGTTTAATTACGGTACCAAAATCTAGTAGTTTTATTGGGCATGATTATTTTCATAGTAACCCTGCTGTCAGTTCTGATTTAATTAATCTTATATTATATAAAGCATCTCCAGGGTCAAAAAGAAGGCCCTTAAAGAGAATTGAAAATAACTTTTGGTCACTTGATTCTGATTATTTAATTAAGAAATAGGTGTTTATTTTTTTGGTTGAAGAGGCTAGAGCAAGTGGTATCTGCTCTAGTTTGTTCAACTGACTTCGTATTGATATATTAATTGAAAGCCTGTTATTTTTTTAGGGTAAGATTGTTATTTGTAATTAAGAACGATCGCAAACTGCAATATTTCTTCCTGACTGCTTTGCTTTGTATAAGGCAAAGTCTGCTCTTTTAATCCAATCATCTCCGGTTTCATCCTTTTTATATTGCGCGACACCTAAAGATACCGTTAATTTTAAGTTTGATGAAAAAGTATGATTCTCGATTAATGAACGCAATTTATTGGCTAATAACATTGCTTCTTTTATTTCAACTTCTAATGGCAACACAATGAACTCTTCACCGCCATATCTATATATCTTTTCAAATGAACGAGTATTATTCATTACAATTTGACTTATTTCTTTTAAAACATCATCACCGACAAGATGACCATAATTGTCATTGACGACTTTAAAATGGTCTAAATCAAAAATAATTAAGCATAAAGGAAAAGATGAACGGTTATATTTATTTATCAATTCTAATATTTGTGTTTCTAACGCTCTACGATTGTAACATTGAGTTAAAGAATCTATTGTCGCAAGGTTTTCTAGTTTGTCATTGGTGTGTGTAATAGAGCGAAAAATAAAGAATGAAAAGAAATTAAGAATTAATGTGCTCATTATAATGATTGCAAACTCGATTGGCAGAGTTAACGGATAAATAATGATAGCTAAGATTGTAATAGTGATTAAACTAATTTCGAGTGCTATTTTATGAGGATTTAAATAATAGGTTGCAATTAATGTTGGGTAAAACCAATAAATAATTATTTTTCCAGCTAAAAATATATCTATTAGTATAAAACCCATTAGAAATATAGAAAGGCCAATACTAGTGATGTCAGTTTTTCTGGTTCTATAAACATAAATAAAAAAAGTACTCATCACTCCTGCAGCAATGGCGTTTAATGCAGCGATGTTCCAATCATTTGTTACAAGTCTAACGATGATAAAAGGGAAAAAGCAAAGTGCAGTTAAACCACTCACAGAAAGTAACACCATTTCTTGGTGAGTTCTTTGAGAAATTACTGACGTTATTTTTTTATAAAAATTCATAGCTTATCCCTAAAACTGATTGAACTTAACGCTATTGTATAGTGAATTTTTATAAAAAGACATATGAAAGAGCAATGATGTCGGCTGTGAATCTTAACGCTAATACTAATGAACTGCATATTGAGCAGATGATTGATTGGGGCATGGTTAAACATAATTTAATCATACCCCTACGAATTTATTTTTGTAAAAAAGCGGGATTGAAAAGAGCAACTTCAAACAAAGAGAACTTCTGGTTTCCTTCTAATTTAGTGTTTTTTGATAAATTATCTAAAATATTTGTTAATGCTGTTTTATATTGAGCTTCAGGCTGATATTTCATTATTTCGATAAGCAGAGGGAGCAGATGACTTAAGTCTAGTTTCTTACTAGAGTGTGGCCATTGCTCACCACGAGTAACGGGCATTAAGTAATCAATACCATTTTTTAGTGTATGGCCTTTATCACTTTCATACTCCCATAAAGATAAATCAACTTTGTCTGCAATAGTAGCAATGCGTGATAATGCTCTTAAATTAAAAGCACTATAGAAAAATCCTCTAGTTCTTTGTAATTCATGTTCTTGAGCACCTTCAGCCGTAAATTGATAATTGAAGCTATTTTTTGTTGCGTTAATAGCTTGAGATAATAACTTATCTTGACCTAAATACCACGCTAATGAAGCCACTTGAAAACGATACCATGAACCATGATTATTCGTTTGTTTGGCACCTGACTTTCCTAATTTACTTGTTGTAAGCCAGGTTAAGTAATCATTTAACCAATGGTTCATTTGCTTGTTTTTTTGCGTAGTCCAATGTGGTGATGTAGATAATAATGTCAAGGAGTCTAATACACGTTCTGGTATTAAACGTCCGTCAAGGATACCTGAACGACGGCCTTTAGGGTTACCCGGTACGCTTTGAGAGTATTGAAAATGAGGGTTCATTCTAGTTTTTTCATCTAGAAACCAAGTACTAATTAATTGCACACTTTTTTGTGCATATTTTTCGTTATTTGAAAAATAATAAGCAAGTGATAAATTTCGAATGGCGTTTGTTACTTTACCTAAGCGTCTGCGATCTACGTCATCGGTTTGTGTATCGGGATTAGTAATACCATCTTTTCTAATCCATGGTAGTCCGTTTGATGATTTTGGATCTGGCCACCAATAACGGCTAATACTTAAATAATCATGTTTATTGTTACTTGGTGGATTAAATTTTTTGTCAATAACCGTTGGTGGCGTCATTGTTAAGGCTAAATCTGCATTTTGTAGTAAGAAATCATACGCTCTGTTCGTTATTTCATGAGCGTTATTATTGTGTAGTGATGTTTTTACCTGTTGGATGTTTTCTTCATTAAATTGAATATATTGTGCTGCTTTAGTAGTAAGGCTAACAGTGAACGTAGAGAGAATGAACAGGGAAGTTAAAGTAAATCTTTTTGAAATTATAAACATTATTTCTTCTTAATAACTAGATTAAAAGGCACCGTATCATTACTTTATGAGCCATGCAGCGATTAATCGTTGGGTGGTGGCAGTTAGTCAAATATAACGCTGATTAAATGCCGGATTTTAATTTTTTGATATTTAAGGTAAATGTTAAAAAGCTATTTCAACATTTCTAATACGCTCACCTTTGTGAATACATTGTGCTGTTTTATTTCCCCAAATTTTTACTTTTTTATTATTAATATAACTAGCAAGCAATAAGTCATATTGTGCTTGTTCTGCAGGATTAGTTAAAAGCATTTGCCAGTAAACCTTTTTAGGGCATAACCCACCGCTGATATCACTGCCTAAACGAATGATTACACGTTTTGCATCTTTCTTATCTGATAGGTCATTACTAATAAATAACTTAGTAATATTACCTTCTTGAATTGCTTGTGCGTTTAACTGGGTTGTAAACATGACGCATGTTAGAAAAATTATCTTTGTGATAAAAGAAAAAGGTGCCGTTAATTTTTTATTATTCATTATTTTACTTTTTTGATTAATCGATGTTAAAGCATAATAACTGAGTTTACTGAATACTATTGTTTAAGTTTTGTAAAAGTTTAATCAATCAAATTATATTAATTAGCTAACTCGACTCTATTTCTTCCTAATTCTTTGGCTCTATACAACGCAACATCGGCTCGGTCAATCCATTCAGATGGCTTTTCACCTGCTTTATATTGAGCAACACCTAATGAAATAGTAGCTCTAACATCGGATGAAAATACATAAGATTCAACTAATTCTCTTAGCTTATTAGCAATGAATATTGCTTGGTCTACCTCAACTTCTAAAGGAAGGATAATAAATTCTTCTCCTCCATAACGATACATATTTTCAAAAGAACGAATGTTATTTTGTACAATATGGCTAACACTCACTAAAATTTCATCACCAACAGTATGCCCATAAGTGTCATTTACTGATTTAAAATGATCTAAATCAAAAATTATTAAAAATAGTGAATAAGGAGCTCTAGCATGTTTGTCGGTTACTTTTATGATTTTTTCTTGTAATGCTCGTCTATTTAAACAGTTAGTTAGCGGATCAGTCGTTGCTAACTTTCCTAATATATCATCATTTTTTTGAATAGATCGGAACATAACATATGAGAAAACATTGATTAATAACGCATTAACTAAAATTAATGAAAATTCCACAGTATTTATTAATGGGTAAATTACAAACGCCAAAATGATCATAGCAATGGAATTGATTTTTAACGCCGTTTTATACGGAATTAAATACGAAGTAGCTAAGATGGTGGGGTAAAACCAATATATGATTATTAACCCAATAAGGTAGATGTCTATTAGTACGGTAGCGATTAAAAAAATCGCAATACCAAGGCGTGCCGTTTCTACTTTTCGTGTCTTATATATAAAAGTAAAAAAGCAACTCATGACTATTATCGCAATAGTGTCGATTATAGCTACGCTTATATTACCTTGCGCAAGGCGAACAAAAATAAAAGGTGTAATGAAA
>CALJMY010000239.1 GCA_937981905.1 uncultured Enterobacterales bacterium
CTCAACATGGTTAATTTCCATTTTGGATGCACAGTTTGTTAATCATGAACTAGGTGCAGACTTACATCGTGTTTATTTTGATTTTGAAGATACAAGACTCTTTATTACTCTTGAAGAAACAGGCGGCAGCTTATGGTTAGAACTTGATCAAAAGAAAGATGGTGAAATCTTAGAATTTATCATTACATTGTTGAAATCTCATGAATGATATTCATCAAACTAACCAAGATTATTCATTACTCACGCCAGATTTTATGTTGGATGCGATTGAATCATTAGACATATTCCCATCATCGGGTTTATTAGCGCTTAATAGCTACGAAAATAGGGTTTATCAATTTAGTTGTGACGATGAGCAGCGCTATGTTATTAAATTTTATCGCCCAGGACGTTGGTCAACAGAGCAGATAATCGAAGAACATGAATTTAGCTTTGAACTCGCTGATAATGAAATTCCTGTTATTGCACCTTTAGAAATACAGGGGACTTCCCTACAAGAATATAAAGGCTTTTATTTTGCTGTATTCCCATGTCGTGGTGGGCGTCAATTTGAAGTAGATAATTTAGATCACCTAGAGTGGGTTGGCCGTTTTATGGGACGTATCCATAAAATGAGCCAAGCGACAAGTTTTAAGCATCGCATACAGCTTAATCTTGAAAACTTCTTATTAGAACCACAACAGTTTTTATTAGCTTATCCTGAAATACCATCATATTTACGCGTGCCATTTGATACTGCATTAAATTTATTAGTCGATTTGACTCAAACTAAATTTAACGAAGTCAAAGACATTACAACATTACGATTATTTGGAGACTGCCATCCTGGTAATATTTTATGGACCGACAAAGGCCCTCATTTTGTAGATTTAGATGACAGTGTTACAGGCCCAGCCATTCAAGATTTATGGATGATGT
Source organism: uncultured Enterobacterales bacterium (assembly GCA_937981905.1). Taxonomy (GTDB): domain Bacteria; phylum Pseudomonadota; class Gammaproteobacteria; order Enterobacterales; family Psychrobiaceae; genus Psychrobium. The sequence continues at coordinate 919 of CALJMY010000239.1, forward strand.
TAAATGGTGATAAACATGAACAAGCGATACAATTAGATGTCTTATTAGAGGGTTACACTGAGTTTTGTGATTTTGATTCAAAAGAATTACAGCTCATTGAGCCGTTACGGGCTATGAGAATGGTCAACTATATGTACTGGTTAGCCAAGCGATGGGATGATCCGGCCTTCCCACATAATTTTCCGTGGTTTAACACATCGCAATATTGGGAACAGCAAGTGCTAGCTTTAAAAGAACAAATATCATCATTACAAGAACCAGTATTGAGATTACCTGGCCAGTTCTAATAAATAGAACTTGTTAAGATTTGATACATATTAACTGTTTACAATTTTGTTCATTGAAAGTGCTGATAATTTAATTTATCAGTGATAATCTTATTCAAAAATTAAGGAACCTAAAATTCATGAAAAAGTTAGCCATATTATTTATAGCATTAATGCTAAGCCCTTTAAGCCAGGCAGAAAACTTCAAAGAAGGTACAGATTATTTTGTTGTTAGTAAGACAGCAACTAAACAAGCTGAAGTTGTTGAGTATTTTTCATTCCTTTGCCCTGCATGTTTTCGATTTGAACCATTAGTTGCTGATCTGAAGAAAAATTTACCAGCTAATGTTACTTTTCGTAAAAATCATACAGAAACTATGGGTGGAAACGTTGGTGTTGAAATGGCAAAAACATTCGCTATGTCAACATTATTGAAAAACTCTGACGCTATCGTACCAAAGGTTTTTAATGCAATTCATGTTCAGCGTTTACCAATGGCAAATATTGAAGATGCTCGTGTGTTATTTACAGATGCAGGAGTTTCAGAAAAGAAATTTAATTCAGCGCTTAAAAGCTACAAGTTAAAACGCACTACAGATCAAATGCGTCAAAACACAAAACGCTTCCGTATTACAGGTGTACCATCGTTTATCATCAACGGTAAATACCAAGTTAATAACAAAAAAATTACTAGTGCAGAACAATTCCAAGAATTAGTTAATTTCTTAGCATTAAAGAAAGACTAATCAATTAATAAAAAACGCCCTATATTAAGGGCGTTTTTATTTTCAGTACTTACCATCAAAGCCTATTCTTAAAAATTAGCCTTCAGAGCTAGCTCATATCTTTTAATAAACGTTGTTTACCTTCCCATTTATCATTAAGCCATTGTTGGAAATTAATTCTATACGTTTCATCATCGTCATAATTACCAATCAATTTAGGATCAATATTTTCTACGGATATATTCATATCAACTTGTTTTACTCTACCCGTTAAGAAATCCCAAAATGACGGTATACCTTTTGGATATGCAATAGTCACATCAACTAATTGATTCAAACGTCCAGACATTGCATTCAATGCAAATGATAATCCACCAGCTCTAGGTCGTAATAATGATTCATAAGGATTCCCCTGACTTTCACTTTTAGTATGAGTAAAGCGAGTTCCTTCAACAAAGTTAACAACACTAACTGGTTTGAGTTGAAATTTTTCACAAGACTTTTGTGTTGATTCAACATCTTTACCTTTCAAATGAGGATATTTTGCTAGAAAGGCTTTGCTGTAACGTTTCATAAAAGGAAAATCAAGCGCCCACCACACTAAACCAAGAATAGGAATATAGATAAGTTGCTGCTTTAAAAAGAACTTAAGAAAAGGAATCTTCCCACTTAACACACGCTGTAAAACCAATATATCAACCCATGATTGATGGTTAGAAATAACCATATACCATTGCTTAGTCGATAGTTCAGGAAAGTTTTTTACATTGATATGAGTTCGGCTAAATATTTTTTGATTGCCCGTATTAACCTTTATCCAACCACTGGCACAGCCATCAATGATATAACTTAATACTTTTTGAAGAGGTTTGAACGGAATCAGTTTAACAATAGCTAAAATGATAATCGGTATACTCCAAAAAATGGTATTAAGTAAATAACCAAAACCTGAAAGTACCCCATTAATGAATGACATATGGATTGTTTCCTTGAAAAAATGAAATTGATTTTAACCAATCATCAACTGGTCTGACAACAAATTTTAATCAAACAACATATACAACAAAACAATAAGAGAATTTTGACTAGGATTTAACTAAGAATAGGAGCGATATTGATACAAGAAGTGCGATTAAGCGATGAAAAAGATATTAATAAACGTCTCTTTCACCGCTTGGCGTTTAGCTTTAGGGGTAGTACTCAAAAGCTATTAAGTATTTCTTAAATTAACTATTTACTATCTCAGCAGCAACAACAGATATCTCAACTAATAATACATCTCGTGCCATACTCGCTTGAACACAAGCTCTAGCTGGTGCAAACCCTTCAGGTACCCAAGCATCCCAAACAGCATTCATCGCAGCAAAGTCACTCATCTCTTTAATATAAATAGTGGCAGACAAAAGGTGTTTGCGATCACTACCTGCTTGAATTAATAACTCATCAACTTTGTCTAACATTGTTTGAGTTTGCAGCGTGATATCATCACTAGCGTCTTTACAAACTTGACCACATAAATAAATAGTCCCGTTGTGTTTAACAATACGGCTCATACGTTGTTTTGTTTCTAAACGCTCAATCATGTTCATACTTCCACTAAAAAGAAACAATTCTAACAATATACCTAAACTCTAGCACTATTTAAGGGCGTTAATTTTTAATTAATTCTTAAGATTCTGCAGTAACTTATCCATTGCACGATAACCTAATGCTTCAGACAGATGCTGGCGATTAATGACATCACAGCACGCTAAATCGGCAATAGTACGAGCAACTTTTAAAATACGATGATACGCCCGCATCGATAAATGTAACTTGTCGATCGCTAATTCTAAAAATGCATTGTCATCTTCAGTAAGTTGACAATGTTCTGCTATTTTTTTACTCGTTAATAATGCGTTTGGGCAACCTTGGCGTTGCTGCATACATCCCCTTGCATAGTTAACACGTTCTCGTACTTTTTCACTCGTTTCACCATCTTGATTATGTTTGATTGTACCAGTAGGTAAACGAGGAACATCAATGGTCAAATCAAAGCGATCTAAAAATGGTCCTGACAATTTAGATAAATACTTAATAATTTTATCTGGAGAACTACGACTATGTTCTCCTACTTCACCACATGGACTTGGGTTAAGCGCGCCTACTAACTGAAAACTAGCAGGGAAAGTAACTTTACCTGCAGCACGTGATATTGATATTTCTCCTGACTCCATCGGCTCTCGTAATGAATCGAGTACTTTACGGTCAAACTCGGTCATTTCATCTAAAAATAAAACACCTCGATGCGCTAATGAAATATCACCCGGTCTTGGATTACTGCCTCCCCCAACTAAGGCCACTGAAGAACTTGAATGATGAGGCGAACGAAATGGCGGAGTTAACCAACTATGTACAGAAATAGGCAAACCAGAGGTTGAATGCACCGCAGCTACCTCTAAGGCTTCATCAAAAGTTAATGCCGGTAAAATTGTTGGCAACCGACTCGCCAGCATTGTTTTACCTGTTCCCGGTGGTCCTATAAATAATAAATTATGACCACCAGCTGCTGCTATCTCTAATGCACGCTTAGCCAACGGCTGCCCTACTACATCTTGTAAATCAGCAGCGTCGTTAACGGTTATCACATCATGTGCTTGTGCTGTATTTAATACATGTTGACCATGTAAAAACGCAGTCACTTCTAGCAATTGACTAGCTACTTTATTTTCAGGTTCATCCAACAAGGCTAATTCAAATTGATTTTGAGCAGGAACAATGACGTGCCTATTAACTTTATTAGCTGCTAATGCAGCAGGTAGAACACCTAAGACACTTCGTAACTCACCAGAAAGAGCGAGCTCACCATAAAACTCATAACGATCAATATGCTGCAACGGTACTTGTTCAGACGCAGCTAAAATTGCAATCGCAATAGCTAAATCAAATCGCCCTCCTTCTTTGGGTAAATCAGCGGGCGCTAAATTTACAACGATACGCTTGGCTGGAAATTCGAATCCGGCATTGATTAAAGCGCTCCTTACTCTATCCCGTGATTCCCTTACCGATGCTTCAGGCAAACCAACAATAGAAAAAGCAGGCAAACCATTACTAAGATGCACTTCTACATTAACTAACGGCGCCTCCACACCAACTTTTGCACGACTATGCACAACAGCAAGCGACATATTAATAATCCTTTATTTACATAGTGAATAATCAAGCATAGAACATATAGTGTCATACCGCTGATAAAATCAAATTTTCCTTATTTATAAAAATAATAAAAATATTTCTATTTACTTAACGTCACTTAATTTAAAAGTATCTATCAAAATAAAGTATAATTTAGAAAAACCACAATATGATTCCACTAAACATTATGAGCATTTCACGTTATTTATTTTTTGTTAATTTATCATACGCTTTTGATGTATTACGACCGATAGAACTAGCAATACAAAAACGAGGCGGAACAGTTCAGTGGTTTATTCCCAAGGGAAGTGAAGCTGAAAAATATTTATTACCAAATGATACGCACTTAACTGAAGTTTCTGAGGTCAAAGAATATAATCCAGAAGCGATATTAGCGCCTGGAAATTTTATTCCTGACTTTTTCCCCGGAATCAAAGTGCAAGTATTCCATGGTTTAGATTCTGGTAAAAAGAATCGAATTGTTAATCGTGGCTTATTTGACTTGTATTGTACTTTAGGACCACAAGCCACTGCTGGCTTTAATCTAATTTCAGATAATTCATGCGAAATAGTTGAAACTGGCTGGTCAAAATTAGATCGACTATTTACTAATCATCCTAAAACAAAAGATTTTAAACACGAAAAGCCTGTCGTGTTTTATGCACCAACATTTTCACCCAAATTAACAAGTACCAAAGCTTTATTCCAATATATTGAAGAATTAAGTAAAACGAAAGAATGGCAATGGTTAGTTAAGTTACACCCTAAAGCAACACCCGAAGATGTTGCCATGTATCGTAATCTTGACAGCGATAAACTAAGTTTCATAGAAACTAATGACATAATCCCATTACTTCAAGCCGCAGATATTATTCTTTCTGATACATCTTCTGTAATCACTGAGTTTGCGTTGCAAGGAAAACCCGTTGTAACACTCAATAACTACAACCCTAAAGATTGGATGATAGATTTTCAAGAACCTGACAGGTTGGAATCAAAAATAGAATTAGCATTACAAAATGACGCTAATTTAAAAACAAAAATGAAAGCATATATAGACCTAATACACCCAGCTAAAGATGGCCGTTCAAGTGAGCGAGTGTTAGACGCTATTGAAGATTTACATAGTCGTGGGTTGGGTCATCTCAAGCCTAAGCCGTTCAATTTATTAAGGCGCTTAAAAGCCCGAAAGAAACTAAAGTATTATCGTTGGAGTTGATTTACTTAAATTGATTTAGTTATCTAGCTAATTAAATCAATTGGTATGATTCACTCATGTTTTACATTAATAAACCCAAGGCAGTTATTTCGTTATAAATGGCATAACAAATAACGAAATAAACAACAGAATAAAAACGACTTAACATAAAAATAAAGCATTGTTTATAATCATATAAATGCAATTAATAGCAAATATTATTACTTTCGTTATTAATTACTTTTAAAACATCAGTTGTGTTTATAAAATCTTCGTGTTAAAAATTGTCAATACTTAAATATGTAACAAGTTATTCATAAAAAGTAAGAGATTATTTACCATGTATTTAGCTAGCAAATTAGTTCTCATTATTAACGTTGTCGTCGTGGTCATTACACCACAGCGCTCGGGGGCTAATGCTTAAGTAAATAAGCAGATTACATAAAACCTCCGATGCGCAAGCAACGGGGGTTTTTTTATATTTTTAAAGTACAATGAATTTTCGGTAATGGAGTCAACAGACTCTCATTTAACTAAGCAGTAGTAACAACAGATAGGCAATTAAATGCGCGGTGCAGATTTACTAGTAAGTTATTTAAAAGAAGAAGGTGTAACAACCATATTTGGTTACCCAGGTGGCGCAATAATGCCTGTATACGATGCATTATACGAAAGCGGTCTTAAGCACGTATTATGTCGTCATGAGCAAGGTGCAGCATTTGCAGCAGTAGGTTACGCTCGTGCAAGTGGTGAAGTAGGTGTCTGTCTTGCTACTTCAGGTCCTGGAGCTACAAACTTAATTACTGGCCTTGCCGACGCTTACATGGATTCAATCCCTATTGTTGCTATCACTGGGCAAGTGCCTAGTGCTGTTATCGGTACTGACGCTTTCCAAGAAATGGATGTTTTAGGCTTATCACTTGCTTGTACAAAGCATAGCTTCATGGTTACTGATAAAGATGAACTAGCTAATGTATTAAAACAAGCATTCAGTATTGCTAAGTCTGGTCGTCCAGGCCCTGTACTTGTCGATATTCCAAAAGATATCCAACTAGCCGAAGTTGAAGCCGCCCTTATTACTTCATCAAAAGATTCAATTGATGATTTTGATAAAAATACCTTAGTAAACGCTAAAGCATTACTCAGCAAAGCGAAAAAGCCAATGGTATATGCCGGTGGTGGTGTTGGTATGGCAAATGCCGAAACTCAATTACAAGATTTTGTTGATGCTACCGGTATCCCTTCGGTGACAACACTCAAAGGTATTGGATCAATTCCTAACTCAAAGCCTTATGCACTTGGCATGTTAGGAATGCACGGCACCAAAACAGCAAATTTATGTGTACAAGAATGTGATTTATTAATCGTTGTTGGCGCACGCTTTGATGACCGTGTTACAGGTCGCTTAGAAACATTTGCCGCTGATGCACGTGTTTTACATTTAGATATCGATCCAGCAGAAATTAACAAGCTACGTACCGCTGATGTTTCTTTGTGTGGTGATTTACAAACAATCTTACCAGCGCTTAATGATGTCAAATTATCTATAGCTGAATGGCAAGAACATTGTAGTGCGTTAAAACAAGAAAACCTTTGGGATTATAATGCGCCTTATCGCAGTATTTACGCGCCTAAATTGTTAAGCCGCCTATCAGAAAAATTATCTGATACTTCGGTTGTAACTTGTGATGTTGGCCAACACCAAATGTGGGTGGCACAACACATGAATTTCACTAGTCCTAAAAACCACCTATCAAGTGCTGGTCTAGGTACAATGGGCTTTGGTTTACCAACAGCACTTGGGGCTCGTTATGCTCGTCCTCCAGAAGACACTGTCGTAGTGGTTTCTGGTGACGGCTCTTTCATGATGAACGTACAAGAACTTGGTACTATTAAGCGTGAACAACTGAACGTAAAAATTGTATTAATTGATAACCAACGTTTAGGCATGGTTCGCCAATGGCAACAACTGTTCTTCGAAGAACGTTATAGCGAAACAATATTAACGGATAACCCTGATTTTGTGACACTAGCGTCTGCTTTTAACATTGAAGCACGTACCATCACAGAACAAGATGAAGTAGAAACAGCGCTTGATGAAATGATTAATAGCAAAGGGGCTTACTTACTTCACGTACGAATTAACGAAGCCGACAACGTATGGCCACTTGTACCTCCTGGTGCTTCTAATGCCGACATGATGGAGAAAGTATAAATGTCTTTACCGCAACAACAGCTACAAATTGATGTAAATAAGTCACCTGAAGTACTAGAACGCATACTTCGCGTAGTAAGACACCGTGGATTTAAGGTAGAATTACTCAACTGGAAAGACGAGACTAGTCAATTGCTATTAACTGTCTCAAGTGAACGCTCAATTAATTTACTAACGTCACAACTCATTAAGTTATTCGATGTAACAAACGTTATCGAATTAAACGATGTGGCACAAAGCAAAAGCGCTTAGTAGCAATTAATTAAATTTAGTATCAATACAGCAGCGAGCTTATCGCAGCGAAGGAAAATACAATGGCAAAATTAAGATCAGCAACAAGTACCCAAGGTCGTAACATGGCAGGTGCTCGTGCACTTTGGCGCGCAACAGGTATGACAGACAACGACTTTGGCAAGCCAATTGTTGCCGTAGTTAACTCATTCACACAATTTGTACCGGGTCATGTTCATCTTAAAGACATGGGACAATTAGTTGCTGGCGCGATTGAAGAAGCTGGTGGTGTTGCTAAAGAATTTAATACAATTGCGGTTGATGACGGTATTGCAATGGGTCACAGCGGCATGCTTTACAGCTTACCATCTCGTGAGCTAATCGCTGACTCTGTTGAATA
>CALJMY010000240.1 GCA_937981905.1 uncultured Enterobacterales bacterium
CCAGTCATTGTTGATTTTTGGGCAAGCTGGTGTGGACCATGTCAAAACATGGCACCTGTTTATAATAGAGTGGCTGAGTTATCGCCAACGGTATTATTTGCCAAAGTAAGCACAGAGCATGTGCAGCAAATTGCAGCTGACGCTAACATTCGTAGTTTACCCACTCTGGTATTTTTCTATAAAGGCGTAGAAATTGATCGTATTTCTGGTGGCCTTAATGAAATGCAGATGAAACAATGGATCATGAAATGTATGCAGAAAATCAGTAACTAAATTATTCATCTTTAGCCTTGTTAGTTTCAAGGCTAAAGATTATTGCGATAAACTAAAGGAAAAATCATGACAAAACAAAAGAAGTCATCAATCAATATTGATGCTAAAGAAACAGATATAGGCCGAGGAACTATTAACGATAACTTCTTAGCCGCGTTAGTAACCTCAAAGCAATATAAAATGCAGGTCGTTAAAGCTAAAAAAGGAAAAGGTTCATACCAACGTAAGGCAAAGAATCTAAGACGAGAGTCTTATTTAATGGCTGCTTAGAGTTTTACTCAAAGTTATCATTACATAAGACTCTTCCCCCTTAATACAACACTACTACTCTCTATATTATTGACTATCCCATTCTGTTTTTATTCATTGTTTTATCCAACATTGATAAGATTAAGGAAATACCTCAAGTTTAATCAATTCAGCCAACTTACGGCTCAATAGGGAAATATGTCTAATATAGTTTTTATCAGTGAATTACCGCTCAATGAGCAAATGCAATGGCTATCTAAACTGAATTCAACACTTAAAATAGATAGCGTCAAATTTCCTGATGAGCTAAGTGATAGTGAAGCGCTTGAAATTGATATTGCGATAGTCGCAAATCCTAATGTAGCGACTCTTAAGCGATACCCTAACTTGGTATGGATTCAAAGTTTATGGGCTGGTGTTGAAGGATTAGTCGCCTCTAATTTACCCAAGCACATTAAACTTGTTCGCCTAATTGATCCGCTATTAGCAAAAACGATGGCTGAATCTGTCGTGGCATGGACATTGTTCTTACAACGAGAAATGGCAACCTACGCTAAACAACAAGCAAATAATGATTGGAATCAATTACCAACAATTTCATCATCTGAATTACGAGTCAGTATTTTAGGAGCCGGTAAATTAGGATTAAGCGCACTAACTTATTTGAGAAAATTCGATTATCAATTAAGCTGTTGGACACGAAGCCCCAAAAATATAAACCATGTAAAAAATTATGTTGGCGAAGAAGGTTTATCTAATATGTTAGAAAACACTGACATTTTGATTTCATTATTACCCCTCACCCCACAAACTCATCATATCCTTAATAAAAAGTCGCTTAAAAAATTACCTAAAGGTGCTCAAGTTATAAACTTCTCTCGTGGAGCAATAATCGATACAGTATCTTTAATCGATTTATTAAACAGTAATCATTTATCACATGCGGTGTTAGATGTGTTTGATCTAGAACCTTTACCTGCTGATTCCCCTTTATGGCAGCATGAAAACATCACGATATTGCCTCATATTTCGGCGCCAACAAACCTACATACAGCAGCTGGCATAGTTGTTAGTAATATAGAACGCTATAGAGAAAATAATGAATTACCTGAAATAACTAATTTAAAAATCGGCTATTAGTCATTTATTTATCAAAGGAAGTCTTTGATATGATTAATCCTTGCACAATATTTTTTACTGTATATACTGACAGGACACTGTATGAAAACCCAGTTAACTTAACTATTTTCAGTAAAAGGCACCATTATGAAAAAACTTACCAATAGACAAGCAGAAATTTTACAGTTAATTAAAGATAATATTTCCGTTACTGGCATGCCTCCTACTCGTGCTGAAATAGCAAAACAATTAGGTTTTAAATCCGCTAATGCTGCCGAAGAGCATTTGAAAGCTTTGGCAAAAAAAGGGGCTATTGAAATTATTCCAGGTACCTCTCGTGGTATCAGATTAATGAAGGATGCCGCAAATGATGAATCTGAGACTGGTTTGCCTTTAATTGGGCAAGTAGCAGCAGGTGAACCTATCCTAGCTCAAGAACATGTAGAAGCTCATTATCAAGTTGACCCTAATATGTTTAATCCTAGTGCTGATTATTTATTACGTGTAAGCGGCATGAGCATGAAAGACATAGGCATTATGGATGGTGATTTATTAGCTGTTCATAAGACAAATCAAGCACGTGAAGGACAAGTTGTTGTAGCTCGCGTTGAAGATGATGTAACGGTTAAACGTTTTGAACAACAAGATAATAAAATTTTACTACACCCTGAAAACCCTGAATTTTCAACAATTGTTGTTGATTTAGAATGCCAATCAGTATCAATTGAAGGATTGGCCGTTGGCGTTATCAGAAATGGAGCATGGCAATAATGAAATCTCTCTATTTGAACAGCAATATCCATAATACTACTTTTTCAATGAGTTCTGGAATTCAATCTATCGATGAAGCATTAGCTCAAGGTGGTTGGCAGTCTCAAACAATTAACGAAGTAATTAGTGCTAATAGTATTGATGAACAACTAGAGATATTAATTCCAACATTAACAACACTTAGTCAGCAAGGCCGTTGGATTGTGCTAATTGGTGCTCCTAAACAAGGGTTAAGAAACTTACTTGAAAAACATGGCATTGATAGTAAAAATGTTTTACTCGTCCACCCTAATGATCAAGTTGATACGTTATGGGCTATGGAACAAGCATTAATGTCTGGTAATAGCTGCGCTGTTTTAGGTTGGCCGGGAGAAGTTGATAAGAGAGATTTAAAGCGATTACAACTAGCGGCTAAGCGAACGAGTGCATTAACGTTTTTATTTAAATCAGCAAAAACAGCTGATCTTCAAATTGAGCTTAATTGTTATAGCCAACAATTTACTCAGCAACATGTCAGTATTGATCGTCAATCGGGTTCACTTCATTAATTGTCGTTAAACGTTATTTGAATGAACATAAAAAACGCCAATCATTTGATTGGCGTTTTTCATTAATATTAATAACTATATTAGTCCCATTGAGCTACTGGTTTTTTAGATTTGATGATTTGATTTACTCGGCTAACAAATGAGTGTTGCTGTTCGGTAGCATCTTTAGGTGCGGTAAGTTGCCCCTGCTGAAAATAAAAGACACCTAATTTATCCACAGACAAACTACCTTCGAAGAATATTTTTATATATTTAACGATTTGCTTAACAGAGTTTTTTGTAAATCTTTTCATCTCATCTTTTTCCATTAACAATTGTATTTTTTTCGACCAAACCAAAGTGAATTAGTTCCAATGAAATTGGAAAAAATTATACTAATATTTTTATATTGCTAGAATCATCACTGAACAATTTTTTAGATCAGTTTACAGTCTCTATGTTACAGATATACGTTACTTCTATTTATTTGGATCTGCATATTACAATAAAATATCTAATGACAAACAATGACAGCTCATTATGCTTTCGCCATAATGTAAGTTCTTAAAAATATAAATAATATAAGTCTTAATCGAGTACCACGTTGAAAAAATATATTTCACAACATTTAACACCATCTTATAAATTAGAAAGCAAAGAGTTGTTAAAATTAGCAGTTCCTGCAATTCTTGCGCAATTAGCACAAATGTCATTTGGTGTTATTGATACTATTATGGCAGGACAATACAGTGCAGATGCTTTAGCAGCTGTTGCAATTGGTGTTAGTATTTTTAATCCGATTATTGTATTTGTTATTGGAATATTCTTAGCATTGAGCCCTATTGCAGCTCAATACAATGGTGATGAAAATAAACTAGGCATTACACGTACCTTTCAAACTGGTGTCGTAATGTCTTTATTTTTAGCGTTACCAAGTGCAATTTTATTGCATTCTTTAGAGCCTTTATTATGGGGATTAGGTATTACTCCGTCTATTATCCCTCTAGCTAGTGGTTATTTAAATATATTAGCTTGGGGAGTATTTCCGCTTTATTTCTTTTTCTCTTTACGTTTTTGTAATGAAGGAATGTTTGCTAATAAAGCCATCATGTATTGTTCATTAATCGCTTTACCTTTTAATGTTGTGTGCAATTATTGGTTTATTAATGGTGGCCTTGGTTTACCTGCTATGGGCGCTATTGGCGTTGCATGGGCAACATTAGTTGTGTGGACAATAATGGCAGTGTCCTTATTAGCTTATACGTTAACGGCTAATCGTTATAAGGAGTACAACTTATTTTCACAATGGCTAAAGCCACGTATTGAAGATTACAAAGAAATATTAACCGTTGGTTTACCAATGGGTATAGGACTGGGATTAGAAGTAGCGTTATTTGGTGCCGTTGGATTAATGATCGGGCGTTATACAGTACCTGAAATAGCAGGACACCAAGTGGCTCTTAATATCTCGTCATTGGCTTATACTTTAACTTTAGGATTGTCTGTTGCCGTTACTGCTCGTGTTGGTTATCACATTGGTAAAAAAAATCTTTCTCAAGCAAGGCAAACAGGATTTATGGGGATAGCTTTTGGCATGGTTCTTTCTATATTTACTGCGACAACTATGATTGTATTTAACCAATCATTAATAGGAGTTTTTTCCTCAGATGAATTTGTATTAGGTGTGGCTAGTCAGTTGATATTTTTAGCGGCTATTTTTCAATTGTCTGATGGTATTCAAGTAAACGCAAGTGGCGCCCTACGAGGTATGAAGGACACCAACGTCCCAATGATCATTTGTATTATTGCTTACTGGGTAATTGGATTCCCCGTTGGCTATATTATTGCTGAATATGCTGGTTGGGGAGTAGAAGGTTATTGGATTGCAATTATATGCGGCTTAACTATTTCAGCCGCATTGATGACTCATCGATTTAATAAACTAACACGTTAATTTGATACGACTTTATTACGGCCTAAATTCTTTGCTGCGTAAAGGCGTGTATCAGCGACTTTTATTGAGGACGTTGCATCTTTACCTAAAGGCGAAACACCAAAAGAACAGGTAATATTAGCGATAGTATTACCTGTCGATTTATCTTTAATCACTAGGCGTTCAATAGATACTCGCATTTTCTCAGCGATTTGATGGGCCAATGTAATGTTAGCTTTAGGTAGTAAAATAGCAAACTCTTCACCGCCAAACCTAAAGGCTAATCCATTATCATGTTCACAGGCTGTTGCTAAACGATTAGCAACTATTTTTAGCACTTGATCCCCAAGTACGTGCCCGTGCTTATCATTAAATATTTTAAAATTATCGATATCAGCAATGATTAAATATGAATTAGTATTAGATAACTTGAATAACCCATCGAGTTCTTGCTCAAATGCTCTGCGGTTTAATACTATCAATTTCTTTTAATTCGTCATGACACAGTGTCATTGCATCTTCAAAATCTCTTGCGCCTTTTTTAGATAGCCCAATAGAATTACCTACTTTACCAACCATAGAATCAATACTACGTTGTAATGTTTTAGCTTGGTCAACGGCTTCATTGTGAATATGCTTTTTATACAATTGTTCGGTTTTAAATTTCGGACAAGTATCATAGAGTTGAATA
>CALJMY010000241.1 GCA_937981905.1 uncultured Enterobacterales bacterium
AATAATGCAGGTTTCTCAACGCCATTAATAAATAACTTAAGATAAATGCTCAAATAAACACAATAACTTATTAACAATGAAGATATTCACTCAGTCTATTTTTTGCTATATTTAACCTCAATCATTTTTGAACCTTTAAATCTACGAAATAATGCATAAAAAAAGTCAATTTAAGCCTGCTTGGTGGGCACGTAATCCACATGTCCAAACTATTTTTGCTGATGTATTAACGAATCGTAAAAAAGCGATTGGGCATACTGAACGATTAGAGCTTAATGACGGTGATTTTGTAGATCTTGTATGGACAAAACAACTTGGCCCACATTACGATGGTCCATTGTTAGTGCTATTTCATGGCCTTGAAGGTTCAATTAAAAGTCATTATGCCTATCGCTTATTACAATCATTAAAAGAACATGACTGGCCCGGTGTTATTATGCATTTCCGTGGTTGTTCTGGTGAACCTAATCGTCTTAATCGTGCTTATCATTCAGGTGAGACAGATGACCCACGATTTTTCTTAGAGCACCTCACCCAAAGATTCCCCAATGCAAAACTATTTGCAGCAGGTTATAGTTTAGGTGGCAATATGTTGCTTAAATATTTAGGAAAATATAAAGAAAATTCGTTATTACATGGTGCCGTTTCAATTTCTCCACCATTAGATTTGTCAGCTTGTGAAGCAAGATTGAAGTCTGGCTTCTCTCGTGTATATCAACATCACTTATTGTCTCGCATGAAACGAAACTTACAACGTAAAGTTGATAGTATGTCTGATTTAGAAAAGCAATTACGCCTTGATAATGGTGTTACTAATATCAACACATTTAAAGAATTTGATGAGCAAGTAACAGCGCCTTTACACGGTTTTAAAAACGCTGATGATTATTACCAGCAATCTAGTGCCATGCAATATTTAAAAGATATTACTGTTCCAAGTCTAATACTTCATGCGAAAGATGATCCTTTCATGACTCATGACGTTATTCCTACGCCTTCACAATTATCGTCTCAAATAGAATATGAACTTTGTGAAAAAGGTGGGCATGTTGGTTTTATTGGTGGATATCTGCCATGGCGCCCTCAATTTTATATAGAACAACGAGTGATTAATTTTTTCAAGACATTAGAGACAACATGATAATTCCTTTTCAATCATTAACTATTGAAACATTAGATAACTTACTTAAAGAACATATTTATCGTGAAGGCACTAATTATGGTGAGCATGATATTTCAATTGAAACGCAAGTAGACCAACTCAAACGACAATTAAGACAAGGTGATATTGTCTTAGTCTATTCTGAAATTCACGAGTCTGTAAATTTATTACCTAAAAACCAATTTCAAGAAGACTAACACCTAATTTACTTAGCGATAGCGTACTATTAAAATTAAACGCGATACTATAATTACTTTTTTAGACTGTTCTAAAAGCTGTACCCTCATGGATTACAGGTATAAACACATCTCGAGCGCAATTAGCAATCATTTGACCTGACGATGAATTATTGGTTTACTGTCCAGATCACTTTAACATTAGGTCATTATTATGTCTGAACTACATCCTATTATTGCAATTACTGGTTCTTCAGGCGCTGGGACGTCAACATCTACTACAGCGTTCAAGCACATATTTAGAAAGCTTAAAGTTAATGTTGCTTATACTGAAGGTGATAGTTTTCATCGTTATACCCGTCCAGAAATGGATTTAAAAATCAGAGAAAGTAACGAAGAAAATAAAAACCTATCGTATTTTGGTCCCGAAGCAAATGATTTTAATTTGTTAGAAACTTTCTTTAAAGATTATGCTGAAACTGGCCGAGGAGAAGTGAGACGATATCTTCATACATTTGATGAAGCCGTTCCTTTTAATCAAATGCCTGGTACATTTGCTCCCTTCCAAGAATTGCCAGATGATAGCGATCTTTTATTCTATGAAGGTTTGCATGGCGGCGTAGTTACTGATGAACATAATGTTGCACAACATGTAGATTTATTAATAGGCATGGTTCCTATTGTTAATCTTGAATGGATTCAAAAAATAATACGAGACACCCACGATCGTGGACATACTCGTGAAGATGTCATGAATTCGATTGTTCGAAGTATGGATGATTATATCAACCACATAACACCTCAGTTTTCTCGTACTCATATTAATTTTCAGCGAGTGCCAACAGTCGATACATCAAATCCATTTAGCGCTAAAGATATTCCAAGCCTTGATGAAAGCTTTGTAGTCATTAGATTTCGCGGCGTAGACACAACAGATTTCCCTTATTACCTTAAAATGATCGAGGGCTCTTTCATGTCTAGAATTAATACACTAGTTGTTCCAGGTGGTAAAATGAAACTAGCAATGGAGCTTATTTTAACACCAGTGATACGTAGTATTGTTGAGAAGAAAAGATTGGCAATTCAAGCGCTAACGCAATCTGATATTAAAACCGATTAGCTGTAAATAATGATAGATTAAATGAATAAAGATGATCTTAGCCATCTTTATTCACACTATATAAATGCTATAAGTTACAAATGCTACAAGATGTTGAAATGGGTAACTTCATTTCTCTAAAACTCATTTGACTAAAATCACCCATCAAAATTCGTCCAACCAATGGATGGCCAATTCCTATTAATAATTTAATAGCCTCGCAAGCTTCAATGGCACCAATAATTCCCACGGTTGGCGCTAATACGCCAGCTTCAACACATGTTAATTCTTGCTCACCAAATAATTGGCTAAAACATTGATAACAAGGTGTTCCACTTTGATAGTTAAATGAAGTAACTAAACCTTCTAATCTTATTGCTGCTCCTGAAACAAGGGACGTTTTAGAATCAAAACAAACACGATTTACTTGATCTCTTGTTGCTAAATTATCGCAGCAATCAACAATAACGTCGTGTTCTTTACATAGTTTTTCTAAACCGATGTTATCAAGTTTATAAGAAATGACATTAATCGTTATTTCAGGATTATTAAGACGTAATAGTTGCGCTGCTGATTGCGCTTTATTAATACCGATATCGGTAGTTTGATGTAATACCTGTCGCTGAAGATTTGATAACTCGACATTATCGAAATCGATTAACGTTAAGTTACCAATACCACTAGCGGCTAAATATTGCGCTGCAGCACATCCTAAGCCACCAACGCCAATTACAGCGACTCGACTTGCTTTGAGTTTTTCTTGTCCTTCAAAATCAATACTTGGAAGTGATATTTGTCTAGCATAACGATTTTCTTCAGAGGTACTTAGCTGGGCAATATGTGATTTCAATGTGTGTATTACCCTTGCAAATTACTATCAAAAAGCTCAACAATGACATTATCACCTACAGACAGGTTTTCTTGCGCTTGAGGTAAAATGATAAAACAATTTGCATTACACATACTCCCAACCATGCCAGAACTTTGCGAGCTTGCTGTTGAGACAGACAATTCACCCTTCAAATTTGTCGATGCTATCCCTCTTTGAAACTCTAAGCGCCCTGCTCTCTTTTTAATATTATTTGTTAATGTGGCAGACAAACGTAACGATTCTTTTAGTGTTTGTCCGCTGAGTTTTTGTATCGCAGGTTTGGCTAATTGATAAAACGTCACCATAGCCGATACGGGATTACCCGGTAAGCCAAAAAACAAACTATCCGATAAACGACCAAATGCCATTGGTTTACCTGGCTTCATCGCAATTTTCCAAAAATCGATATTACCAATCTCCTGCAATATATCTTTTGTAAAATCAGCTTCACCAACAGAAACACCACCACTAGTAATAACGACATCAGCTTCTAAGTTAGCTTGCTCAAACGCATTTTTTATTAATTGAGGATCATCTTTAATCACACCATAATCAATAATGTTCATATTCATTTTTTGTAATTGAGCAATAATTGCAAATCGGTTGCTGTCATATATTTGCCCTGCTTTTAATGGCAAGCCCAATTCCACCAGCTCATCACCAGTCGAAAAGATACCAACAGTAAGCGACTTAAAGACTTCAATAGTTTTTAAACCCAACGATGCAATTAACGCAATGTGTCTTGCACTAATCACTTCACCTTGTTTTAGCACAGTATCTCCTAAAGAAAACTCACTACCACAGTGACGAATATTATTTCCTTTGGACACTGCACTATTCATTGTTATTTTAGAACCATCAACATCCACCAGCTCTTGCATAATAACGCTATCACAACCTTGAGGTAATTGAGCGCCAGTCATTATTCGAATGCAGTTTCCAGACTCCACGGCCAACTCATAAGGAGTTCCAGCGAATGCTGTGCCGACTAAGGTTAAAGACATTGAATTTTTTAAATCATCTGAACGTAATGCATAGCCATCCATTGCTGAGTTATCAAACGGTGGCATATTTACTGGTGACGTTATATCTGCGGCTAAAATACGTCCTAAACTCATCGTCAACGAAATGGATTCAACACTTGGCAACGTATTAATATTATTAAACATTAATGACATCGCTTCTTCGAATGGCATCATAGAATTTTTAGGACTGGCAATATCACACGAACTCATTTTTAAACCCTTAATTATCGTTATATAACACAATGATAATTGCACTATACCAAACGGTTATCTTCAACTAAAGGCGATAGATTAATAAGGAGATATTTGTATATATAATCAGGTCAATTGTAATAAATAATAGAGAAGAGAAAGTTAACAACTATACTTTCAATAGACGCTTGGTTTGCATATTATTTTAACTTTATATCATTTCTTTTTTCAGAAATGCGTTTAAAGCTCTCAATGAATAAATTTACTGTCTTTAAAGGTGTCGATTTACTCAATGCGATAAAAGCATGATTTTCTTTAATATCGTCTAATACTACTAACTTCTGATAATCTAATATGCTCTTATTTGATCGATTTACATAAAATTCAAAAATAGAACTATCTATAATAATCAAATCAACTCGGCCATTAATAAATAATTGAATACTTTGTTCTATATCTGTAACAGGAAATAGCTTCTCTGGCGAGAAGCCTTGATCCAATAAGTAATTATGAAAGAAATCATCTCTATATACTGAAATATTATAATTTTTAGCTTCTTCTAGCGTAGAAATATTAATATTATTCTTATTACTATAAATAGCTGCTGAAAACTCCCAAACTTCTCCTACCCAATGGAAATTTTTCTCACGTTCTTTAGTACGAATAATAGGAAAAATCAAAACATTCGGTTTCATAATCGCCAGTGTATAACTACGTGCCCAAGGATAAACGTTATCAATTGATGTTAGTTTGGTATCTTGAACGACGGCATTAACTAAGTCTGCAGTAACGCCTGTCATCCGCTGACCGTGCTTAGCGAGTTGCAACGGTGGCATGAATTCAGTCACGATTTCAATATCTGCTTTAGCATAAGAGTCATTTACAGATAAAAAAAGAATAAATATTAAGGGATAAATTATTTTAAACATACGTTCTCTTCTAAGATAATTTAAAACTGCTCTATTATTAAATCTGAAATTTATATTTTTCAAATTAACTGTCTTCAATACACTTTCTAACAGTTTATCGGCCGATCTTGTCATAAAGATAGTATTTTTAATTATTACAACGCAAGAACTCGAATCATATCGCCATCTTTAACATTTAACACTTGAGCATACTCTTTTTCAATAATAGCCATATCTTGGGTACTATTAATTACAATATTAGCTTCTGTTGTTCTAAATTCTTTAAAACTTGTATTACACACAATGTATGGTTGTCCTTGGCTAGCATCACCAATATTTACTTTTACGCGTAAGCTCTCTTTGATTGCCTTAATCTGGTTCACTTCACACTCAACAGTTGGGCCGCCATCGAAAATATCAACATAACCACGGTATCTAAAACCTTCACGTTCAAGTAATTTTAATGCTGGCTTTGTTTGTTCGTGCACATGACCAATAACACGTTGAGCTTCAGAACTAAGTAAATTGACATAAATAGGAAACCGAGGCATTAATTCAGCAATAAAGACTTTATTACCAATGCCTGATAAATAATCTGCGGTTGGAAAGTCCATATTAAAAAAGTTTTCTTCTAACCATTTCCAAAATGGAGATTCACCTTTTTCATCTGATACCCCTCTCATTTCAGCGATAATTATGTCGCCAAAGCGTTCATGGAACTCTGCCAACATTAAAAATCTACAACGTGATAATATTCTACCGTTATTACCGCCACGAGCCTTTTTACTTAAAAACAAAGTACATAACTCAGCAGCACCAGTGTAGTCATTACATAATGTTAATGTTTCTATCGTATTATGTAACTTTAACTCTTGTGATGAATGAACAACTTTTCCTAAATGATAATGATAAAAAGCATTTTCAAGACCAACAGCAGATTCAATACCACTTGTTCCGACAACTTCACCCGTTGTCGTATTTTCCATCACTAATAAATACCCTTCATTACCAGGCGATATAGTTTTAGTCGCAAAAGATTTTTCTGAATGAGAAATACGAGAACGTAATAAAGATTCATTAACAGGTAATGAAGTAAAACCAACACCTGATTCATGTGCTATTTTCATTAATGCTGGATAATCATTTTCAGTGATCGGTCGAATAACAAACATAATTGTTCCTCTAAGGGAAATCAAAAGAATAAAAAGGCGAACAAACCAGAAACTAGTTGTTCGCCTTATATTAGGTAGCGTTAATTATCCGTTAACAACACTAGCAACAGCTTGTTCAAATTTAGCTAAACCTTCAACAATATCTTCATTAGGAATAACAAGAGAAGGGGCAAAACGAATTACATTTGCGCCTGCCACTAACACCATTAATCCATGGTCAGCACTAGCTTTCATAAATTCACCTGCTCTATTGTGATATTGTTCATTTAATACCGGTCCTAACAACAAGCCTTTACCACGAATATCACTAAATACATTATATTTAGCATTAATAGCTTCTAAACCAGTACGAATTTGTATCTCTTTTTCTTTAACACCGTTTAATACTTCTGGTGTATTAACAATATCCATCACAGCTTCGCCAACGGCACACGCTAGTGGATTGCCACCGTAAGTAGAACCATGAGTGCCTGCTTTTAAGCTGCTAGCAATATCTTTAGTTGTTAGCATGGCACCAATTGGGAAACCACCACCAAGCGACTTAGCACTAGTTAAAATATCAGGAATGACTTCTAAATCGATGTATTCATATAACGAACCTAAACGACCAAAACCCGTTTGAATTTCATCAAAGATTAGTAATGCATTATGTTCATTACACAACTCTCGAACACCCTTTACAAACTCATTAGTCGGACTATTTAATCCACCTTCACCTTGTAAAGGTTCCATCATAACAGCACAAGTTTTATCAGACATTAATGCTTTTAATGCTGCTAAATCGTTGTACTCAATATGATCGATTGCACCAGGCTTAGGTCCAAACCCATCTGAATAAGCTTCTTGTCCACCAACAGTTACCGTAAAGAAAGTACGTCCATGGAAACCTTGTTTAAACGCAATAATCTGTTCTTTATGACTACCATGGTTATCTAATGCCCAACGACGTGCAAGCTTCAATGCTGCTTCATTTGACTCTGCGCCAGAATTTGCGAAATAAACACGATCGGCAAAAGTAGCATCTGTTAATTTTTTAGCTAAACGAAGCGCTGGTTCATTCGTCATTATATTACTTACATGCCAAATTTTATTAGCTTGCTCAGTGATAGCACCAACTAATGCTGGGTGACAATGTCCTAGACAATTAACCGCAATGCCACCAGCAAAATCAATTAACTCATTATCATTTTGATCCCACACTCGAGAGCCTTCTCCACGAACTGGAATAATGTTTGAAGGTGCGTAGTTAGGTACCATAACTTCATCAAATAATTCACGAGTTACTTGCATTTTCTCTGACATAAAATAAATCCTCTTTCTTTTCCTATTATATAGGAGCGATATTAATTAACTTTTAAACCGATGAATCTCATCAATTGATGCCACGAGTATCCCAGATTTAATCGTTAATGTCTCCCTCACAAGATCGATTTAAAGCACTGTTATCAGTGATTTTTAACACAAGTGAATATTTACTTAAGAAGGTTAAGGAATTACGACTATTTAGTCATTTTGTGTACTAAAGACTCATAATTTAATTTATGATAAAACTATAATTATTGAAAATTTATTATCTTTTTACGTACCAAACACTCAATTTTTATAATTATTCCTTTATACTGGTAATCTATATAAGGATATATAATGAAATTAATCTTATTTTTTGTGTTAATAATCATCAATGCTATGGCACACTCACGTCCTTCATTATTTGTTGTCACGGAAGATCTGCCACCACTAAATTATTTAGAAAATGGTACGCTCAAAGGCCATCATACTTACCTTGTTCAAGCTTTACTCAAACTAGCAAATATAGATTATTCAACAGCGATTTTACCCTGGGCAAGAAGTTATCAAATAGCGCAAACGCAACCTAATGTATTAATTTACACAATTAATCATACTCATGCTCGTCATGAAAAATTCCAATGGATTGCCGAGTTTCCTACTAAACTCAGCATCAACTATTACGCATTAGCGTCCTCTGAGTTTCAAAATTTAACGTTATCAGAATTAAAAAAATTACGCATAGGCACTGAATACAATACAGCAAATGATGAGTATGTTACGAGTAATGGGTTTCTCAATATTAGTAGAGTGAGTCACATACGCCAAACAATAGGAATGCTTGACCGTAATAGAATTGATATTGTCATTGCTTCACCAGGGCAAGTAGAAGAAGCAGCTAAAGAACAAGGAATAAAATTATCTAAATTATCCAATGTAGGAAATGCGTTTGTAGGAAAGCCATCGATTGCAGTAAGTTTATCGACACCGTTAAGCACCGTTAAGAAATTAAAAGAGGCTTATCTTCAATTGAGTCAAACCGTTGAATTGTGCACATTGATGGAATTAGATAAATCATTATGTACACAATAATCGCTTTAGACTTCAATCTTAGGTATTTTTAAATACTTTTGCTGATTCAGTAATTTAATTTTTTTAGTATCAAGTTGATAATAATTCAATAATTGAGTAGCTTGAACTTTATCCATTAAACTTTCTTTATACATTTTTTTAAACACTGCGTAGCTACGAGCTTGTGCAATAACACGTGCAGTATTACTCATTTCATCAATACTCATTGATTGCGCTAATTCATCGAGTATTGGACCTAATCGAAAGTAGTTCATATTATACCGTAATGCTAACTGAGCACTTAATGCGCGAGCTTTAGCAGGCAGTATTTTTTCTAACACTGGTACGGCCGAATTTATTTTCGCTAGTTTATGACTAACTTCTGAAGCACCGCTTTCCATTGCTTGGTTACTCACCTCGCGGCGTGCATCATGGAAACATTCATCAACAACGTGCAATAAAAAGACAGAGCCCATTTCATGAAATAATGCGGCCATATAAACTTCATCTTCATCTAATTTATCATCAAGTGATGCTAACGCTTTCGCAGCTTGAGCTGTTATTTGTATATGCTCCCAAAACTTTCTCGAAGTTTGTTGAAACTTTCTCCCTGTATCTTTCAACGACTCTTGAACAATTAAATAAGGTAAAAAAGCTCGTAACTTTTCAATCCCTAAATATCCTAAACATAACTCAGCATCTTTAGTTTCAAGTAGTTTATTATCAGCTCTTTTAACTTGTTCAAACTTATTGATTACGTTAATCATGTTTTGTACAAGTGTTGCTTGTTTCAAGACCAAAGGTTTTATACGAGAAATAGACGCAGCTTTTGTATTAATGATATTCATTGCTTCCATCAAGCACGGCGCAATAGAAAACCGTTGGTAAGAACTATCATCAATAGAAGCTAAAAGGTGCTCTACTCTTGTTTCCACATCAATAAATAATTGTGCTTTGAGGGCGTTAAATAAATCTTTCTCTTCTTGCTTTAATGCTTTGCGGGCTAAAGCAGGGGCGAGTTCAACATCTAATAATATTCTATTCTCAGAAATTTCAGAATCGACTTCTTCTACTTGCTGTAACAACAATGCTTTACTAGCCATATATCGATAAAAATTAGTTTCAGATTCAATAACTCCAGCAGACTTTAATCCACTTTTTGCATCATTACTTGTTACTGGCTGGCGTGATTTAACATCAGACTTTTTAAGTGTTTTGTCTTCTTTAGACAACCAATTCTTTAAACGACTCACTGAATACCTTAATTTGTTATTTTTATTGTAAAGTGGACTTCTGTATTTAATTTTTTAAATGTGTTTCAAACAATTTATAAATTCGACGATATTCATCTAACCAACTTGATGGTTGTTTAAAACCATGAGGTTCAACCGGATAAATAGCGGTTTCAAACATATCTTTTTCATGTTCAATAAGCCGCTGTATTAATCTAACACTATCCTGAAAAAATACATTATCATCTAAGACACCAGACATAATTAATAATGGTTTAGTCAATTTATGTGCATGTTCAATTGGCGAACTTTTACGATAAGCAATGTCATCATCGTTAGGCGTATTTAAAATATTAGATGTATAAGCATCGTTATAATGTGCCCAATCGGATACTGGTCTTAATGCAGCCCCAGCTTGAAACAAATCAGGTTGCGTGAATAATGCCATAAAAGTTATGAAGCCACCATAAGAACCGCCGTATGTACCAATACGATTTTTATCAACGTTCAAATACTTGTACATATAGTCTATGCCATCTTCAAGATCTTGAATTTCCGGGGCACCCATTTGACGATATATAGCTGTTCGCCAGTCACGGCCATAACCTTTAGACGCACGGTAATCCATATCCATAACGACATAACCTTGTTGCGCTAATAAGTTATGAAACATAAATTCACGAAAGTAACCTGAAAATCCATAATGAGAGTTTTGTAAATAGCCAGCACCGTGATTAAAAATGACAGCTGGATATTGTTTAGCTTTATCGCTATCGAAACCTGGTGGTAGATAAACTTTTGCATTAATAGATTCTGTAACATGACTTGATGGTATTGAAAGGATCTTAGGCGCTTGCCAATCATAAGCTGTAAATTCTTCACTCATGGTATGAGTAAGTTGCTTGGGCTTTCCTTCGCCATTACTATTAGCCACAAACAATTCGTTATGACGTAATAATGATGAATGTGTTAATAATAATTTATCCTCGTTAGGACTTAATGAATAGTCAGTCATCCCGCCAAGATAAGTAAGTTGCTGCGATTTATTAGTAGGTAAGTCTACACGGTAGATTTCATATTTTCCCGGATGGAGTTTATTCGCTTTATAAAAGATAGTTCTACCGTCATCACTTAACGTTAAATCACTTACTTCGAATTTCCCTTGTGTAATTGTTGCTACATTTCCGGCTAAATCTGTCGTGTAAAGTTGTGAATACCCACTTTCTTCAGATAAAAAATATAAGCTGTTATTATTGTTCAACCACCCAAATTCATTAAACGTATAGTTTATCCATGCGTCATCATGTAAACGATGTACGGTATTTAGTTTATTATCTTCAAAATTATAAGTAGTAAGCCAGCGATCTTTGTTATCACTTGCCTCAAGCATTAATGCCAGTTTGCTACCATCATCATTCCAAGCTATAGCGCTTTGGTCCCATGTCCAATCTGGTAATAACGTAATATTTCGTGGAGATTTTATAGTTTTATATTTTTTGCCTTTCTTAGCGTAGTTTTCAGCTTTTACGTTGGCTAATACATCATCATCAAAACCAGGTAATTGTCTAAAATCGATATTATGCTGTTTACGTGTTTTTAAATCGATGAAGACTAATTGATGAGCATTAGGTTTTGATTCTGCTACTCGAGCTCTAACATCAACAGCTTCAACATGTCCTGTGCTACCCAGATAATTTGGCATTATGTCGTGCTCACTTCGCCACGATGTATTTTTATCTTCAGTAGCAACAATTAACTTGTCACCACTTGGGCTTAAACTAAACTCAACCAATCGTTGCTTAGGATTTAAATAAAAAGATTCAACCGATAATGTGTTATTTTGACTTTGTAAGTTTTTATTATGTTGAAATCGCGTTGCTTTATTGTGTTGCTGCAATGCGACATAGCTAATTAATCGATGTTGTTGCTCACCAATATAGGTAGTTGGAGTCGTGGGTCTTACAGGCTCTTTTTCAAATCTGATTTGAGCCAATAATTCATTAATATTTGAATCTAAATTAATAGCATAGAATGCTTGTTGAAATTGATATGAAAGACGTCCATCGATTAAAAATTGTAATTGCGAACGCTGATGATCATCTCGTGTTATTTGCGTAATCTCATTTGAGATCATATTTTTAAGAAATATATTGCCTTGATACAAAAATGCTTTAACAGATTTTTCCTCATTCAATACTCCAGATGATTGCATAGCTAAGTGGACATCTTTTAAGCCTAACTGAGTCTCTTGCCCTGTTAATGATTGTGAATAGAGATCAAATAAAAGAGAACCTTCTTGTTTTAAGTAGTAAAAAATAGAATTATTATCACGCCAACTAGCACGAGATGGTGCCGTACCTATCCAAGAAGGATCTGCCATAATCTGTTTGATCGTTAGTTGATTACCAGTTAATAAAGGTTGTGATGCCTTAACAATTTCAACTGTTTTATTAATACTCTGTGGAGCTACTAACAATGTTGTCGTTTTACATGCGGTTATATTCATAGCAAGTAATACAATAAGTAAACTTCTCATTAAACATCCTATTTATGATGACTTAGGCCAATAATCAACTTGATTTTAGTAGTACAGACG
>CALJMY010000242.1 GCA_937981905.1 uncultured Enterobacterales bacterium
TAACGCCAATGTGCAGCAATGCCCATTTCAGCATCTTGATGCATTCGGTCTGTACGAATTTGAACTTCAATAGTACGATCTTCAGGACCAATAACGATACTATGAATAGACTGATAACCATTAGGTTTAGGATTAGCGACGTAATCAGAGAACTCACTAGGTACATGTTCCCAAATAGAATGAAGAATGCCTAATGCACCATAACAATCCTCTATTTCGTTAACCACTACTCTAATTGCACGAACGTCAAAGAGTTTGTCAAACGATAAACTCTTTTGGTCCATTTTTTTCCAAATAGAATAAATATGTTTAGGGCGGCCATAGACTTTGCCTTTAATGCCTTCTGTCATTAACCAAGCTTGGAATTGCCCAACGAATTTATCAATGTAGTTTTCACGTTCTAATCTTTTTTGATCAAGCAAACTCGCAATACGTTTGTAAGTATTAGGATGTAGATACCTGAAGGAAATATCTTCTAATTCCCATTTAAGTTGTCCGATGCCTAAACGATTAGCTAATGGCGCATAAATGTCTGAAATTTCACGAGCCGCTAATACACGTGTTTCTTCGGTTTCGTTTTTTATTTCACGTAAATAGGCAACACGTTCAGCTAATTTAATTACAACAGCACGAACATCTTCAACCATGGCCATTAACATACGTCTTAAATTGTCGACTTGACCACCAGACAAACTACGTCCTTGTCCGTGAAGTGTTTTGATTGCGGCCATTTCTGACACGTTTTTGAGTAATGCTAGGACTTTTTGTGAAGATATTTCGGTAATGAAGTCGTCATTTAATAATGACTGTTGATACCACGGGTAAATAAGAGCAGCGCGAAGCGTGTCGATATCCATGTGCATATCTTGTAATATTTCAGCCATTTCGCGAGCTTTCGCTAATAGTGGAATATTGTCGTGCTCAATAGCTAACGCCTCAACGGTTAAGTAGAGTGCTTTAAATTGTTTGATTTGTTGTTTTTCTAGGCCGAATTTAGTCGCCCATAATTCCAAATCAAATGACCCAATTAAATGACCTTCTCTAACCGCAACCATTATTATACCTTATCTATAAATATGGCATTAATGCTATCAAGCTATTGCAGATTCGCCAAGTAAAACAAGTAGTCATTTTATTTGGCGTAGGTCATTTTTTGTATCAAATTATAATAAACGTTTTTTCACACGTTTAACTTTTTTCGCTGCTTTAACAAATAAAGCCATTGATTCAACATGCGTTGTTTGTGGGAACATATCCATCGCACATATTTTTTCAAGACGATATCCTTGTTCAATAATCACTTTGCTGTCTCGTTCAAGTGATGCTGGATCACAAGATACATAAACAATTTTAGACGGTTGTAGTTGTGACAACTGACGACAAATTTCAAGCGCGCCATCACGAGCAGGATCAAGTAATATTTTATCTACTTTCTTACGTAGCTTGCTACCAAACCATTGTTGTTCACTAAGTGGTTCAGCTAAATTTGAATGATAAAATTCTGCATTAGTGATGTTAGATAATTTAGCATTTTTAGTGGCTTGTTCTGCCATTGTTTTCACGCCTTCAACGCCAACGACTAATTGCGAACGTTTAGCAATAGCAAGACTGAAGTTACCTACTCCACAAAATAAATCTAATACTTTGTCTGTTGATTGAAGATCAAGCCAGTCAATAGCACGAGTAACCATTTTGCTATTAACATCGCTATTAACTTGAATGAAGTTACCCGGCTCAAATTCAATGTTGTAACTATCCATTGGGTAAGAAAGTGTCACGCCATCATTAGGTAATACAGGCAGCACATCACCATCGTTATTTTCAATTAACGCAGATAATTTATGTGTTTTTGCAAACGTGTCTATTTGTTGTTTGTCTTCTTCACTTAATTTAACTAATGTTCTGAATAAGGCAACATTGTTAGTTGGCGTTGCTATAACTTCAACATGTCCAATCTTTTCACGGGCGTCTAGCGAATCAATTAACGTATAAAGTGGTGAAAATATAGACTCAAACGGTGTTGCTAATACGCGGCATTGCTTAATATTGATGATGTCGTTGCTGCTTTGCTGTCTAAAACCAACACGCAGTTCTTTATTTTTCTCAACGTTAACACCAATTCTAGCTCGGCGACGATAGCCCCAAGGCTTAGATTCAATAGCTTGTTGCCATTGTTCTTGCGAAGCAGCAAA
Organism: uncultured Enterobacterales bacterium; assembly: GCA_937981905.1. Taxonomy (GTDB): domain Bacteria; phylum Pseudomonadota; class Gammaproteobacteria; order Enterobacterales; family Psychrobiaceae; genus Psychrobium. The sequence continues at coordinate 2,193 of CALJMY010000242.1, forward strand.
CGAAAAACGATGTTTTAGTGCGTCTTCTTTAAAAGATAGCTGATCAGTGTTTGTCAGATATTGAACTTGGCAACCACCACACACATCAAAATGTTCACAATCGGGTGCAATTCTTAATTCACTTTTTTGCTCTACTGAACTTAGTTTTGCTTTTGCGTATGTTTTTTGCTCTTGAACAAGCTGAATCGTAACAGTTTCATTAGGTAATGCACCTGGGACAAATACCACTTTATTGTCGATATGTGTAATTCCAGTAAGTGATTGGTCAAGTGATTCAATCACAACGTTTTGCTGTTTACGGATTTTTTTGACTTTCTTTGCTTCGCTGTAAAAATTTGCCATAGGATAAAATACTTATAAAAAAATTGTTATTACATTAATTAAATCGTGGTGTTATGATTATTACCTAAATAAGATTGCATATCTTCATAACAAAGCATTGACAAGGCTTCATCCTTAAACATGAAACAGACTGCCAATTATAGCCTAAGAACTTGGGTCTTTACGGTTACCCTAGCCCCCACAATTTTAGTGAGTTTATTACTTGGTGGTTTTTATACGTTCAGTTTATTTAACGAATTAGAATCTACGTTAGAAAAACAAGGCAAAAATATCATTATACCGCTTGTTATAGCGGCTGAACAAAACCTTCAAGATAATAACCGTGCGTTATTAAAAAGCCTTGTTGATAGAATGCATCGTTCACACTCTCCGTTAATTAATTCAATTGCTGTTTACAATAAACATAATCAGTTATTTGTAACGAGTAATTATCAACGAATGATAGGTGATTTTAGCGATTCTAATGCTAGAAATATTCCTGAAAAACTCACCATAAAAAATAGTGGTGAGCATGTTATCATCACTAGTCCGATCACAATAGAAATATTACAAACAACCTCTGATTTAAAACAAGAAGAAGTCATTGGTTACGTGATGATGCAGTTAAATAGTCACAATACACTTCTCAAGCAACATCGTGTTGCCATTACTACCTTCATCATTATCTTATTGGGCATTCAATTAAATCTATTTTTTACGTTTCGTTTAATAAATAACGTCACAAGGCCTATTAGTGAAATGGTACAGGCTATTTCTCAAATTCGTGATGGTAAATTAGACACTCGCCTAGAAGGTAATTTAATTGGTGAATTAGACACTTTAAAATGTGGTATTAATGCTATTGCAGAATCTCTCAAAGAATATCATGAGAAAATGCAACACAATATCGACACCGCAACCAGTGAATTAATGGAGACGATGGAACAAATTGAGATTAAGAATGTTGAATTAGATATTGCGAATAAAAAAGCCCAAGAAGGTAGCCGTATCAAGTCTGAATTTTTAGCCAATATGTCCCATGAACTTCGTACACCACTTAATGGTGTTATTGGCCTTACCCAGCAATTGTTAAAAACACAGTTGTTACCAAATCAAATTGATTATTTAGAAACAATTGAGAAATCGGCTCAAGGGTTATTTAATATCATCAAAGATATTTTAGATTTTTCTAAATTAGAAGCCGGTAAACTTCACCTTGATACTATGCCATTTAGTTTACGTGACACGATTGATGATGTAACTGATATTTTAGCCAGTTCTGCGCATGATAAAAAGTTAGATTTCTTAGTTAACATCTCCCCTTCGACTGTTGATAATGTGATTGGTGATAATCAACGTGTTCAACAGATCATTACAAATTTGATTGGTAATTCAATTAAATTTACAACCAAAGGCCATGTAACTCTTAATATCTATTCAAAATTGATTAAAGATAAAAAACATCAATTAATTTTTGATGTAATCGATTCTGGCATTGGTATACAACGTGAACAACTCCCTCGATTATTTAATGCGTTTGCACAAGCTGATTCAAGTATTGGTCGTAAATATGGTGGCAGTGGCTTAGGGTTAATCATTACTAAGCGTCTTATTGAAGAAATGGGTGGCACAATTACTTGTGCTAGTGAACCGGGTATTGGCTCGCAATTTTCTTGTAATATTATTGTCGAAGAAAGTAACGCTACCCCGCATTATTATGTGAATGCACATTTAAATAAGAAGATTAAATTATATTGTGAATCTATCCAGCATACTGGCATCCTCAATGAACAAATAAATTATTGGCAAGGCAATATAGATAATTTTAATGACTTACAAGAATGGCGCAATTCAGCCGATAATAATATTGCTTATGACTGTGCAATTATTCATTACGCTGGCCCTTATGAGAATTTAATTGCTTTAGAGGATTTAATTAAGGCCAGTAATCACATTGATAATATCATTGTATATATTGATACAAATGATTTAACAATTCATCAAAAAATTATTGCGCTAGGTGTTACTTATTGCCATATCAACCCTATTAGCTGTCGTCGATTATTTAATAGTATTCAAAAAAATGATACTTACGGCACGCGTATTATGCCAAAGAAGATTAGAGAAACAGTTAGGTATCCTCAAAAACGTGCATTGCTAGTTGATGATAATGAAGCAAACTTAAAACTCATTAGCACGATGTTAAATGACAAAGTTGGTGCATTAGTTCAAGTAACTAATGGCGAAGAAGCTGTTGAAGCTTGTTCAATACAAAAGTTTGATATCATTTTCATGGATATACAAATGCCTGTTCTTGATGGATTGCAAGCCACTGCAATTATTAGAAAGCATGGTATGAACCAATTAGTACCTATTGTTGCTACAACGGCCCATGCTTTAGAAGAAGAAAAACAAATCTGGTTAAATCAAGGAATGGATGACTTCTTAACTAAACCACTACAAGAAGATGCCATTGAAAACATTTTAAAACATTGGTTAGAGTCTAGTCATGTCAAAGGACATATAGTATCTGAAACTGATATCGAGGAAGTGTTAAACAATCCTCATGTGTCTTGGAGATACTCGTTGGACCAAGCTATGGGTAAGAAAGACCTCGCTCTTGAAATGTTACAAATGCTTCTTTCTAGCATTCCTTCAACCATTATTAGTATAGAAACAACGTTAAGTAACCAAGACAATAAAGAATTGTTGCGAGTTATTCATAAACTACATGGTGCATGCTGTTATACTGGCGTTCCGCAGTTAAAAGAACTAGCACATTCAGTTGAAACGGCGTTGAAAAAACAAGTTAAACTGGTTGATATAGAACCAGAACTATTAGAAATAATTGATGAATTACAATTAGTAGCCACGATTGGCGCTACCTTATTAAAAAATGAAAGTGACCCTATTAATGACTAAAAAATTAGGATTTTTTACCCGTATTAAAGAACTTAGCTTCGAGCAACAATTAGTATTTGCTAATGTTTTAAGCGAACGTATGCTGCCTAATTATCAATTATTTAGTGAAAGCACTGAATTTGGTAACGTGAAAGTGTTAAGTACAATTGTTGATCTTATTTGGCAAAAATTGGCAAAACAATCGGTAAAGTTAAATCTTGAAGTACAACAAAACAAACTACTAGATGAAACTCCTGAGCTAGCAGATTATGAAAGCTTTGGCGTTGTTGCTGCTATCGATTGTGCTATGTCCATTAATACAATGATTGTTGCTATGGAACAAAAAATGGATGAAGACTTGATTAATATTAGTAAGTTATCAAGCTCAACTGTTGCAAGCTACATAAGTGCTGTAGAAGGCGATATTAGCGACGAAGACACCTTTAGCCATGAAATGATGCTCGAAGAAAAAGAGCTTCAAGAATATCTATTAGGTCGTATTGAAGAGAACCCAAAACTAACGCCTCCATTCTTAAAAGAATTACGTGCAGAGTTTAATAATTTTGGAGTTAGTAATATTGGTATTGAGCGTTAATACTCATTTATATTACGTTGATAATAAAAAAGCCGTATCAATAAACTGATACGGCTTTTTTGATCTGGACTACCAGCAATCAATCGTTAATTAATGACTAATCACTAAGCAATAGCTTATGAATCTGCTCGGCACATGAATTTCTTGTCAGCAACGTGGATTTTAATTTTTTCACCTGCCGCAATATACTCAGGTACTTGAACAACTAAACCAGTTTCAAAGTTAGCAGGCTTAGTACGGGCACTTGCTGATGCACCTTTAATAGATGGTGATGTTTCGCTGATGGTTAATTCAACCCATTGTGGTAAATCGATACCAACACCTTGGCCATTAATATCTAATAATTGCAGGCCTTGCGTATCTTCAGTGATAAATAATAATTCATCTTCGATATCATCTTTGTTGAACGTAAACTGGCTGTAGTCTTCGTTGTCCATGAAAACATACTCGTCGCCATCGATGTAAGAAAAACTAACCGTACGGATGCTAAGTTCTAATTCTTGTAGCTTTTCATCACCTTTGAAACGCTGTTCAACTTTAGCGCCAGATTCAATATCTTTAAAACGCATTTTATAAAGCGTTGCTGCGCCACGTGCACTTGGATTTTGTACAAAAATATCTTTTACTAATAATTTTTTGCCGTCTAGCTCAACAGCCATACCGCGCTTAATTTCATTTGCGTTAGTCATTCTAATTCCTTGTCATGCTATAACGCATGAATAAACATAATAATAATAAATAATGGACAAACAAATTTGACATACCATGGCCAAATTTTCCAAAAGAAGCTATTTTCAGCGTCTTCAAATCCTTTTTTAATTTCTTGTAAAGCATTGTTGCGCTGCCACACCCATCCTGCGTATACGCAGAAAAATAATCCTAATAAAGGCTGGCTATATTTTGTTGTTATTGCGATAACCAACCCAAATAACCAGTCAAAATTAAACACAATTATTAAGCTTAATAACGTGATTAAACCACCAATAACCCAACTTGTTATGTGACGTTTTTTATCATGTGCTTCTACAACATAAGCAACTGGCACTTCTAATAATGAAATTGAAGACGTTAACGCCGCTAATGACATCAATAAGAAAAATAATAAAGCGACAATTGGACCAGCACTGCCCATTTGTTCAAAGAGCGCAGGTAATATTTGAAAAATTAAGGTATCACTACTCAGTAGCGCACCTTCAGCATCAAATATTTCAACACCAAAATGAGACGCTATATACATTGATGGAATAATTAATAAACCAGCAATAAATGCTAAACCAACATCTAATAATGTTACCCATGCGCCAGCTTTAACAATATTTTCATCACTAGAAAGGTATGAGCCATAAATAAGCATACAACCAACACCTAGTGATAGTGAGAAGAACGCTTGCCCCATTGCGCTAATAATTAACTGACTATTAAAAATTTGCGAAAAGTCAGGTTTTAAATAGTGTTCCAACCCAACTAATGCATTAGGTAACGTTAACATGTAAGCAATAAGTGCAATCAAAATTACTATCAAGGCTGGCATCATACGTTTAGACCAACGTTCAATACCGTTACTAATACCTTGGCTAATAATAATAATAGTCAGCACCATGAAGAAGAACGTGAATGCAACATTACGACTTAATGAAAATGTCGTTAACCATTTTTCAGCTTCATTAAAACCTAAAAATTGCGTTACTGGTGCAATTGCAAATGCAATCAGCCAACCAGCAATAATAGCGTAAAAACTTAAAATAACAGCAACAGTCACCAAACCAGCAATACCAACAATACGCCCTCCAACTTTAAGTTGAGGTTTGTCAGTTAACATTGGCAGTGCGGTTACCGCATTAGCTCTTGCGCTTCTACCAATAATTAGTTCTGCCATTAATGCCGGATAGGCTAAGCAAAAGGCTAATAAAAGATAAACAAGGACAAATGCCCCGCCGCCGTTACTCGCTACTTGCGTAGGAAACCCCCAAACATTACCAAGACCAACAGCAGCACCAGCAGCAGCCATAATAAAACCGGCTTTAGAATTAAACTGACCTCGTTGCATGGCATTCTCCCTGATTACACTTTTTCAAATTTCATATAGAAAAAAGGCGACATACGCCGCCTTTTATTGAGTAAATACTTAAGCCTCAATAATTAATTATTTAAGACTTAAAAATCACTACTTAAGATGTTGGATATTGAATATCACTTTTTGCTTTTAATGATTCAATAAAGGCTGCGTAAGTCGCATTACTTGTTGAAGAAGTTAAACGCTGGATTACAGTATTTAAGTCTTCAGCTGTATCTGTTGCTTCTTTAACAGCTGTTACATCAACAATAGCTTGGCCTAAAGATGTTGTTACAAGCTCAACATCATTACTGTCGCCTTTTGCTAGTTTAAATGCAGCACTAACTACAGCACTATCAATTTCTCTGTCTGATCTTAGTACATCAGTTTTTGTTACAACAGTAACATCAGCAATTGTTTCGCCTTGTTCCCAGCTAGCTAAATATTCTTGCGCTTTTTCTTTTGCAAGATCACTCGCCTTTTGTTGTTTCAACGTAGCAATGATTTGTTCTTTAACTTCATCTAATGATTTAACAACACTTGGGATGTATTCTTTCTTACGAACAACAATATGATGGTCAGCATTAATTTCAATAACTTCTGAATTTAATTCTTCATCTAACACTTGTTCAGAGAAAGCCGCTTCAACAACACTAGGGTAATTAACACTTGGAGGAACAGTGCTACGGTTAAATAAGGCTGTTGATTTAACTGTTGATTCAATAACAGAAGCTGATTCAGTTAAGTTTTCAGGTACAGCAAACGCAGTATCTGTTAGCTCTTGTTGTAATTCGTAGAATAATTCTTTAGCAGCATCAGTTAACATACCTTGCTTAATATCATCATGAACTTCAGCAAGAGTTTGCGTTGTGCTTGCTTCAAGCGCTGTTATTTTAATGATATGGAAACCTGAATCAGAACGAACCACATCAGATGTTGCATTATTATCAAGAGCAAAAGCAGCTTCAATAAACACATCATCGTTGTTATCGTTAGTCATCCAATCTAAATCACCGCCTTCTTCACCACTGAAAGTATCTTCAGATAATGTTTTAGCAAGTTCAGCAAAATCTTCACCGGCATTAACACGAACAAGCGCAGCTTCAGCTTTTGCTTGAGCAGCCGCTTCATCTTCACCAAATTCAAATAAGATATGTGACACACGACGACGTTCAGTTGTTTTATATTGTGCTAAGTTTGAGTTATAGCTCTCAACAATTTCGCTTTCTTCAACTTCAACTCTTGAGATTAAATCAGAAACTTTAAGTTCTACATATTCAAGGCTTAAGCGATCTTGTGTTGTAAATTGACCACTGTTTGCATCGTAATAATCTGTCACTTCATCATCACTAACTTGAGCATCATTTAAAAAATCAGCTGCTTTAACTTCAATATAACGAATATCACGTAACTGTTGCTCTAATGCTGCAATAGTAGTTGCTTCATTATTTAATACAAAGTCAGAACCAATAACGGCAGTCATTAATTGTTCACGCGTTAAATCTGTACGTAATAATTCTCTGAATTGTTCAACGCGGTAGCCTGAACTACGCACTAAACTTAAATAACGGTTGTTATCAAATTGACCATCAACTTGAAATTCTGGCATGTTACGTATTTTGTTTTTGATTTCTTCATCGCCAACACGTAATTCCATGTCCTTGGCAGTTTGAGTAATTAATACTTTAGCAATTAAACGCTCAATAACACTAGTACGTACACCTTCCATGTATGTTGGGTTATTCGCAATCATCTTAAACATTTCGCCATATTGACGTTCTAAATTTGCACGTTCTTTTGCAAATTCATTGCTTATTTCTGATTGATTAATTGATTCACCATTAACAATCACACCAGCGACTTCAGTACTACCACCTAAGTAGCTACCAATTCCAGCTAACGCAAATGTTAAGATCACTAAGACTAAGATAGCCTTTGCAACTATACCTTGCGATCCTTCACGAATTCTTTCTAACATCAGAGCCTCTTTACTTATTCGTATTATTTTTAGAGCGTAAAGCTACGCTTATTTTGCCGATATCATAACAGCAAAATAATAGTCAATCTACAGAGCAATGCCAATTGCAGCACGCTTTTAGTTGGTTTTTTAACCGCTTAAAAAACACTATCCCCGTAAGCATCGAAAAGGCTTGAATTTGGACTGTGAATAAACAGTCAGATAGAAGATGTATAGCTAATCAATAAGCCAACCAATAGCTGACTAATGAGTTTAAACACAGCGCAGTAACTAACAATTTGAACTAATCTAAAATCTGTATTTTCATTGATTATGAGTATAAATCTGTAGACAAAAAAAAACGCATCTATTGATGCGTTTTAATAAATATTGGCGGAGTGGACGGGACTCGAACCCGCGACCCCCGGCGTGACAGGCCGGTATTCTAACCAACTGAACTACCACTCCTAATTATTAGTATCGTTAATCATTGATGAACGATACTAAGCAAAAAAAGTTTTAGCTATTTACTGCATCTTTTAATGCTTTACCTGCTTTAAATGCTGGTACGTTAGCAGCAGCAATTTTAATTTCTGCGCCAGTTTGTGGGTTACGTCCTGTACGTGCTGAACGTTGACGGACTTCAAAAGTACCGAAACCAACAAGAGAAACTTTATCATCTTCTTTAAGTGCATCAGTTACCGTGCTGATGAAAGCGTCAAGTGCGCGACCTGCGTTTGCTTTTGAGATGTCTGCGCTTTCTGCGATATTATCGATTAATTGAGACTTATTCATGTCATACCCTTTATTTATTCTTGTTACGTCAGCTAAACTTCCTGAGCTGCGTTTTTTATTATGGACATTGAAAACTTCCAATGTACCTTCCAATATAACTTAGTTTAAAGTATTAAATTTCTGTGACAGGACTAGCGCTAAGTTACGCCATGACTGCTTTATAGCAATTCAACGTTAGGTAATCTATCACAGTTTTTAAGATTTAAAAGCCCTTTCTTTTAAAAAAAGAACTTTTTTTAATCTTTTAATCTTATAAAACAAATTTTAAGCTGATTTAACCGAAAATCCTTGTGGGTCTTGCTCTAACGCAAGCTTCAATACATCTTCAATCCATTGCACTGGATGAATTTCTAAATCACCAATTACGTTTTCTGGAATATCAGCTAAATCTTTTTTGTTACCATGTGGAATTAATACACGTTTAACGCCGCCACGGTGCGCTGCTAATAACTTCTCTTTCAAGCCTCCAATAGGTAGTACTTCACCGCGTAATGTAATTTCACCAGTCATAGCAACATCACCACGTACAGGATTACCTGTTAAGCTTGAGACTAATGCTGTGCACATTCCGATACCAGCACTTGGACCATCTTTAGGTGTAGCGCCTTCAGGAACATGAACATGAATATCACGCTTCTCATTGAAGTCACTATTAATACCTAGTACGTCAGCACGTGAACGAACAACCGTCATCGCCGCTTGAATAGATTCCTTCATCACATCGCCTAGTGAACCGGTATAATTAAGCTTACCTTTACCCACAACAGACGCTGCTTCAATCGTTAATAATTCGCCGCCAACAGATGTCCATGCTAAACCAGTCACTTGACCAATTTGATTATTTTCTGCTGATTTACCAAAATCAAAGCGTTGCACACCTAAGAAATCATTTAAATTATCGTTGTTAACAATAACTTTGCCTGATACTTCTTTAAGTAAAATTTTCTTAACAGCTTTACGACATATTTTTGAAATTTCACGCTCTAAACTACGCACACCTGCTTCACGGGTGTAATAACGAATAATCCCCATGATAGCGCTGTCTTCAATTTCAATTTCTTTGGATTTTAAGCCATTACGTTCGATTTGTTTTTGCAATAAATGCTGTTTAGCAATATTAAGTTTTTCGTCTTCGGTATAACCCGATAGATTAATCACTTCCATACGATCTAATAATGGACCTGGAATATCCATTGAATTAGACGTTGCAACAAACATAACGTCAGATAAATCGTAATCAACTTCAAGGTAATGATCGTTAAAGCTGTTATTTTGCTCTGGATCTAATACTTCAAGTAATGCAGAAGCTGGATCGCCTCGCATGTCTGAACTCATTTTATCGATTTCATCAAGTAGAAATAGTGGATTTTTAACTTCCACTTTTGCCATTTTTTGAATCAATTTACCAGGCATTGAGCCGATATAAGTACGACGATGACCACGAATTTCAGCTTCATCACGGACGCCGCCTAATGCCATGCGTACATATTTACGACCAGTCGCTTTAGCGATTGATTGTCCTAGTGATGTTTTACCAACACCCGGTGGTCCAACTAAACAAAGGATTGGTCCTTTGAGTTGACGAACTCGTGACTGAACCGCTAAATACTCAAGGATACGTTCTTTAACGCGGTCTAAACCATAGTGATCGGTATTTAGTATAATTTCTGCTTTTGATAAATCTTTTTTAACTTTGCTACGTTTTTTCCACGGAACAGAGATCATCCAATCGATATAACTACGAACAACTGATGCTTCAGATGACATCGATGACATCATTTTTAACTTCTTTAATTCAGACTCAGCTTTCTTTTGACCTTCAGCGGTCATCCCTGCGTCTTTAATTTTTTGCGCCAACTCATCCATTTCATCTGGTGTGTTGTCGTCAAGCTCACCAATTTCTTTTTGAATAGCTTTCATTTGCTCATTCAAATAGTATTCGCGTTGTGACTTTTCCATTTGTTTCTTAACACGACCGCGAATTTTCTTTTCCATGTGTAATAAATCAATTTCTGATTCCATCATGGTTAATAAAAACTCTAAACGTTCTGTCACACTTTCAATGTCGATAACACGCTGTTTATCTTCAAGGCTTAATGTCATGTGAGCAGCCATTGTATCGGCTAAGCGTGCAGCGTCATCAATACCAGACAATGATGTTAAAACTTCAGGGGGTATTTTTTTATTAAGTTTAATATAAGAGTCAAATTCTGATACCGCAGTGCGAATCAAGACTTCTTGTTCAAGCTCTTCAACTTGCTCTGTCACTACATATTGAGCATCTGCATTTAACAAATCATCATTGATGGTTAAATTATTAATACGTGCGCGTTGATTACCCTCAACTAATACTTTAACAGTACCATCAGGTAGTTTTAATAATTGAAGAATAGTAGCAACAGTACCCACATCATAAATGTCATCACGTTCTGGGTTATCTACTGAAGAATCTTTTTGAGCGACTAATAAAATTAACTTATCTTGCTCCATTGCACTTTCTAAGCAACGGATAGATTTTTCACGGCCTACAAATAATGGAATCACCATGTGTGGATACACGACTACGTCGCGTAGGGGTAATACAGGAATATCAATACGGTCTGAGCGCTCTAAAGGCATGCTTAATCTCTCTTAACTATAATCCATGGTTATTAAAGAAATATATTGGGATGAATATTAATATTTTCAACGGCTAATACCAAATAAATATATTTAATTGAAACTCGATAGAAAATTCGTACTAAGAAAGGCATTTTAACAAAAATGCCAACTAGGAAGTTGGCATTAAAATCAGATAACAAAAGTTAATTATTTAACGCCTAACTCTCGTAAACGCTCATCTAAATAACTTTCTGCTGTATAACGACTTGATAACACAACATCAGGATTAGGATGTAAAAATAAAGGGAGTGAAATACGTGAATGAGTACTGCGCCCGCCTGTTGGATTAATTACACGATGAATCGTTGACGGATAATAACCACCAGATGCTTCTTGAAGCATATCACCAATATTAATGATGATATTGCCAAAGTCACATGGTACATCGTACCAACTCCCATCACTAGCAATGACTTGTAAACCGGGTTCATTGGCTGCTGGCAATATTGTTAACAAGTTAATATCGCCGTGAGCTGCAGCGCGAATAGCACCTGGCTCTTCTTCACCCGTCATTGGTGGGTAATGAAGCACACGTAATAATGTACCCGCACTCTCTTTAACCATAGATGGTAATGATTGACTAAACTTAGCCTTCACTTCACTTGGCGCATATTCTTCAATCCAACCTAATAATTCTTGTGCTAAATCATTAGCAAGGTCGTAATATTCCATTACCTGAACTTTTAAGCTTTCAGGCATTTTTCCCCAAGGGTAGCAGTGGAAATACTCTTTGATATCTTTAATTGAGTGCCCTTTAGCGACTTCAGAAACCGACGGTGGGAAATAACCATCTTGTGTTTCAGGATTAAACAAGAAGTCATGTTTCGCTTCGCTCATAAAAAAGTCGTACCACGTGTCGTAAATAGCTTGGACTTTTTCTTTAGCAATAGGGTGATTAGTTAAAACACCAAAACCGGTTAGGTGAAGTGATTCAACAAAACGTTCTGCTGCGTCGTTAGCGCTATAATCAACCGTTAAAACTTTCATTATTAATTCTCAATATCAAAGGGAAGTGTTATCTAAGAAGAGCTTACGATTTATTCTATAGAATTTAAATTATTATGTTTCAAGATTATCGAATTTGTCACAAAAATAATGATTAGATTAATGACATCCTTGTCATTTAGGTAGGTATTCTTAAATAAATAATTTAATATTGTTACATTTTAGTAGTTAAGCTGAACCCTAGTCGATAAATAAAAAGCTATTACTCCTCTTCAAATGTATCGTTAATTCGAGCCTCACGTTCTTGAGCTTCTTCAAACGCTGCCGTAATTTCATCAAGTATGCCGCCAACATCAGCACTGTCTGTACTATGTTGAAATTTACCTGTTAATACCGTATCAGGTGTCAATTGTGCTTTTTCATAAAGCGACCACATTTCATGACCATAATCAGTGTTTAAAATACTAGGTTCGAATTGACTATAATATTGCGTCATATTTTCAACATCTCGCAATAACATGTCTTTGGCATTGTTGTTTGCACTAGCATCAACAGCTTGTGGCAAATCAATAATCACTGGGCCGTAATCATCAACTAGTACATTAAACTCTGACAAATCACCGTGTACAAGACCAACACATAACATGCGCATTACAAAGGTCATGACTTCAGTATGATCTTCAAGTGCTTGTTCTGCAGACATGCCTACATCATTTAAACGTGGAGCAACATTGCCCTCATCATCGCAAATCAGTTCCATGAGTAAAACGCCATCAAAACAACCGTAAGGTTGTGGCACTCTTACACCAGCCCCAGCTAATTTGTATAAGGCATCTACTTCACTTGATTGCCATGCTTCTTCTTGTTGAGCACGTCCAAATTTCGAACCTTTTTCAATAGCACGAGAACGACGTGTATTGCGCCCTTTTCGTCCTTCTTGATATTGTGCTGCTTTTTTAAAGCTACGTTGATGCGCTTCTTTATAGACTTTAGCGCAACGAATTTCATTGTTAGAACGTACACGATAAACAGTGGCTTCTTTGCCACTCATTAATTGATTAAGCACTTCGTCGATAAGGCCTTCGTCGACAAGTGATTGGAGTCTTTTAGGTATTTTCATAGCGGCTTTATACCTTAGTTAACCGACGGAAGATATAGATAAGCATAAAAACCTTATAATTTTCATAGTAATAACATTCATCATTAGCTTAAAGTAAATTTACTAACTTTATTTGATAGCCCTTCTGCCATGTCACATAGCATCATAGTGGTAGACGTAACATCATCAATAGCGCTTTGATTTGTATTAGCTTGTTCACCAATATTTTTTACGCTTGATTCAATTTGAGCGCTCTCTTTCGATTGACTTGCAATCGATGCTTCAAGTTGTTCTAAGCTAGTTAATGACTCTTGTGCACCAATATTTAAGTCAACTAATGGTGTTACCATTTGTTGAAGAATATCAACACCTTGCTCTAATTCAGACTGACCAGCGGTTATGCGTTCTACGGCATTATTAGTTTCGTTATCAATACCATCAATTACTTGATTAATTTCAATTGTTGCTTTTGCTGTACGACCAGCAAGTGCTCTAACTTCATCTGCAACAACAGAAAATCCACGACCACTTTCACCCGCTCGTGCAGCTTCAATAGCCGCATTTAATGCTAATAGATTAGTTTGATCGGCAATTTGACTAATCATGGTAATCAAATCACGAACAGCTTTAGCTTTATTGTGAACGCCTTGAACAGCCTCAGCTGAATCACTAATTGTGATTGAAATAGAAGCAAATTCAGAAGTTGCTTTTTCAATCATATCTTTACCTTGACTCGCTAAATCACGAGCATTTAACGATTGATTTTTTGCTTGTTGTGCTGTTTCTGCAGATTCTGCACTTTGTAATGAAAACTCATAAACAGCATGACCAATATCATCAACCGCTGTAATTTGTTCAACAGAGCCATTATGTACATCTTTTACAGGCGTATTTAAAAAATGCGCTGACTTAGCAATGCTACTTGAAGACTCTTGAATAGATGAGATCAGTTCAGATAAATTAAGTCGCATGTTTTCAATAGCATTCATCAATACACCAACTTCATCATGTCGCTTTTCAATGTGTGTTGATTTTAAATCACCCATAGCTATTTTTTCAGCCAACGCAATTGTGTCATTTAATGGTCTTATAATACTTCGACTAACACTAAACGCTAATAATGCACTCAATATAAAAGCAATAACAGCAATAAAAATAACAACCATCTGAACATCATCGTTCGCTAATTTATTATCTTTTTGATGCATGAACATGCGATGTTGTTCACTTTCTAAATATTTAGTAATACTCATTAATAAAGCTTCAAGCGCAGGACGAGTTGATTCTTGGTAATGTTCTAAAGCTGTTTCAATATCAAATTCTACGTATTCAACTGTTTCAATAAAGCTTTTATTGTAAGTTACCTGGTTACTAAGAATGTCAGAAAACTGCATAGGTGCATTATTAGTAAAACGTTGTCCTACTTTTTTTATAGCCTGATCTAATTCTTTATTTTCATTATCCATTTCTTTATATAATGCAATACGTTGATCTCGTTCTTCTGTAGGCATAATTTGTAATAAAAGAAGTGCTGAGCGTTGGGCGTGAGATTTTATGGTATTAATTTCAACAAATTTTGTCACATCATTAGTAACAAACTCTTGTGCCATCACTGATTGTTTATTCATTTGAGAAAGAGCAACTATTGAAATCGTCGCTAACAATAATAAGATAGCCATAAAACTCAGAGCAAGTCGTTGACTAATTCGGATCTTTGATAATAAGGACATTGGGAATCTCAATAGTTTAATAAGTGATACTTATATTATCAGAGGTTGTTAGATATGGTAACTGATTATAACTTTATTATTGCTAAACAAGGCCTAACAACAATAAAGTCACATTTTTAATAGGGTTAATGATAGATAAATAAACACTGAAATTACAACAGAAAGTTAAAATGGCAAAAAGTTAAACGAATAATTAATGCTAGTTTCGTCAACATTTTGTGCGCCGAAATTAATTAATTTAACACGTGCTAACAACTTCCTTTCTAATTCAGGGCTATCCAATTCGCTTGATAAAATAGAACATGAAGAAACGCTGCCATTTGGCGCGACAACAATTAACAGCTCAACTTTACCTTCTAATGATGGATCCTTGCGTAACGCTCGTCGATAAATGGTATAAAAAGCCCCTTTATTGCGATCAAGCACTTTACGAATTGATTCAACATTTCGGCCGCTAACAATAAAATTATCTTTAGTTTCTTGATTCTCATCATAATCAGCGTCAGCAATAATTTCTTTAGGGCTTAATTCAAGTAACTGATGTTTTGTTAAATCGACTGGCTTATCAACTGTTTGATTAATGTTAGCATTGTCTAATACGGCTGTTGTACCAACAAACTTTTCATTGTTAGAAACTACGTCAGCTACCGCGACTTTGCTTCCTTGTGTCGATAAAGGTTGAGTATTGTCTGGCATCGTCATTTGTGCAATGTCTCTTAGCTGCGCTAAATCGTCTTGCATAGCTAACAAACCAGAATTTTTAGCTTTTTCACGTGCTACTTCAACTCGTTTTTCTTGTGTTTGTACCACAGGTTTAACTAGTGGCTTTTTCTCAACAGGTTTAGCTACTTCTTCTTTTATAATTTCTTTCTTTTTTTCTTCTATTGGCTTGGGTTTCGGCCTTTCTTCAATTTTCACACGTTCAATAAACTTGGTTAATTGAGGAGGAATTTTAGCTTTTTCCTCTCTTGTTAATGTCGGCACAGTGACATTTTTAACAATAAAAGCAAAAACAAAAGTTATGACAACAAACAACCACGTAATACGTGTAAATAGTTTATTTTCTCCACTGTCTTTTCCCCAAGACACCATTTCAATACGGTTGGTGTTAACTTGACTCATTAACGCCTCCCGCTTTCTTACTCGCCGTTTGCTCGACCGCTAAAGAGATGTCTGAAAAACCTGATTTTGAACACGTTAATAATATTTTCTTAAGTAACGAATATTCAATATTTTGGTCACCCATAATCGTAATCGAACGTTCACCTGTTTCTGATGGCGCTTGACGTGGTTTATGGTATTCAAGCTCTTTAGTTAATTCACTGATAGTTGAAATGTCAGCATTAGCAAGGTTTTCTAGGCTGATTATATCCTTGCCTTGTAAGGTAACATGGCTACTATTAACAACTAATAGTAAGTTTTCTCTAGCCGATGTTTTTGAGAGTGATTGCGGTAATTTAATACTTTTATCAGCTTCTAACACTTCAACATTTGATGAATTTACAATAAGAAAGAAAACTAATATTGTAAAAATATCCATCAACGACACTAAACTCAACTTAGATGTTTTAGACATACGTTTATGATGACGTTCTATGCGTAAGGCACGTGCAGATTTTTTCATGGTTGCACTCCCTTATTCTCACTTGGCGTATTATCAACGGGTAAGTTATTAAGCTGTTGTAAAAGATCTTCAGGTGCATCTGATAATGAAATTTCAGGAAACAACTCAGCTTCTACTAATGACGCAGCAACAACTGCAGGATAAGAACGAACACTGTCCATCACTGTTACTATCGTTTGATAACTTGTGGTTGCAGGGAGCAATAAATTGATACTTTTGTTTTCTATATCTTTTTGATCAAGTAAATATTTAACTTCCTTTAACGATTGCACTAACAATTTATAGTCATGTGTACCGTCTTCCAACGCAGGAATTGTTTTTAATAACGCACCTTGTGGAAAGTAAAGCGCCATATTATTTTCACCGACCATCAATTCTAAATGCTTAAGCTCTTCGTTTGGTTTGGCAGTTAGCTCTTCCAAATTACTAGGTAATTTAAGTTCTAGAATTGTAATATGAGAAAAAACCATCATCATCAATAACACAGGCACTAACACAATCATCAAACTCATAAATGAGGTGATGTCGAGTTCTTGCTCTTGTTTTGGCAGACGAGCTTTTAGCATGATTAATCTTCCGCGTCGTTATCGTTACTCATGCTATGGCGCACTGACAAAAGATTTAAACATTTAACTCCAGCAGCTTCTAATGAATCAATAATTTCCGTCGTTTTTGTTTGAATAAAGCTATGGCACAACAATAATGGAATGGCAGCAATCAAACCAAAGGCGGTTGTATTCATGGCTACTGAAATACTTTGTGATAATAATGACGCTTTTTCAGAAGGATCAGCATTAGCAACAGCAGAAAACGCTGCAATCAAACCGATAATAGTACCTAGTAAACCTAATAAGGTAGCAATGTTTGCAAGCGTTGCTAAGTAAGCAGTACGTTTTTCAAGACGAGGCATAACCTCAACGACACTTTCTTCCATAGCATATTCAATGTCTTCACGTTTTTTACTAAAACTTAAACGTTCGACACCTGAAGCAATTAAATCTGCAACGGTTGAATTGTTATTTTTTGCATAAGCTGTAATTTCTTGATAATTGTGTGCATTTAGCAATGATTGAATGGTGTCCATCGCTTTATTATTTTCACGCTGTGTTTTAGATAAAAATAAGTAACGCTCGACAGCGATAGCAAGACCGATGGCTAGCACCAATGAAATTGGAAACATAAACGCACCGCCATCTTGAAAAAATCGAACGGCCGTATTGAAGAAATCCATAAAAGTACCCTAAGTTAAATGTTGTTAATGTTAATAGTTATTTGGTTGACGCAATTTTTTTCACATATCTGGCTTTGAGATAGTGTGTTAAATCTTTTTTCATTGTTATTTGTTCTGGAGTTATTGTTGGCAATCGGTCAAACAAAGCGCTATTAACTCCGCGAGCTTTAATAACCGGACTAGCTAGTTTTTTCCATGGCACGATAGACAAAAATCGAGGTTGTTCTTTCGTACCAACAATTGTTGATGTTAATTTAATAACTTGATTTGAAGACTTTGCAGCTACCTCGTTTGTAGGTAAAATTGAAAAACCAAAGGTTAATAGTAGTAATAACAACGTTGAGTTTATTTTCATGATGACGCCTTACTATTCACATTAATTGTGGTATTTTTTTCACTAATATTAGGTTGATCTTTCAACTTATTAATCGCCGATTTTCGTTCTTTCTCTTTTTTAATACGCGTAATTCGACGTGATAAATCAGCGATCCACCCTTTTAATTCCCTATCTTCTGGTGTTTTATTAAGAGCATCTAATGCAAAGGCTGTTTGGTAAAATTTAAGCGCTTTATCTATTTCACCGATATATAAATCAAGTAATACACCTAAATTACGATTGGCGTTAACGTACCCAGGCCAAGTTTTAAGCGCGAGATTATATTGATTTCTTGCTTCATCAAATTTACCAGCTTCTCGTAACAGAACAGCTAAACGATTTCTTGCTAAATAATTATGCTTATTCACATAAATAGCTTGTCTGTAATGAGCGATAGCATGATATGTGTCTTTTTGAGCAACAGCGACATCACCTAATAATAACCAAGGTCCAGATAATGTGGGTGCGGTAATAGTTAAATTTAAAAGCTGTTTAGTTGCTAATTTCCAAGATTTATTTTTCACTAACTCATTGGCTGCTTTAAAAGCTAGTAAAGTCTCAGGTGCAACAACAGGTTTAGTAAGTATATATAGATTAGGGCTTTGATGAATAATCTCTATTGGTGTTAGTTTAGGTGTAGATTTAATCGGCTCAACTTGTTTAAGTTCGATTGGATTATCAACAGTCTGACACCCTTGCAGGATGAGTATTATCAAAGATAAAACAGCAATTTTTGATGAGCTAGTAAATAACATCGACATCCTCATCTATTTTCTCAATTTTTTTATAACGGCCAGGCAATAATATACTTAAACGTTTAAAGCTTTTTTCAATCCATTGATCAAACAATCCTTGCCATGATAATTTAGCGTTGTTTTCATATAACAAAATAGCCTGATCCTCAAAAGGAAAAGCCTGTTCTTCTAACAAAATATCATATTGTTCTAGGGCTAAGTCGTCTAAGCCAATAGGACGCTGTGAGTCCATTAAGTCATTTGCAAGTTGACGATACACTTGAGCAGTTTCAAAGGTAGATTGCGTTGTAAATGAAGCAACATGGTAATCTGATACTTGTTTATAGGCTGTTAATGTTTGAGCTAAGCTTTTCTTTTTAGCCGTTAAACTATCTCTTAATGGTAATGTAAGCTTGATTTTATCGAATTCTCTTTTGGCATCACTAGCAAAAACTAATGCCGCTTTTGCGGCTAAATAAGTAGCTCGCTCAGTTGTTTTGTCACCTAAATCATTATTAGTTTTAATTATTTTTCTAAGCCAGAAACGATATTTCCTTTGTTTATTAGTTACTAAATATTTTTCAGTAATTTTATTCATGGCTTCAAAATAACGACTGTCTGGTTGTTGATAAGTGTTGGCATAACGCCTATAAGTTTTTAACGCATTAGCTTCATCTTGCGCTTTTTCATAAAAAGAAGCCGTTAAGTACAAGGCTTGTTTTTGTGCAAGCGACTCTTCCATATTATTAGCAATTGCTAAACGTTGACTTGCAGCTTTATGCCAGTCATTTTGTTGTTCATAAATAGATGCTAATTGTGCGTCAATGTCAGCGGCTAACTCATCATCACCATATTTAGTTTTAAACGCTAATAAATGCTCTTCTGCAGCATCAAATTTTTCTAATTTATATAAATATTGCGCACCATTAAAATGAGCTAATTTTGCGGCTGGTGAATTGGGTGTTCTTTCTAAAACTTGTTGATAATAATCAATCGCTTTTTCTAGTTGATTATTAGCTGCTAAAGTTTCTGCAGAATTAAATAAACTTGCCGCTAAATTATTATTAATAACAGTTAACCGATCATCATCTTTTGACAATAATTCAATAATACCTTCGTATGCAACAAGTGCTAATTGATACTGCGCTTGATTATAAATACTATGCGCTTTAATTAATTTAGCATTAATAATTGCCGGACCATCAACCATTTGTGGCGATGTCAAAAGACGATCGACTATATTAATGGTGTCAACATATCGGGCTTGTGAAAAACGATGATTCATTATATTTTCTAGGATAGAAATAGCTCGTTTATCATCATCAAACTCTTGAGTAAATTTGAGTGCTTTTTGCTCGTACTCACTAAGTACAAACTTTCCTTGGCCATTAACAATAGGTTTAGGCATTAGGTTGTCAGGCATTAATGCATTAAGTGTTAACAGCTCTGCATAGGCTGCATTTGCTTGTTGGCTTCGTTCTCGCTTAAAGGTTTGCGTAGTCCCATAAGCGAAGTGATTATAAGCGTTAATAGCTTCACGCCACTGCTTGCTCCCATACAAACTCTCCCCATACAAAAAAGCAAGTTCAGCGTTGTCATTAAAGGTTTGCTGATATTGTAATAAAAGCGTTGCGACTTGCGAAAATAATGCGATTTGTTGCGTTTTATCATTTGATTTTTGAGCAATACGATATTTATCTTTTGCTATTTCAGATAAATATAATCGTAATGTAGGTTCAAATTCTTGTCGTCGTTTCATACCCGACGCTAACCAATATTGTCCATTGATGCCGTAATTCGTTATATATTTTTCTTTTTCAATATTAGCAAGAGTAGGAAAACGCGCTTGTTCAAATATCTCTACTTTATCAATTGCATATTTTGGAGAAAATAAATGTTTAGGATAGTTAGCTACAAATACATCGTAAGTTTGCACACTGTCACGGTAGCGTTTATTAGCTAAATATTCCTGAGCCAATGAATCATAATGTAAATACTCAAAATATCGTCCACCAATGGATTGATAAAAATTAGCTAAACTTACAACACCTTGGTCAGCAGAAAAAATTAGATTCATTACCTTAAAGGCATCAATGACTAATTGTTTGTTAGCTGTAGGAAGTTCATCAATATTAATATTGTTATTTACCTCGACTGGTAAATTACGATCTAATAGTTGGCTAAAGTAAACTAATGATTGTGATGGTTTATCTAGTTTGTATTGAGCCCAGCCAGCCATGTATAAAGCCGTTTGATAAAATGGAGATAATTTATTATTAATCGGTTCAATGATTAATTGATAAGCTTTTGACGCTAGCGCATATTGTTGTTTAGCAAACAAATATTCGCCACGTCTAAAATTTAATTCATCAGAGTTACTATGATTTGGGAATTGTTCTATTAACTTAGTAATTGTAGTAAAGCTTAAATCACTCTGTCCTTGTAATTCATAAGCTTTAGCTAACTCATACAGAACATTACTGGTTAATTTACTATTAGGATACTGACTTAACCAGAGATTATAAGCGTCTATTGACTCGTCGTAATAACCTTTTTCATTTGCCTTAAGCTGTACCCCAAGTTCTTGTTTGTTTTCACTGTTCATGGTTAATAACTGAGCAAGACGATAGTCGATTTTTTCACGAATACTAATATCGTTTGTTATCGATATTATTTTTTTATAATCTGCGATCAATCTATCAAGTGTCGGGGCAGATGCTAACGATGATTCAACTAATAATGATTTATGCTTATCAGCCTCAACTATATAATTACCAGAGACTTTATCTATTACAGAGCCTAACGTTAAGTTTTTTTCAACGACATCAACTGATGGAATTATTGTTTTATTATCATTAGCAATCGTATCTAGTGACACCAACATGAGGCTAACGAATGCAATAAATGATATAAGCCAATTACTGGTTACCATCATTCTCCACCCTCTTGTGTCGTCAGTACTCGATTAAAGCTAGCATCTTCAATCCGTAGTTTTGCTAAATAAGCATTAACAAGTACTTTTTCTAATGCGGCCTTTTGTTCAATGAAAAATGTATTAAACAAATTGATGACATCATTATTAATTAATTTTTTAACCACAATTAATTTGGTTTTTTCTTGCGTTATATTTTGATTTATCTCAAGTACCGTTTGTAATTGTTGCAACATTAATGGCACTTTGACCAAATATTGCTTCAAAATATCATAAGCATGATTGTTATCTGTTAACTGCTTATTTAGCTGATCAATACTCGTTCTAGTGTTTTCTATATTTTGTGAAAAATTACTATAGCTTTGCCACCATAAAATACTCTGCATTAGCGTTACGCGTCGCTCTGATGCAATATTTTTTTGACCAGACCGTTTCAAAAACACCATACTTTTAAAAATTTTATCAATACGTTCTTGAAGAGATAAATAATGCTCGGATAAAAAGAAATGAGCATTTTCAGTATTTTCGGCATGATCAACATTAGTCACAACGGTGTGTGTTTTTGCTGTGATATCTTTTATTTCATTTTTCAGCTTGAGCATAGCTGAATTATTTAATAAATCAGTAATTAATTTAACTTGATGATTCAGTAAATAATCAAAAGACATCAATGTTTCAAGTTGTTGGTTATATTGTAATTCTAGTTTAGTAATACTGTTTATTTGTTTATTAATGTCAACAAAAGGCTGCGTTGATAATAATGACAAAAATTGCTCATTTAACTCCTCGCCTTTTAAATCACATTGATTTAGTAAAACATTATTTAATAAATTAATAATGCACTGACTTTGGTTAATTATATGCTTTTCAACAACAGGTAAATCGTTAATACGTTGTGTAGCCTGAGCAATAGTTATAATTAGTTTATCTAATGACTGTTGTTCATCACCTAGTTGTTCCAACGCATATGCATCGGCTAATTGTGACTCATAATAAACAACACTTGGATCGCCGCTTTTGCTTACTCTATTTAATAATATTCGTGCATTAGAAAATTGATTGAGCTGATTAAATGCTAACCCTAACCCTAAAGAACCAGCATTATCAGACAGTGAATTTACGCTAATATTTTTAAATGCTACAGCAGCAGATTGCCCATCATTAATGTCTAAAAACCGATAACCTAATGCCAATAATCCACTATTTTTGATATGACTAAATGATTCATTGTTTAATGAAATTAACTGATTTAAAAGGCTTATGGAAGGTTCGTTGCCTTTCACACTTTGGTGTTGTAATAACACCGCATATTCTAAGCTATTAGGATTGAGAGAACCTTTGGCTTTTTGATAATTCACCTGAGAGTGACTCTCTAAGGTTAGCTGTCCTAATAAAAATAAGTGTTGGCTCTGTAATTGTTGAGGAATTTCTTTTGGTAATAATTTAAAAAGCTTATTAGCTTGCTGCCAATTTTTGCTATCAATTTGTGTATTAATTGCCAGTAATAAAGACTCAATGGCGGCTTGATTTTGTGAAACAGATATCAATGACTCTATTGATGTTTGACCATTGCTTAACATTAATATTTGTTTGAAAGCATTATGATTCTTTAATTCGGTCGGGGTTAAATCAGACGTTGTTATTAGTGCTAATTCTTTTAAAGCTTCTTGATAATCATTATTAAAATAATTAAATAATACAACCTTATAAATCGGATTATAGCTAATATCAAAGATAGCATCATTTTTATTTAAATGATTACTTTCATTAGGTAGTATGTTACTAAATGCTTGAATATGTCCTATAACACTAACAAACAAGAATAAGGCTTTAACAGCATTCATCAACAATACTCTATAAACGTGTCAATGATATTAATGGAGAGTTATTATCAGGTGTATTTAATAAATTAATTTTTAAAGATAGTGGTTCATTATCTTTATAAAAAGCATCTTCGCCTTTAAATATTATAATTTCATTATTCCTATTAAATACTTTTATGACCGCACTAAATACATGTTCTCCAACCTTTAAGTTACCCTTATAAAAACGCTGCATACCACCAAGTTCTAATGCTTTATTTTGATCGGATGTATAGATATGGCTAGATACCGT
Source organism: uncultured Enterobacterales bacterium (assembly GCA_937981905.1). Lineage (GTDB taxonomy): Bacteria > Pseudomonadota > Gammaproteobacteria > Enterobacterales > Psychrobiaceae > Psychrobium. The sequence continues at coordinate 26,262 of CALJMY010000242.1, forward strand.
AACTCCGTCAACAGATAATGTCATGCTACCTATTTTTAAATCTTCCTGAAGTTCTTTGGCTAAATAAATAGCAATTTGAGTCGTTGAAGGGTAAATAAGATCTTGTTCGAGTTCAGCTAAATCTTTATGTAGTAATACAGCTTGTTGTTTTAATATTTGAATTTTGCTAGCAATACTTTGTGTGTTGTATGCATTAACATTCAAACAGAGTGTCATTAGTATGATACCCGTTAAAAAAAGTTTCATTTTAAATCCTATAAACAAGCTAATTTTACTTACTTCCAACAAATAATTTAGCATTATACTTCTGCCGTAAACATTACGCTATGAAAAAGCGCTTTTGAATACTCAGAAAGAAACTATTTAATCAACTCTTCATTAGTTTCTATTGTTTCGGCTGTTTCACTACCTAATAAGTAAGCTAACCAACGGGATGAACTATTAGATTCAAGTCCAATTTTAAGAATCATTGTTAAAGGTACTGACAATAACATCCCAACTGTACCCAATAACCAGCCCCAAAAAATTAACGATAAGAAAATAACTAACGTTGATAACCCTAATTGTTTCCCTAGAAAACGCGGTTCAACAGCATTTCCCATGACAACATTTACCACTAAATATAATAAAACGACACCGCCAGCCCAGCCTAAACCTAATTGTATAATCGCTAATAACACAACCGGAAGTGCTGCAATAATAGAACCTATATTAGGAATATAGTTAAGTAAAAATGCTAATACGCCCCATAATACCCAATAATCGAGACCAATGGCCCAAAGGGCTATACTGATAATAACCCCAGTTGCTATACTGACCATTGTTTTAATAGCAAGATATTGATTAACCGATGTTAAAAACTGATCTATTTGAGCCATTCTCATATCAGGATCGGCTAAAGCGAGATGTAATTTCTTAGGTAATGAATCTGCCTCAGCCATCATAAAAATAACTGTAAGTAGGATTAAGAATAGATTGGCCATAACGCCACCAAAACCACCAACAATAATAGTGACCACATTCATTGCAGCGCCAGGATCAAAGTATTCAGTAAGTTGGTTTATTTCAACTGGAATATTATAAGCTTCTAATTGTGATGACATACCAACAAATTGCTGTGAAAGCTGCTGTTGATAAGCTGGTAGTTGCGAGGAAAAATCGTTGACAGCTTTACCCACAAGATTAGCCATCCACATACCAGCCAAAACAACAATACTAATAATTAGGGTAATTGCTATTCCTTTAGGTATACGCTTATTTACTAGAATTTTCAGCATTGGATTACAAATAATCGCAATGAAAACCGATAAGATAAAAGGAACAATTACAGCACTAGCGGTCTTGATGCCGGCCAAAATAATGACAATGGAAGCCAATAATAATGCTGTTTTTAACGATGATGGAAATAAGCTTTTATTCACTATATTATCACTTAATTTTATAACTATTAATAATCAATAATTTACGCATTAATGGTTGCAAAGACAACCACAAATAGCGTTAATGTAAGTATATCATTTACTAAAGGATTATTATGAACAGTGAACTAGCCATTATTAGAATCAAAAACCTACGTTTAAGAACGTATATTGGAATAAACGATGATGAAATTGCTAACAGACAAGATGTCATTATCAATATTAAGATTCACTATCCTGCAGAAAAAGCACGATTAAGTGACAATATGGATGATGCATTAAATTATAGGACGATTACTAAAGAAATAATTGCTTTAGTAGAAAACAATCGATTCAGATTATTAGAGAAAATGACTAGTGATGTATTATTAATTGCTTCTCAACATCCTTGGGTAACGACTGCTAGTGTTGAAATTGAAAAACCTCACGCACTGCGATTCGCCGATTCAGTATCACTAGAACTTATTTATCAAGCATAATTATTTATTAGAAATCTAAATATTTGAAGTAAATTTTAATTATTTATAAATTTTAGGCAAAATAAAAGGGTATAACGAATTAACGTTATACCCTTTCTTTATATGTATTCTATCCATATTAAATGATCATACCTTAAATCATCTATTGCTCATCCTAAGCAGTCCTTTTACGTTAGTAAACGCTTGTCCTTTTATTATCAATCCTTGATAATTTCAACACTCCATGTGTTATGTTTAACTTTTTGTATCATCCTGATACTATTAGACATCTTGTCTATATTGCGTCCTGCAACTATTTAATATCAATATAACGTAATGTGGGGTCAATCAGATTATGTTAATTTTATTTCAATGAATAATTGATTTAAATACTCTTCCTGAGTTATTCCTTGTTGTTTTAATTAGCTCCTAGCTATGTACAAATTCTAGCAAGCGCATGCTGAACCACAAGTGAGTAAACAGATTCAAAAATATAATTTATAAAACGCTATTTATATGCACATAAAATTAATCAACAATAACAAGTAGTTAAAGTTTAAATATCTATTTTTTAGTTAAAAAAAACATAGTGTTCCTACGTGTTTGTAAGAGATCTCTTACAAGTCCGTAGGCGATTTCAATTTTACTGATGTATTTTATTTTATATATTATGATTTTTAGCTTACAAAACAACCTTCAATCCCTCGATGGAGGTTGCACATAACTGCTCAAAATAATAGGATAGCCTTTTTAATATTATTCACTTTTTGAGAAAATATATGTCGACATGTTATAAATTAATTTTAATTTCTTTTTGCACTATCCTTACATTTAATTGTAACGCTCAAGCAGGGTTTATTTCAGATAATGTTTATACTTATATTCATAAAGGTCCCAGTGCTAAATTTAAGATATTAGGCAGTATTAATGCTGGTGATAGTGTTGAAATTTTAGAACGTTCTGACAATGGCGACTATACTAAAATTGTTGATACTAAAGGCCGTGAAGGTTGGGTTATGTCAAAATTCACATCATTAACGCCTAGTATTAAAAAGCGCTATACCGATCTTCAAAACAGTTTGGAAGAAAAGGTAGCATCAAATAATAATTTAATTGCCCAACGTAATTCACATTCAGATGAAATAAATAAACTAAAAGATTCTCACATAAGCCAAATAGAACAATTAAATAATAGTATCGCTCAGCTCAAAATTGATTTATCAAAAGCTAATAACGAAAATTTAATAATTCAAACCCAATTAAAGGGTGAAGATGAAGATATCAAAATTAAATGGTTAACAAATGGTGGTGTACTTGTATTAATAAGTTTGTTTATTGGATTTATAATGCGCTCATTAATATCTAAAAAGAAAAACAAAAATTCATGGTAAGCATTATATAATTTATGTAAATCAATAACATTTATACTATTAATTTTACTACAACATTATAATTAATGGTTGAATCTCTTATCAATTACGATATGTTATGAATAAGATATCAATCAGCCTGAATAAAACAATAGAGTAAATATGACAATACCTATTTTAATTTGTGATGATTCCAGTTTCGCTAGAAAACAAATGTCCAGAGCATTACCAGATAATTGGGATGTTAGTATTTCATACGCTGAAAATGGCGAACAAGCTATTGAAGCAATAAAAGCTGGCTTAGGTGATATCTTATTTCTTGATTTAAATATGCCTATTCTAGACGGTTATGGCACGTTAGAAGTTATTCAAGCTGAAGATTTACCCACATTAACAATCGTTGTATCTGGTGATATTCAACCCAATGCTTATAAGAGAGTAAAGTCACTTGGTGCTTTAGATTTTATTAAAAAGCCAACAGATAAAGAAAAAGTTAAAACTTTATTAATGAATTACGGTGTTTTTTGCGAAGAAGATTGTTTAGAAAACGAATTACTACAAGATCATGCAAAAGAATTATCAGATGCTAATACTCAAACTGACAAAGCCCTCATTACAGAAAGCGGAATAAATCTAGATCCTTACCAAGAAGTAGCCAATGTAGCAATGGGGAGAGCTGGTGATCTACTCGCTCGCGTTCTTGACGTAAAAGTTAAACTTCCTATTCCCAAAGTGAGTGCGTTAGCAGCTAGCGAATTACACATGATCCTTAAAGCGACTGATGAAACAAGCTCAATATCAGCAGTATGTCAGGGATATGTAGGTTCAGGTATTGCTGGCGAAGCGTTAATTTTATTTTATGATTCATCAATCAATGATTTAGCTAAGCTGATGCATTATGACTGTGAAATTACAGACGCTATTGAAAGAGAAATGCTCGTTGAATTATCAAATTTATTAATAGGAGCCTTTTTAAAAGGTTTTGCAGACCAGTTAGATTTATCTTTTAGTCAATCTCATCCGGAGCTTTTAGGATTACATCGTAATATTAATGAATTGATAAATTCTGATGTAAGGTCTTGGCAAGAGATTGTGGCAATAGAAATAAATTATGTTATTGAAGATTACAATATTGAATGTGACCTTATTGTGTTAATCACACAAGATTCGCTACCAATATTAAATAATAAACTTATTTATCTTTTAGATGAGCACACATTATGAGTGGTATGGACTTTAAAGAGTTTCACTGGATGGTATCAATGATAAATAGCATTGATGCAGGTTTAATTGTATTAAATACAGATTATGTTGTTGAATCGTGGAATGGTTTTATGTTTCATCACAGCAATATCGATGCAAGTGATGCAAAAGGTAAAACCATTTTTGAGATATTCCCCAATATTGATAAGCCATGGCTGATGCGTAAAATAGAAGCGGTGAAAACCATACAAAATCAGTCCTTTATTACTTGGGAACAAAAACCTTATATATTCCCTTTTAAAAACTATCGACCAATTACAGGTACAGTTGAATATATGTACCAAAACGTGACTATTTTACCGCTTGCTTCACTAACAGGAACAATCGATCAGATTTGTCTTATTGTTTATGATGTAACTGATATGGCAACTAATCGTCAATCGTTACAAAAAGCTAATGAGAAAATTAAAGAACTCACTAAATTAGCAAATTTATAACTGCGATATTACTCATCATTAATAGAGCAATATTGATTGATAAAAATTAATATTGTTCTACAACATTAGAACAACCCTTCCCTAATAAACAATCCTATAATAATACCTAGATTGACATATTAAGTGCATAATCTCAGTTCTAGATGATTTTAATAACACATTGAAATTAAAGAATACGTATTAAGTTAATTCCTAATTAATTAATTTGTACTCAGGTTATCTAGATTAGTTTCTTCGGATACAGCTATAATACTCCATAATATCCTTACCAATTAAAGAATCATTATGAACTTTGTAAACCGTGTGTCTCTCATTATTACCCCTAAAGAACCAATGTACCAATGGATTAAAAGTGTTGCTCAAGAAGATGCACCGAGTTTTGAAGAGATATCAAATGAATCAAGTTGTTATTTATTAGACGAACCAATGCAAGCAGCAGAAATTTCTGAATTAAAAAAATCGTTAATCAGCCAATACTTTTTAAAAATTTGGAAAAGTGAGTTGAGTATTTGGGATGAATACTTAGATAAACAACCTGAAAATATGAATGAAGATACATTTACTCAATGGTTTGATGTGACATTTTCAGGGCTAACATTTGATTTAGCCAGCGAACCGTTGTTAATCGCACCAGTAAACTAAACATAAGTTAATGCACAATAGTGTTCTAACACTGCTTATAGATAAAAACAACTTGCTCCTTGCAAAGGAGCATGTAACATTACAATCATATTCAAATTTAAGCTTTAGAGTTCCATGCCTACAAATTTATTATGGGAAGATATTTTAAAAGAAGCGAATGAAACCATCGCTAAAGAGCCACTTTTAACAAATCTTTACCGAAGCCACATTCTTGATCGTCCTTCGTTATCTGCTTGTCTTAGTAATATTCTTGCAAGTAAGTTATTTGATACTTACATGCCTGCGTGTGAATTAGAACGTTTATTCAATGAAGCATTTGTGACTAATCCATCGTTAATCGATTGCTGTATCTTTGATATAAAAGCCGTTAGAGAACGTGATCCTGCTGTTGAAAGCTATCCTGAAGTAATACTCCATCTTAAAGGGTTTTTAGCAATTCAGGCTTACCGTGTTTCTCATTGTTTATGGAAGCATAATAGAAAGCAACTCGCTACTTTTATTCAAAGTAGAATATCTGTCATTTTTGACGTCGATATTCATCCAGCAGCGACAGTAGGCAAAGGCGTTATGTTTGATCATGCCAGTGGTATTGTTGTCGGTGAAACCAGTGTTATTGAAGATAATGTATCGATATTACAAGGGGTGACTCTTGGCGGTACAGGTAAAGAAAGTGGTGACCGTCATCCAAAAGTTCGCGCTGGCGTATTGATTGGTGCTGGCTCAAAAATCTTAGGTAATATAGAAATTGGCCAAGGTGCAAAAATTGGTGCAGGTAGTGTTGTTTTAAAAGCAGTATTACCCCATACAACTGTTGCAGGTGTTCCTGCAAAACAAATTGGTTCGCCTGAAAGTATTATGCCTGCGCTTGATATGTGCCAAAACTTAGAAAAAGAATTGGCAGATGATGAGAAAAAACTACCTCATTTAGATTTTGATATTTAAATGAGAAGAAATTAGAGTAAATATTTTTACTCTAATTTCTCAAATAAAGGCATTAAAATATCTGGTAAATCATCTACCGTTTTTTGTCTGCTCAATCTATCTAACGATACATAAATACGCTTACGTGTCGTTGCATCAAGTTCTTCTAATAGTTTGTCTAGCCCAACTTCACCTAATGTTACGTGATCGCGTTTTGCATGATTCCTATTTTTTAATAACTGAAAAATAAACAGTAACCTTGCCAATAATACATACGGGAAGTTTTTACTGCCAATCGGTCCTAGTTGAGCTTCATAACCACCTAACGGCAATCCTTTAACTTTACTGGAAGCGAGTTTATCAGCCCCCAACCATGCCGCAGATGAACCGATAACTCCCCCGCCAATAGCACCTAACATAAACGAATGTCCTGCTACAGCCAGATCTAAAACTCCGCCAGCGGCTGCGCCAGTAAGTCCGGCGACGCTAGTTAATTGCTTTTTACTCAGTCCCCAACCATACCATTTTTTCGTATCAAACAAATCATCGGGAATCGTTAATTGCTCACTATCACGTTGTAATTGTGCGTGGCGATACACTAATTGAAGTTCATCAAAAGCACTTTGTTCTCGTTGTCTCATCCATGCATAGAATTTTTGTTCTAATGCTAATTTAAACGTAGAAGCTTGCGATTTTGACAGTGTTTTTTGAGTCACTTGATAACTCGTCATATCTATTAGTAATTGCGAGGCAATAAAACAGCTTTGATATTGTTGGTGAACACTCTCTTGTTTAAAAGCTTCAATGATATCGCTAATCTTTTGTTGCCACGGTTGATGAACAGCTGCAAATGCTTGAAGTAATTCTATGTGTTGTTCAATATCAGCTTTAACGGCATCAAAAACACGTACCACGCTAAAATATTGCCCTAATGCCGCTTGCCAATTACCCACATAATCATTATTTTGAATAGGATTAATTAACGCCATAGTCGGCTGCCCAGTCCAACGTAATATTTCCATTTCGGCTTCATATTCAGGACTATAAGGTCTTGAGCCATCAACAACATATAAAATAGCAGCGCCTGCCATGATAGGGCTTAGTAATTCAATTTCATCTTTATATAATTGCTGGCATTGCTCATCATTTAAAAAGTCATTAATACGTTGATAACGTTTATCAGCTGTCGGATTAGTTTGCTGTAACCAAGCCAAGACTTTTCGGGGACGTTGGAATCCTGGTGTATCAATTAATTGATAACGAGCACGCCCAATTTCAATGTCAAAGGATTCAGCAACAACCGTTGTACCACTTTGCATCGAAACCGCAACCCGATCATTGCGCGCTAATGTTGAAACAATCGAAGATTTACCTTTATTAGGGTGTCCAACAACAGCGAAACTAGGGACAAAATTTAAATCATCATTTGAACTCATAATAAATCCTTATCTACAAATAACGACCAATGTTCTAACGTTGCACAAAAACGTCTCCACTCATCAATATAATGATTACCAATAGGTTGCCATATTCCTTCTTTATGATCGATTAACATTACAACCCCTTTGCCCTGTTCTAGATAATCTTTTAATTCTCCCATTGGTGGTTCCCATGCAGCGACCAATAAGAGCTGAGGTGTTTTATCTAGCAGTGCAGCTTTTTCATCATTACCATGAAAACCAACTTGATAGGTATTGTTAGGTTGATGAGCAAATCGACTAATAATTTGTGTAAGTAAATCATCGTTCATCGCTAACCAACAGCATACATTGTAATGTTCAAACGTCGGTCTTTGAGTTAATACGTTAGATAATACAGGTGATTTGATGACTCTATTAGGTGACTCATTAGATGAAATAATTGAGTGTTCAAAAACAGGTAGACGTTTAAAGCTGATAAAAGCAAATAAGGTACTTAATAATCGAGGAACGACGGCATACGTTATTTGGGCTAATAATAAAAACTGCCACCACATGCCATGACTTGAATTGCTCGTTGGATTGTTCGTCGGATTAAAAGCTGCCATTCTATTTTCTTGTGTTGTATCAACTAACCACTGTGCTGGCTGCGCTACATCAAACATTGACCAAGGCAATGCAATAAACTCTAAAATAGGTAATATATGATTACTTTTTAATAAAGTAGATCGCCATACAAAAGCAATATCACTAAACAACAACACCATTAAAAATGAGAGTAAGCAACCTACGCTAAAAGCTAAAACACTTAACTGACTTTGTAAAACCAACCAAGCGTTAAAACGCTGATCACGTTTAAGGTTAATAAATTGAGTTTTAATCTTTTGTGACCACAACGGTAAATTAACTATTGTCTTGATAACAACAGATGAATGCTGATTAGGTAAAAATTTAAGAATAATAAGTAATAAAAAAGATATGAATGGCCAAAGAACAAATAACCCAATGAAATGAAGTAAATTGACACGCCCTAATTCATCGCCAGATGCGATAGTGCCACTAATTGAAACTCCAAGAATGAAAAATATAAAAATAAAAACTAAGCTAATTTGCTTAAGGTTAGATTGTGCAAGCAAGTGAAATTCCTGATAAAACGCATTACCAGTTAATGTATCATAAAATTATTAATGGCGTGAGTAATCGAAAACTAGATTA
>CALJMY010000243.1 GCA_937981905.1 uncultured Enterobacterales bacterium
GCATAACGTTTTTAAGTGCATGGTTAAAACTTTTGCCAGCAAAACTATACGGGCAAATAGAACTAATTGCTATGTGGTATTTAGGTAAAAAGAAAATAAGTTAACTAAATTTTAAACTTAGAAAACATATTTTTAGATGACTCTATCTTGTTGTAATAATTGATATTTGGGCATATTAATAGTAATTGTGATTAGATTATTAGCTAATCACAAAGAACCAAGACTATTAATCAATTATAGGTGTACTACTGTTACGTTATAGGTAAAGCATAAACTGATTTTATAACGATATAAGTCAATATCTCCTATGTATTATTGACCTATTACAATTTAACTCAATAAGATAATTTATGTCATATCTGACGTTAGCTTTTTAATTGCAGCTAAATAAATAGGCGTTGCTTCTTCAGCACTAGTAATACATGTATCAAGATCGCGAAGCATGCCATCATCCAATCGATAAATCCAACTGTGTAATTGCAAGTCTTGGCCACGAGCCCATGCATCTTGAACAATAGATGTATTAGCAACATTCATTACTTGCTCGATAACATGTAACTCAGTTAAGCGATCTAATTTCTGAACTGGATCCGAAAACGCATTTAAATGTACATGATGTTTGTGCTGTACATCTTTAATATGACGTAACCAGTTATCTACCAAACCAAACTTTGCATTGTTCATTGAAGACATCACACCGCCACAACCATAATGGCCAGTGACAATAATATGCTTCACTTTCAACACTTCAACAGCATATTGAATAACCGATAAGCAATTTAAATCAGTGTGCACAACACAATTTGCTATATTACGATGCACAAACAGTTCGCCGGGTTTTAAGCCTACAATTTCATTGGCTGGTACACGGGAATCTGCACAACCAATCCATAGGTACTCTGGAGTTTGTTGTTCGCTAAGGGTCTTAAAAAAACCGGGTTCGTCTGTTTCAACTTGTTTAGCCCATTGAACATTATTCGAGAAAAGGTTTGGTAAAAATTTCATAAGGTACTCAACAATAATTGTACAATTTAATTCTATTTCTGCCATTTATAGCAATATAAACGTTAAGAATAATAACGATAATTTAAATGGTTAGATACTTTTGATGTGCTGGTCGGAGTGGGTATAAAAAGCAAACACATATCAATTTTTAGTAATAAAAAAGGCAGTATTAACTGCCTTTTGATTGAACTTTTATTTGATTTCTTTACCAGCGGCTTGTAAATCAGCGTGGTAGCTTGAACGAACCATTGGTCCACTTGCTGCGTGTGTAAAGCCAAGTTCACGAGCAATATCGCCTAACTCATCAAATTCACTAGGTGGTACATAACGTACAACCGGTAAATGATGTTTACTTGGTTGTAAGTATTGACCTAGAGTAAGCATGTCTACTTTATGTGAACGAAGATCTTTTAATACTTCAACGATCTCTTCATTGGTTTCGCCAAGTCCCATCATTAAGCCTGACTTAGTCGTCACTTCTGGATGCATCTCTTTAAAACGTTCAAGTAATAGCAATGAGTTTTTGTAATGAGCGCCAGGGCGAACTTCACGGTATAAACGAGGTGCTGTTTCAAGATTATGATTAAGAACATCAGGTGGACAAGTACTTAAAATATCTAACGCTTTATCTAAACGACCTTTAAAATCAGGCACAAGAATTTCGATTTTTATTGCTGGAACTTCAGCACGAATTTCTCTTACACAATCAGCAAAATGCTGCGCGCCACCATCACGTAAATCATCACGATCTACTGAAGTAATTACAACATATTTTAGTTTCATGTCACGAATAGTAGCGGCTAGCTTTTTAGGTTCTTGTGCATTAACAGGTAATGGACGACCATGTGCTACATCACAAAATGGGCAACGGCGAGTACAAATAGCACCTAAAATCATGAATGTCGCTGTACCATGATTAAAACACTCAGAAAGATTAGGGCATGAAGCTTCTTCACATACTGAGTTTAAATCATGTTTACGCATTGCACTTTTAATTTCATCAATGCGTGCTGAGCTACTTGGTAGTTTTACGCGTAACCATTTAGGTTTACGTAAAACTTCTGACTTTTCTTGTTCAATAATTTTAACGGGAATAAACGCTAATTTATCTGCGTCACGTAGTTTCTCACCGGCAACAAGCGTTGATTGTTTAATTTTAGTCATTGATGAATCCTGTAATTTGCTCAACAGAGCTGTAATCTAACAGTTTAGTGATTATTGGTATTAAGTCTTGGGTAACTTTATTAACTTGTGAAACGTCACAATAATCGCTGACTTGAACCATTTCTAAGCCTGCATAACCACATGGGTTTATTTGTTTAAATGGCGCAAGGTCCATATCTACATTTAATGCTAATCCGTGAAAAGAACATCCTCTGCGTATACGTAGCCCCAAGGATGCTATTTTCTTTTCATCAACGTATACACCGGGAGCATCTGCTTTTGGGTAAGCGCTGATGTCATATCCGTTTAATAGTTTGACGAGAATATTTTCTATTCGAGTTACTAATTCACGAACACCTATTTTCAATCGTTTTATATCAATTAAAAAATAAGCGACAAGTTGACCGGGACCGTGATAAGTCACTTGCCCACCGCGATCGACTTTCACAACGGGTATGTCACCAGCAAATAACATATGTTCTTCTTTGCCAGCTTGCCCTTGTGTAAAAACGGGTGAATGTTCAACAAACCAAATTTCATCATTGGAATCCGGATTACGATTATCAGTATAAGCTTGCATAGCATGCCATACAGATTCGTAATCACGTTGACCCAAATGACGAAAAGTAAGAGGGCGAATTGGTTGCACCAGAGTGTCGGTCATATGGCCTCGTTTACTTATAAAACGTAACGTACAATATCAATTGAAGATAGTGCTTTATAAAGGCTTTCAATATGGTCTTTACTTGTAACGGTTAAAGAATAAGATATTGAATGATACTTACCAGTACTACTAGCTTTTACACCGGGTAATTGTTTATATTTCTTTTGAGTTAGTTCATCAAGAACAGCATTTACTTGAACTGGAAGTTCATCAGTTGCTACTCCCATAATACGAAGTCCAAACTCACACGGAAAATCTAGAATCTCATCAAACTTAGTGTCCATTATAATCTCCAACACTTAACACTTTAACGAATATATATTCGCTTTAGATACAAAAATTGATAATCGTTTATCAATTAAACGGCGTGTATTTAACTTGCCGATAAATTGGAAGTATTTTAACTGAACATCAGGTATTGAGCTAGTGATAACCGTGGAAATATGAGGTTGCTTAGTAGGTAAAATGGATTTTAAGAGGATTAATGTAAAAAGCCGACTAAAGTCGGCTTTTTAAAAGAGGAATTATTAATTAAACCAACCGTTAATCGTTTGTTTAAAGTAATCCATTGTACGTTTAAACCAACCGCCTTGCTTAATTTCGTTTAAAGTAACAAGCGGGTAAGTTGCAATTTCTTTACCATCTAACTGAACAAAAACCTTACCAACAGTTTGGCCTTTAGCAATTGGCGCTTCAAGTTCTGTTGACAATTCGAAACTAACATTAAGATTCTTACTTTGACCACGACGAATCGTTAATTGTGTTGATTCTGTTATGCCTAGCTGAACTTCGTCAGTTTCACCAAACCAAACACGTTGAGATGCAAATACATGACCAGCTTCATATGGTGTTACTGTTTCGAAAAAACGAAAACCATAATTAAGGATTTTTTTACTTTCACTAGCACGTGCTCTTGAACTGTTTGCGCCCATTACAACTGATATTAAACGCATGTTATCTTTAGTCGCGGAAGAGACTAAGCTATAACCTGCTTTAGATGTATGACCCGTTTTCATGCCATCAACGTTCATGCTTTTATCCCATAATAAACTATTACGGTTGGCTTGTTTAATGTTGTTGTAAGTGAAGAATTTTTCTTTGTAAAGAGCATATTCATCAGGTGTTTGGGTGATGATAGCTCGTGCTAACAAAGACATATCATAAGCAGATGTTTTATGCTGTGTACTGTCTAACCCATGACTATTTTCAAAGAAACTATTAGTCATGCCAAGCTCAGTCGCAACACTATTCATAATGTCTGCAAAACCGTCTTCAGTACCAGCAATGTGCTCAGCCATTGCAACACAAGCATCATTTCCTGATTGAATAACAATACCGCGATTTAAATCACTGATAGAGATTTCTTTGCCTACTTCAATAAACATTTTTGAAGAATCTGGGAAGTTTTTAGCCCACGCATTTTCACTAACAGTCACTAAATCTTCAGATTTTAAATTTCCACTTTTAAGTTCACGACCAATAATAAAACTAGTCATTAATTTAGTTAAACTGGCTGGTGCTAATAGCGCATGTTCATTATCAGCCGCTAAAATTTTACCAGTAACTTGGTCAACTAAAATAAAGCTTTTTGCAGCAACTGAAGGCTGATTTGGAATAATTTGAGCAGCTATTGAGTTTGTTGATACCAGCAATAAAGTAGCAACTGAGGCTTGCTTAATATAACGAGAGAACTTAATCATAAGAATATAACCATAAAATGTGAAAGGTTGCTTTCAAACTAACCTGAGAAGTGCAATATACTAACCTGTTACATCAGTTTGATAAATGCTTTTGGGTAATTAAATGTTACTTTTTTTATTACCTGTTCACATTGTGTAAATGAACTAAAAGGCCCAAGTAGCATTCTGTGTATTTCTTTATTTGTTTCAATAACAAATGGAACATTTATTTCAGTGGCTTGGTGTTTTGTTTTAGTTCTGGCTGCCGTTAAGTTTGATGTAGCAGCTAACTGAATTTTACAAATATCTTTAGCGAAATTAGCAGGTCGTTTCAAGCTAATCATTTCTATAGAAACATTTGCTGTGCCATGTTTTAACACACCCAATTTATAAGCCGCGCCATAAGATAAATCGATTATTCTGTCGGGATGAAATGGACCACGATCGTTAACTCTAACAATGGTACTTTTGTTATTTTCTAAGTTAGTTACTTTAGCAAAACTTGGGATAGGCAGTGTTTTATGCGCCGCAGATAATTGATACATATCAAATATTTCACCATTTGATGTTTTATGACCATGAAACTTCTGACCATACCAAGAAGCTATGCCTGTACTTTTATATTCAGTCACGTCTGTTAATACATGATAACTCGAACCATTAACTTGGTAATCTTTGTTAGCCCATGGAGATGGCTCAAGATAAATGGGTACAATATTCTTAATTTCTTGAGCCGTTGGTAAACGCTGAGGTGCATGATCTTGAGTGATGTCATAACGAGAAGTTGGAGACATAACAGTACAACCAGATAGCAATATAATTGCTAAAATATATATGTTTTTAATGATTACTTTTACGTTGAGCAATTATTTATTCACTTTTCTATGTGTGTGAATTGCCATAATAATTCCAAATCCACTCATTAAGGTAATCATCGATGTACCGCCATAGCTAACTAAAGGTAATGGCACACCAACAACGGGTAATAATCCTGAAACCATACCAATATTAACAAACAAATAAACAAAGAACGTTAGTGTAATCGCACCCGCTAGTATTTTAGAAAATGGGTCTTGGGCATTATTGGCAATAAACAAAGAACGACCTATGACAAATAAATACAAAGCTAATAATATTATTACACCCTTTAAACCGAATTCTTCACTAAAAACTGAAAAGATAAAATCAGTATGGCGCTCTGGTAAAAACTCTAATTGTGACTGAGTTCCATTAAGCCAACCTTTCCCATCAAGTCCACCTGAACCAATCGCAATTTTAGATTGAATAATATGATAACCACTGCCGTGAGGATCTGTCTCGGGGTTTAAAAACGTTAATACGCGACGACGTTGATAATCATGAAGAAAGAAGTACCACATCATCATAGAAAAAGGTACCGCAGCAACAATTAAAGAGCCTATAATTTTCCAATTCATACCTGCTAAAAATAATGCAAATACACCAGCGCTGCCTACTAAAATTGAGGTACCTAAATCGGGTTGTTTAGAAATAAGAAGAACAGGTATCGCAATTATCACAGCACCGAAGAAAATATGCTTTAAGGTCGCTGGCAGTGCATATCGAGTTATGTAGTGTGCAATCATAATCGGCAGGGTTAATTTCATCGATTCTGATGGTTGAAATTTGGCAAATCCAAAATCTATCCAGCGCTGAGCACCTTTGCCCACGTGACCAAATAATAAAGTAGCGACTAACAAACCAACGCCAATAATGAAAAATAACACTGCCCATCGACGTAAAAATGTCGGATTAAATTGTGCTGCAATAACCATCGCCGTTAATGACACAATCATATTGAGCCCTTGGCGTTTCACCATCGCGATACTTTCACCACTTGCACTATAAATAACAACTAAAGAAACACACATTAATGCTAATAAGCCAGCTAATAATGGGAAATCTAAATGTATTTTATGACTCAGAGGTTCAGGTTTTGAAAAGCCAGTGCCTGTTTTATTAGTGGGCATGTAAAGCTCCTGTAGCTGATGTATTCACTACTTGGTTTGCTACCAAAGAGGGAGTCTTATTGAGTGATGAATCTAAATAAAGATCAAGTACTTTTCTAGCAATTGGTGCGGCACTACTGCCACCGCCGCCAGCATTTTCAATAACAACAGTAATAGCTATTTGAGGATTTTCAAAAGGAGCGTACCCGACATACATTGCATTATCACGATGACGTGCATTAATTTTTTCAGCATCATATTTTTCATCTTCACCAATACTGATTAATTGCGCTGTTCCTGTTTTTCCAGCTGATTGATATTTGGCACCTTTAAATACACGGTAAGCAGTGCCACCATTGGAATTAACCACTTCCCACATTCCTTTTTGTGCAATTCGCCAATGATTTTCATCTTGTAATATAATTTGAGGTTTTTCATCTGCAGGTAATTGTAAAAAACCATTACTACTTTGACTTGCACCCAACAATTGAGGCGTATAACGTTTCCCTGACGCCGCAACAATGGATACTGAATTTGCTAATTGAATAGGCGTTGTCGTCCAATAGCTTTGGCCTATACCTAATGAAATCGTATCACCGGGATACCATGGTTGATTATGGCGCTCTTTTTTCCATTGACGAGAAGGCATAATAGCGCGTTTCTCTTCATGTATATCAAGACCTGAATAGTGACCAAAACCAAACTTATCCATAAATGAACTTATTTTGTCTATGCCTAAACGGTTAGCTACATCATAAAAATAAGTATCACACGATTTTTTCATCGCCTTATAAACATCAACTTTACCGTGTCCCCAAGCTAAATGATCACGAAACTTTCTTTCAACATTTGGGAGTTTATACCAACCTGGATCTCTAATTGAAGTATGTTCATCGATAATATGTGCTTCTAATGCTGCTAACGCCATTAATTGTTTGATTGTAGAAGCAGGCGGGTATGTCCCCATTGTTGCTCGATTAATTAATGGTTTATCCACTGATAGTAATTTTTTATAATTCTTAGTCGATATGCCATGAACAAATAAATTAGGATCATAACTAGGGCTGCTTACCATTGCTAACACTGCCCCGTTATTAGGATCTATTGCGACCACAGAACCTCGTCTACCTGCGAGTTCTTCATAAGCTTTTTTCTGAAGTCTAATATCAATATTTAAATATAAATCTTGGCCATGTTCTGGAAGAACTTCATTTAAAACTCGAACTACTCTACCGCGATTATTTACTTCTATTTCTTGATACCCTGGTAAACCATGCAACAGCTTTTGATAATATTTCTCAACACCTAAACGACCAATATCTTTAGTCGCAGCATAAATCGCTTTTTCGCCATCTAATTCTATTTTTATTTCGTCTTTAGCACTCAAACGAGCCACATAACCTAAGGTATGCGTTAATATTTCACCATAAGGATAATAACGTTTTAATCTAGCTTCGATAACAACGCCCGGTAAATCATGTAAATTTACACTTAACTGAGCAACTTGGGCATGAGTTAAACGGCTTTTAAGCGTAATGCTTTTGAAGCGTCTTTGTCTTTTTACAGATTTTAAAAAACGTGATCTTTCATCATCACTTAACGATACAATTGTTCCTATTTTTTCAATAGTAGCGTGTAAATCTTTAATTTTTTCAGGAATGAGTTCTAAGGTATGGCTAGGTTTGTTTTCAGCTAAAATAATACCGTTTCTATCATAAATTAACCCACGATTAGGCGCGATAGGGATTATTTTAATTCTATTACCGTTAGCTTTAGTTTGATAGGTATCGTATGAATTAACTTGAATGTTGTATAAATTAGCAATCAAGACACCCACTAATATTAAAACGCCAATAAAGGCTATTATAGCGCGCCGTGCAAATAAAGAATTTTCGGCGGTTTGATTTCTGATTGGGGTACGGTGGCGTAAAAACATGAGCAATCAAATAAGAATAATTATCATATATTTGAACATAATTTACAAAAAATCTCTAGAGGAAAAAAGAGAGAAATAAAATAAGAGGTTTGTGCGGTAATAATTACATTAAAAGTAACAATTATTCACGATGATAAGGATGATTATTATTAATGCTCCATGCTCGATATAATGCTTCAGCAACAATTACACGAACCATAGGATGGGGTAATGTTAAAGCAGACAATGACCATTTTTGCTCAGATGCTTTAATACAACTAGGTGCTAAACCTTCTGGCCCACCAATTAATAAACTGACATTGCGTCCATCTAATTGCCATTTTTCTAAGTTAGAAGCTAATGTTGGTGTTGTCCAAGCTTTACCTTCAACTTCTAGCGTAACAATGCGGTTGCCTTTAGGAATAGCAGCTAAAGTTAATTCGCCTTCTTTTTCAAGAATCCGCTTAATGTCAGCATTTTTACCACGTTTTCCTGCTGGAATTTCAAGCAGTTCTAACGAGCAGTCGCGTGGAAAACGTCGCAAATATTCTTGCCACCCGCTTTCCACCCAACTTGGCATTTTAGTGCCAACAGCAATCAGTTGAATTTTCATTTAACCGTTAATGTGCTTAGATTCGCCGCCCCAAAGTTGCTCGAGTCTGTATAAATCACGGCTTTCTTGATCCATAACATGGACAACAACACCATTCATATCCAGTAATACCCAACCACCTTCTTTAAGTCCTTCAATACCTAAAGGAGGAATGCCAGCTTTTTTTGCTGCCACTAAAAGGCTATTTGCAACTGCACGACAATGTCGAGAAGAAGTACCAGTACAAATAACTAATGTATCCGCCATTGGTGAAAGTTTAGTGACATCTAGCGTAACTAAATCTTTAGCTTTTATGTCTTCGAGATTTTCTATAATAAAATCAATTAGCTGTGTGCCTTGCAATGGAATACCCTTAGTGGTGCAAAAATCAGTGACATATTTTAGCACTGTATTGTCATCCCTAACAGCTTTGTTATCAGTTATTTATACTGTAAAGCGATTAAATGAGATCTAAAGAAGAATAATATCTATAAATCATTGATTAACGCGTAATAATTCTTGTGCATTAGCTAATGTATTTTTACTAATAACATTTCCGCCCAATAAACGAGCTAATTCGCCAACACGTTCATCTTGAGCTAGTGGAACCATAGTCGTATGTGTAGTTTGACCATCTGTTTGTTTAAATACGCGCATTTGATGATGACCACAACCAGCTACTTGAGGAGAGTGGGTTACACAGGCAATCTGTGTTGATTCACCTAATTCTCGAAGCATTTCCCCAACGGTAACAGCCGTTGGTCCACTTATACCTACATCAACTTCGTCAAATATCAATGTTGGGGTAGCGACTTTATTAGCCGTAATAACAGATATAGCTAAGCTAATTCGAGATAACTCACCACCAGAAACAACTTTATTGAGAGATTCTAACGGTTGGCCAGGATTAGTTGTTACTAAAAAGTCTATATTGTCTAAACCATATTTATTGATACCTCCCGTTTTATCATGTTCTAAATTAATTGAGAATTTGCCATGAATCATCCCTAAACGTGCCATTGACTTTGTGACGAGCTTCTCTAATTTACCAGCATACTTTTGACGACTTACAAATAATATTTCAGCTTCTTCATAATATTGATTAGCAATATCACTTAATTTTTGTTGAAGAATTTCAATACGTTCATCATCATTTGATATAGCTTGTAATTCATTATGAATACTTTGATGAAGCGCTGGCAGTTCATTAGCAGTGACTTGATGTTTTCTAGCTAGCTGCATTGCTTTACTAATACGTTCATCTAAGTATGACAAACGTTCAGGATTCTGTTCAATGTTGTCGTTGTATTGAGATAATTCTTGAGCGCTTTCTTGTACTTGAATTAACGCCCCTTGGAGCATTTCTGCTAATAGTTCAATTGTATTATCATGTTCAATAATTTCATCAAGTGTATTCAATGCACTATTTATCGCTGTCTCAATATTAAAACTGTCATCATCTGTTAATTGATTTAATAGTTTCTGACAACTACCTTGAATTGTTTCACTGTTTGATAAGCGTTGATGCTCTATTTCAATTTGTTCGAATTCATCTTCTTGTAATGCGAATGCATCTAGCTCTTCTGCTTGGTATTGTAGTAATTGAACTTTAGCATTAGATTGTTGCTGAGCTATTTGTAACTGTTTGAACTCATGATTTAATTGGTGATAATTTTGATAGGTTAGAGCAACTTGTGCATTTAGTTTTTGATGATTAGCGTATTGATCAAGCAATGTTAATTGTAATGAACTATCTAACAAGCCTTGATGAGCATGTTGTCCGTGAATGTTCAGTAAAAATACACCAACTTCTTTTAATTGACTAATGGGGACAGGTTTACCATTTATGTATCCTTTTGAACGTCCTTCTTTAGAAATTACCCGTCGTAGAATACATTCATTGTCATTATCTAGTTCACTTTTACGTAAATATTTCAGTGCCGGCTTATTATTATCAATTGAAAATGTTGCACTAATATCTGCACGCTTACCCCTAGGGCGTACCATTGATGCTTCACCTCTTGCACCAAGGCATAATGAAATCGCGTCAATTGCAATAGATTTACCTGCGCCTGTCTCACCAGTAATGGTTGTCATTCCAGAGCCAAACTCGATATCTAATTTATCGACAATA
>CALJMY010000244.1 GCA_937981905.1 uncultured Enterobacterales bacterium
GTTGAAAAATACTAATAAGGTTTCAACTGCTAAGCTTTTTAAAGTTGATATAAAAGCTTAGCGGTTTTTAAATGGTTATAAATGAGAAAGTATTAAGTTATCAATCGTTTGATTTACTTTTATTTCCCCAATAAATGGCACATCAACATGTTGTTTCAAGTAAGCTAAATTTTCCTCATAAAAGTTCATTGGACTATCGCACTGATTCGCTATCCAGCCTTTTATAATTAATCCGTCTTGTTTTATTGTCTCAAGAGTTAATAATGCATGGTTTAAACATCCTAACTTCATTCCTACAACCACAATGACTTCACACTGGATATCTTTAACAAAACTACTTAAATATTCTTTATTATTTAATGGTAATCGCCAGCCACCAGCGCCTTCAATTAATGCGATATCACACTGCCCTTTTGATTTATTCCACCATTGGGTTAAACCGCTGACAGTAATTGACTCACCCACCATTTCACTAGCAATATGAGGTGCAATAGGCTCTTTAAAACAAATAGGATTTACTTCTTTATAAGCAAGTTGTAATGAACTAGCTGATTGTAAAATAAGCGCATCTTCATTTTTTAATTCACCATCGTTCATACTCGCACCAGCTGCAATAGGTTTATAACCAATTGCAGTCGATGATTGATTAAAGTATTGCAGTAATAGCTGACTTACATAAGTTTTACCAACATCAGTGTCTGTGCCAGTAACAAAATAAACAGTTTGTTGTGTCATAAGTATCTTCTAGGTTTTATCTTTTAATTATTAGTTCAGAAAGTCGCTGAGTGGCTAATTTACATCGTAAATTTAGCACATTTTTTTAGCGCTTTTTTAAAGTACAAAAAGCCACTTGATACGTTGTACTTAAGCCTTTTGAACTACGAAAAGGCTCATAGCCTTGTGCTAACTTTTTTAGTGCACCGCGCCCCATTAATCCAGCTGAAGCACCAGCGGTTTGATTAGCACCAATGGCTTTCAAATCTCGCATTAATGCTATTACGCTATCGTAATAAACAACTTCAGGTTGCAGCGTTAATGACACTAACTCAAATTCACTCTCTTTAATTATTTGTGCAAGCACATCATAAGATAAAAAAGTATTCACATGCTGTAAATCATCAACGTGAGCCCAAGCCTGGGTTAATTCAAATAACGTTCCATCAATTAAGGTACTAAATACAAACTCACCACCAGCATTTAAAACACGATGAGCTTCGCTCAATGCTTTGGGTAATTGATGAACCCATTGCAACATTAAGCTAGAAAATATTGAGTTAATACTATTATCAATTAAAGGAAGTTGTTCAGCATCACCTGCTAGCCACATGATAGCGTTAGACTGTTCAAGATTGTTATTACGAGATTTAGCAAAATGTAGCATATTTGGCGCAATATCAACCCCTACCAATTGTTTACATTTTTCTGTTAATGCATGTGTAAAATAACCAGGACCAGTGCCTAAGTCTAATAAGCAGTTAACGCTGTTCAATGATTCTAATAATTGATTGCCAACTTTACGTTGCAATGCTGCACCGCTATCGTAGCTAGCAGCACTGCAAGAAAACGCATCACTAATCGCTTTTTTATTGATTGCACTTGCAGGTGCTTGATTGTCTACTAAATTAGAGAATGATGAATTACTCATAAATCTCCTTTAGCAAGTAACTCAAGTCCACGTACCAAGTGAATAATTAAATTATCAATATCAGTTAATTGATGATTAGCTGATAAGGTAACTCTTAATCTTGCTGTATTTTGAGGTACGGTCGGTGGCCTTATCGCACTTACCCAAAAGCCGTGTTCTTTTAAATATTGGCTGACTTTTAGCACATCACTACTATCACCAATAATAACGGGTTGAATAGCACTGTTAGAAGGCATTAATGTCAGCGATTGTTGCGCTGCTTTTTCACGAAAGTGAATAATGCGTTCATTTAATTTTTCACGGCGCCATTGCTGTTGTGACAACTCAATACTTTTAATGGTTGCTGCAACAATCGGCATAGGTAATGCTGTTGAATAAATGTAATGACGGCAAAAATTAGTGAGATAATCGACTGTCTCACAGCTCGCTGCTACAAAAGCACCGCTTGTACCTATTGCTTTACCAAACGTCGCCATCAACAAATTAGGCTTCACATCAGCTTCATAGCAGCTTCCACGACCATCACCATTAATGCCAAAACCATGAGCATCATCAACCATTAACCACGACTTATGTTGCTGTTGTAATTGGTTGATACCATGCAAGTCACCACTGTCACCGTCCATGGAAAAAACACCTTCGGTTACGACTAAACGGTTATCTGTTTGTTCTGACTTCTCTAATAACTGCGCTAATCTTGCCATGTCATTATGCATAAAGCGTTTCATGGTTGCGTTACTATGTATTCCAGCATCCATTAATGAAGCATGATTTAATTTGTCTTGAATTAATAAATCATGCTCGCTGAGTAATGTAGAAATAACACCAGAATTTGCTGAAAAGCCAGACGTGAATAATAAACAGCTTTCCATCTGTGTAACATCGCAAATCAGTGATTGTAGATACTCATGACGTGCTGAGTGCCCTGTCACTAAACTTGAGCCACCACTTCCTACGCCATAAGCAGTTGTTGCTTCATTACTTGCTTTTATAACGTCAGGATCGGTAGCGAGTCCAAGATAGTCATTGCTGGAGAAGTTGATGAATTGTTTATTGTCAAAAATTAACGAAGTGTTGTTACCACCTTCAACAAACCGAGTTTGCCGAAAGTGATGACGCTCGCGTAAACTCGCGAGCGAAGATGATAAATGGTTAAAGCTCATAAGATATATAGCAACGGTATATTATTTAGCGGCGTCGTAAAATAAGTTATCTTCACTGTTTAAGCTAACGGCATCTAAGATTGATGCTTCTTGTGCTTCATCTGAATGTTGACGAGTGCGTTCAGTGTTAATCCCTAATTTCTTAAATAAATTAACATCAGTAGACTCTTCAGGGTTACTAGTTGTTAATAATTTACAACCGTAAAATATTGAATTAGCACCAGCCATAAAACACATTGCTTGCATTTGCTCATTCATATTTTCACGACCAGCAGACAAACGAACATAAGATTTTGGCATCATGATACGTGCAACAGCGATAGTTCGCACAAATTCAAAATGCTCTAAATCATCAACATTTTCAAGTGGAGTACCCTTTACTTTAACTAGCATGTTAATAGGAACACTGTCTGGGTGCTCTTCAAGATTAGCTAACGCTTTTAATAAGCCATAACGGTCTTGTTGTTTTTCGCCCATACCTAATATGCCGCCACTACAAACTTTCATGCCTGCGCCGCGAACATGAGATAATGTATCTAGTCTGTCTTGATAAGTACGAGTTGTGATAATTTGATCGTAAAACTCTGGTGAGGTATCTAAGTTATGATTATAGTAATCAAGACCTGCATCACCTAGTTGCTGTGCTTGATCGTCAGTTAACATGCCTAGCGTCATACATGTTTCCATACCCATGTCACGAACTTGACGTACCATATCTAATACTATTGGCATATCACGGTCACGTGGACTAGACCACGCAGCGCCCATACAAAAACGCGTTGAACCAACAGATTTTGCATGTTTAGCCGCTTCAATAACTTTAGCAACTTCTAATAATTGTTCTTTTTCAAGACCTGTTTTATTACGCGCTGATTGCGGGCAATATTTACAATCTTCTGGGCAAGCACCTGTTTTAATCGACAACAACGTAGAAACTTGTACGTCATTAGGATTAAAATTTTCACGATGTACCATTTGTGCTTGGAACATTAAATCATTAAACGGTTGATTAAATAGTGCGTCAACTTCTTTCAAAGTCCAATCATGACGGATAGTAGATACAGCGCTCATTGCTTACTCAGTATATTTCTTATTAATTATTTGGCTAGGATACGGCATTGATGTAACCTGTCAACCAACAGAATTAAATTTGATTGACATCCGGTCAAATTACAAACAATTGAGTTTAATATTATGAATGAATCTGATTTTTTATTTGATAAAGAACATATTTGGCACCCTTATACATCATTAATATCACCATTACCTTGTATTGGAGTTATTGAAGCTCACGGGGTTGAATTAACATTACATGATGGTCGTAAACTCATTGATGGTATGAGCAGTTGGTGGTCAACCATTCATGGCTATAATCATCCAAGGTTAAATCAAGCGGCTAAAGATCAAATAAATAATATGTCTCATGTGATGTTTGGCGGAATCACTCATCCTAGCGCTATTGCTTTATGTCGCCGATTAGTTGAGATGACTGCGCCAAGTTTAGATCGTGTATTTATTTCAGATTCAGGTTCAGTCGCTGTTGAAGTCGCCCTTAAAATGGCGATTCAATATTGGGTAGCTAAAGACAAGCCAGAAAAATCTAAAATGTTAACTATAGAACATGGTTATCACGGTGATACATTTGCGGCGATGTCTGTTTGCGATCCAATAAATGGTATGCATGAGCTGTTTAATGAAGTTTTAAATCAGCAGTTATTTGCTACTGCCCCACAAATTGGTTTTTATGACGAGTGGAATGAAAATGATATTCTGCCGATAAAAGCTGTATTTGAAGCACATCACCAACACGCAGCCGCTATTATTTTAGAGCCTATTGTTCAAGGCGCTGGCGGTATGCGTATGTATCATCCAAATTATTTAAAAGCAGTACGTGAGCTTTGTAATGAGTTTGATGTATTGTTAATTTGCGATGAAATTGCCACAGGCTTTGGTAGAACCGGTAAATTATTTGCTTATGAACATGCACAGATAGAGCCTGATATATTATGTGTTGGTAAAGCACTTACTGGTGGTTACATGAGTTTAGCCGCAACGATGACTAGTAAAACGATTGGCGAGACTATCTGTAAAACTAAAGCGGGCGTTTTTATGCATGGTCCAACGTTTATGGGAAATCCATTAGCGTGTGCAGTCGCTAATGAAAGTTTAGCAATACTGCAAGAAGGACATTGGAAAGATCAGGTAGGTTCTATTGAACAACAACTGAAAAATCAATTTAGTAAATTTGAAATATTAGATCAAGTTGCAGAAGTTAGAGTGTTAGGCGCTATTGGTGTTATAGAATTAAAAACATCAGTTGATATGGAATCCATCCAAGCCGCTTTTGTATTACAAGGCATTTGGGTAAGACCTTTTGGTAAGCTTGTATATATCATGCCTCAATATATTATTACTGATGATGAATTAACAACATTATGCGATGGAATATACCAAGTGATATCTAATTTGGAATAAAACTCTCATGTTGTTTAAAAGTTGCTAACGCCGATTCTAAAGTATCGGTGTGAGTACTTTTATTATCTAAACTTTTCTCTTGATGTTGTCTTATATTTTTTATATATCGACTAGAGATAACAAAAATACTTCCCAAGCACCCTTCTTCCATCGATTTTTGTTCAAGAACAGATCCCATTTTACTCGCTTCTATTGAACCGATAGTATCATCTGATAAAGTAACAATTCTAAACCATTTTTCAAATGGCATTTTATTTAATAAAGTTATTCTTTCGTTATATAATTTAATAACGCCCTCTTCATTAAAAGAACCGCTTAATTTATATATTAAAATATTACCAACCCATTCAAATTCACAATTTCCATGTGCCTGAGCGTCTGCATTCATAATAAATACCATTGTTAATTAAGGATTCTAATTAATAATAACACTACCTATATAAAAATTTAAAACTATAAATATCCTATATCTAAGTTTTTTATAATGAAATATTAAATATAGGCTGTTACTATTAACAATAATATATCACCTTAAATAGAGATAAAAATGGCTGACGAAAATTTAGCGCTAAAAAAAGCGGGATTAAAAGTTACATTACCTCGTGTTAAAATTTTAGAAATCTTACAATTACCAGCCAATCAACATATCAGTGCTGAAGATCTTTATAAGATTTTATTAGAAAAGGGTGAAGAAATTGGCTTAGCAACAGTTTACCGTGTATTAAATCAATTTGATGATGCAGGAATTGTTACTCGTCATCATTTTGATAGTGGTAAATCAGTATTTGAACTATCAACTAAAGATCATCATGATCATCTTGTTTGTTTAGACACAGGTAGAGTGATTGAATTTCACGATGAGATTATTGAAGAACGTCAACGCATGATTGCTAAAGAACATGGCATTAAATTAACAAACCATAGTTTATATTTATACGGCGTACCAATTGATTCAGATTCTAATAAATAATTAATTATATTTATTATAAAAAAAACCGACATGATGTCGGTTTTTTATTGTCCTAAATTTAACTATCAAATTTGAGCAGTGATTTCTTGAGCAAGCGTTGAATTACAACCAACGACTTCTAACGCTTTAGTTAACATAGCTCGTTTTTTACTAGTATTTGAATTTGTAATAACCCAAAACTGAGTTTGTCCAATTTGTTTAGGCTTTGTACTTGCATTAGCACCCAATAACGTTGCTTCATCTTTTGCAAAATAAACACGATCACGGCCACTAATTGATAAAACTTGCTCAAAGCTGGCAGGTGACATTTCATGTAATTGGTTTAACAAAAATAAAAAACGCCCTACAGCTGCTTTATACTCGGTAATTTCTTTCGGCATTATTAACTGAGAAAAATCATTGATCGAATTATTAATTTCAGTTTGAGGCTGTATATCTTTAGATTGAGGCAATACATCTTTTAATTTAGACAGTTCTAAAGCATTTTTTTGTACGTCAACAGGGTCTTTAATTGGCCCGTCTACAATAATTTCACCAACACTAGGTAACCCAAGTAATCGACGTAAAATACTAGATGCGTCTTCTCCAATCGATTCAGTCTGACTTGCAATATAACGATATAAGTCACTTTCAACGTCAATTGACTTCATTTAAACCCCTTAATAACTACACAATTTAACTGTCATGATAATTACAGTTATTTATCACCAAAATTGCATGAAAATACATTTATCATGCAATTATACAGATTGATAATTAAAGCACCATTTTATTTTAAACTCTGTGCTTAACTTGAAATGCGATATCGATTTTAAAATATAACGCCTATTTTGACACTCGGCGGTAGTCACGATAATGAGGCATCCAAAAGTTACGTTCAATTTTAGCTAATAACATCTCATCAGTTATTGCTAATGCATGCCCTTGCTCAATCGCAATTTTTGCAACATCAAATGCCATTTTCTTACTAATCGCAGCTATTTCAGTAAGCGGTGGTAATAAACTTCCTGTGCCTGTTTGGCCCATAGGTGACACTTGAGCTAAACACGAGCTAGTAGCCATTAACATTTCATCTGTAACACGTTTTGCGCCACAAGCAATAATCCCTAAGCCAAGTCCGGGGAATATATAACTATTGTTACACTGGGGAATTTTATACATTGTTCCATTATATTCAAAATCATCAAACGGACTCCCCGTTGCAACGATGGCATTACCTTGTGTCCATTCAATTACTTTTTTTGGTTCAACTTCTACTTGTTTCGATGGGTTGCTTAACGGAAAGATTATTGGACGAGAACAATTTGAATACATTGTTTCAATAATTTCTTGTGTAAATAGTCCTGGTTGACCAGATACTCCAATTAAGATGCTCGGTCTTCCAAACTTCATGACTTCAAGTAATGATGGATATTCACCTTCTATATCCCAACTATCTGTTGTTTGTGTTTTAACAGATAAACGATCTTGAAAGTCTCTTAAATCAGACATACCCTCGGTCACTAAACCAAATCTATCAACCATAAATACACGTTTTCGGGCTTCGGCGTCACTAATCCCTTCCGTAGTCATTTGCATGATAATTGCTTCAGCTATACCACAACCAGCAGAACCTGCGCCTAAGAAACTTACCACTTGATCTGAGAGCTTTTCGCCTTTAGCTTTACAAGCCGCTAATAAAGACCCAACTGTTACCGCAGCTGTCCCCTGAATGTCATCATTAAAACAACATATTTCATCACGATAACGCTCTAATAATGGCATAGCTTTAGGTTGTGCAAAATCTTCAAATTGAAGTAACACATTTGGCCAGCGACGCTTAACAGCTTGAATAAACGTATCAACAAATTCAAAGTATTCATCGTCACTAATGCGTGGACTTTTCACTCCCATATACATCGGATTATTAATTAACGATTGATTATTTGTCCCAACATCTAACATCACAGGAAGCGTATAAGCAGGACTAATACCACCACATGCGGTGTAGAGTGACAACTTACCAATGGGAATGCCCATTCCACCCATGCCTTGATCGCCTAAGCCTAATATACGTTCACCATCTGTAACAACAATGACTTTTACATTAGGTTTAATCGCATTTCGTAAAATATCATCAATGTGGTGACGTTGATCGTAAGAAATAAATAAACCACGAGCACAACGGTAAATATCAGAAAATTTCTCACACGCCTCACCTACTGTTGGCGTATAGATTATTGGCATCATTTCTTCTAAGTGCGCTTGAATAAGAGAGTAATACAACGTTTCATTCATATCTTGAATACGTCGTAAATATATATGTTTATCAAGGCTTGTTGTAAACGCACTAAATTGACTATAGGCACGTTCTACTTGTTCATCAATAGATTCAATTAACGGCGGTAATAGTCCACTTAAATTAAAGACTTCACGTTCTTGTTTAGTAAAAGCACTGCCTTTATTTAATAAAGAGGTATCGAGTAATGCATGCCCTGAATAAGGAATATAAAGTGGCGTTTTTTTGTTGTTTGTCATAGAAGGTTTACCTCAATTATTTCTTCACAGTATAAAACAGGATTAAATTTATAAAATCCTAATATTTATACAATTACCTATCTAATCGCTTTAGTCCATATATAACTTAATAAAAATTGTAATATAAAAATTGTTTGAATAACTTTAAGCATTGATTGCTTTAAGTTAATTTGCCATTCAAAATACAACTACACTTTATAATTCTATTTTGTAGCTATGTATGACATTAAATTTTAAACGCCAAGGCAGTGGTGAACCCGTAATATTAATTCACGGACTATTAGGAAACTTAGATAATTTAGGCCGATTGGCTCGCCATTTAAGTGAAAGCTATGAAGTTTTTAGCATTGACCTCCCTAACCATGGTTTATCATCACACACTCAATTGACTAGTTATCCTTTTTTAAGTGAAGCGATATTAAGTTTATTAGTAAATGAAAATTTAAGAGATGTTCATCTTGTAGGACATTCAATGGGTGGAAAAGTTGCTATGCAATTAGCCATTGATAATCCAACGCTAGTAAAAACATTGTCTGTCGCTGACATAGCGCCTGTTACTTATACTGACCGTCATACAAATATTTTTGCAGCATTAAACGCGATTGATTTATCTACACTCGTTAATCGTAAAGAAGCAATCGATGTTGTAACAAGTCATGGAATAGATTCTGGTACAGCTCAATTTTTATTGAAAAATCTAGCAAAAAGTGACGATGGTTTCTTTTGGCGTTGTAATATCGAGAATCTGCAACAAGGTTATCCAGAAATAATTTCAGGGTTAACAGGCGAGAATACTTACAGCGGTCCAACCTTATTTATTAAAGGCGGCAAGTCCGATTATATACAAACAGAACATCGTTCAACTATTATGAAACACTTCCCTAAGGCGATAGCAAAAATCATTGAAGGAACGGGCCATTGGCTGCATGCTGAAAAACCAGCAAGTTTTAATAAAATCATTGATGATTTTATTACTAACAATAGTGATAAATAACGTCATAAAAGCTTCAAATATAGTGTATGTAATTCATGGCAGTGGTTATTTGAATGTGATATATTGCGCCTCACTATTTTTTATAGCCAATTAAATAAACGATGACACCTCAAGAGTTTCAACAATTAGAAGTACTAGGATTAAATTTCTTATTTGCCGGTATATTTTTCTTAATTGGAATGGCGATACATGATGTTCTAAAAAAAGGTGAAGTACCTTTAATGGGCAAAGTGGTTGTGTGGTCAGTTTTAACATTTGGCTGTTTAGGGTTTGTAGCAAAAGGGGTTATCCAATTTTTTTGGAAATCCCAAGGCTTAGGCTAAATAAAGTCTTCGCGATCAATTATTAATACCTTTTATAGCAAGTAATAATATAAAGTTATGGCAAAAGCATCTAACGATAGAATAACCATTGATCTTTTTGCTGACGAAAAAAATCGCGGTCGTCCGAAGACGAATCCTTTATCACGTAAAGATCAATTATTGGTTAATAAAAGAAACCAAATTAAACGTGATAAAGCCAAAGGACTAAAGCGAGTTGAGCTTAAAGTTGATGAAGAATTATTCGACACATTAAATACTTTGGCTGAAGCTCACAATGTGAGTAGAGGCCAACTGATAGAATCCATGTTAATGATGCAGATCAACAGTTTTTCATCATGTGATGATAACCTGCCGTTAACAGTAAACGAATTAGAAAATACATAGGAATATTTATGGCTAGTGTAGGCATGTTTTTTGGTAGTGATACAGGTAATACTGAAGCTATTGCAAAAATGATCCAAAAGCAATTGGGTAAAAGTTTAGTTGATGTTTTTGACATTGCGAAAGCAACGCCAGATCAAATAGCATCATTTGATTTACTATTATTAGGTATTCCAACGTGGTATTACGGTGAAGCCCAATGTGATTGGGATGATTTCTTTCCTGAATTAGAAAATATTGATTTCAATGATAAATTAGTCGCTATTTTCGGTTGTGGTGACCAAGAAGATTACTCTGAATATTTCTTAGATGCGATGGGCACATTAAAAGATATTATTGAACCACGTGGTGCAATTATCATTGGTAATACTTCAACTGAAGGTTATGACTTTGAAACTTCTCAAGCATTAGTTGATGAAGGTCACTTTGTTGGTTTAGGTATTGATGAAGACCGTCAACCAGAATTAACAGCTGAACGTGTTGAAGCTTGGGTAAAACAAATACAAGAAGAGATGTGTTTAAGCGAATTAGCTTAATACGACTCTTTTAATGAATTAGTTAATAATTCATGTCTGCCAAACAAAAAACTTCGCATTGCGGAGTTTTTTTATGCTTTATTGATATTAAACTTATATTAAACTTTGCTACACCGTAGCAATAGGTTATGTTTGAGCTAAATTAGAATAATTAATAAAATTAATGGGAAAAAACGTGTTTAAAAAGTCGAATAAGTTACACAATGTTTGTTATGACATCCGTGGTCCTGTGCATGATGAAGCACAGCGGTTAGAAGAAGAAGGCCATCGAATTCTCAAGTTAAACATTGGTAACCCTGCCCCATTCGGTTTTGAAGCCCCAGATGAAATTGTACGTGATGTTATTTATAACTTACCACAAGCACAAGGTTATTGTGATTCAAAAGGGTTATTTTCAGCACGAAAAGCTGTTTTTCATCACTATCAACAAATCATTCCAGGTATCGATGTAGAAGATATTTATATTGGTAATGGCGTGTCTGAACTTATTCAAATGGCAACAATGGCATTACTCAACAATGGTGATGAAGTACTTGTTCCTGCACCTGATTATCCACTATGGACAGCTTCTGTTAATTTAGCCGGTGGTAAAGCTATTCATTATCGTTGTGATGAGCAAGCAGATTGGTTCCCTGATATTAATGATATTCGTAGTAAAGTTAATAAAAATACCAAAGCTATCGTTATAATTAATCCTAATAATCCAACTGGTTCTGTTTATTCAAAAGAAATATTACTTGAATTATTAGCCATTGCTCGTGAATTTAACTTACTCGTATTCTCAGATGAAATATACGACAAAATTCTATTTGACGGCGCAACGCATGTTCATACTGCATCGCTAGCTGAAGATTTAGTGATAGTAACATTTAATGGACTATCGAAAGCTTATAGAATTGCTGGTTTTAGAGCGGGTTGGATGGTTATTTCAGGAGATAAATTTCTAGCTAAAGATTATATCAATGGCTTAAATATATTAGCGACAATGCGTTTGTGTGCCAATGTTCCTTGTCAACATGCTATCCAAACGGCATTAGGTGGATATCAAAGTATTAATGAATTGATATTACCCGGTGGACGATTATTGGAGCAACGTGATGCTTGTTATGAAGCACTATCTCAAATTGATGGAATCACTTGTGTTAAACCTAAGGGCGCTATGTATATGTTCCCTAAACTTGATGTTAAAAAGTTTAATATTAAAGATGATCAGCAACTTGTTTTTGATTTACTTAAAAAAGAAAAAATATTGTTAGTACATGGCACAGCCTTTAATTGGCCAGAGCCTGATCATGTTCGTATTGTTACCTTGCCTTATGTACACGATTTAACAGATGCTATGCAACGTTTTGGCCGTTTTTTAGAGAACTATTCTCAGTAGTCTCAGATCCAATAAATAACTTAAATAGCGGCGACAAGGATAATATACAATGAATAAGCACGATAATGATTTATGGTTAGTACGTAAAGGCTCTAGCCATTCGAGCAGGCCTAATGATCACCGTTCTTTATTTCAACGTGACAGGGCAAGAGTTCTTCATAGTGCTGCCTTTCGCCGCTTGCAAGCAAAAACACAAGTTGTTGGTATTGGTCAGAGTGACTTTTACCGAACACGTCTCACCCATTCTTTAGAAGTAGCGCAAATTGGCTCAGGTATTATTAGTCAATTAAAAAAGCTATACCCAGATTTTAATCACTTTAGTTTTGATGAAACGCTTATTGAAACATTAGGTCTTGCCCATGATATTGGTCATCCGCCTTTTGGTCACGGTGGTGAAATTGCTTTAAATTACATGATGCGAAACAATGGCGGCTTTGAAGGTAATGGACAAACATTTAGAATTTTAACTCGTCTAGAACCATATACCAAAGAATTCGGTATGAACTTATGCCGTCGTAGTTTATTAGGTACGTTAAAATATCCTGTTCTTTTTAGTGAAGTCGTTGGTCAATATTCAGATGAACCAACTCATAATTTTAGACAGCTAAAGGCACATAATTGGCTGCCGCCAAAAGCCATTTTTGATCTTGACTCAAATTTATTAAATTGGGTACTAGAACCATTAACAGCAAATGATAGAAAACAATTAAGAACGGTTAAGCAAGCACATGCAACCAGTACACATTTACGTAGCCAGTTTAAGTCTTTTGATTGCTCCGTTATGGAATTAGCTGATGATATCGCTTATTCAGTACATGATTTAGAAGATGCAATTGTGATGGGGACGGTAAACTATAATCAATGGATGAAAGATGTCGTTAACCCAGCTAAATTGTTAGGTGATAATCCTATTACCTTAGATATTGATAATATTACCCAGAAATTATTCAGTGATGAGCAATATTTACGTAAAAATGCCATTGGAAATTTAGTAAATAGTTTTGTTACCTCAATAAAGATTGATAAAAATGATGTATTTGATGAGCCATTATTAGCTTTTAACGCGAAATTAAGTAATGAATATTCTCAATTATTAGATATTTTGAAAGGCTTTGTCTTTAATCGTGTTATTCGTAAACCTGAATTTCAAGCGGTAGAATATAAAGGTCAACAAATAGTCATGGAACTGTTTGAGGCTTTTGCCTCTGACCCTTATCGTTTATTACCTGAAAACACCAAAGAGCGTTGGCGATTAGCTCAAGACAAAAAAGATGATGTCCAAATGCGTATTATTTGTGACTATATATCAGGCATGACAGACGAATTTGCAGCTAAGCTTTATCATTCTTTATTTACCCCTAAAATATAATTTTTTTGTCTTTACCATTTAATCGATACTTATTGAATGGTTTTTAGTATTCATATAACTATTACATTTCCTTATAGACCCATTTAATGTCAAAAAACTCAGTGGCATATAGCCCCAAAGAAGAATTATTAAATACTGCGACTCATGGTTTAGGAGGATTTTTAGGTGTTATTGGATTAACTCTTTTTTTTATAAATTACTTTGATCATGATGATAATTTAAAATTAATCACAACTTCCATATATGGTGTTAGCTTAACAGCATTAATGTTGGCTTCTTCGCTCTACCATGGTGTAACGGATACAACTTTGAAATCAAAGTTAAAGCTATTTGATCATTGTGCTATTTACTTACTCATTGCAGGAACATACACACCCTTATTAGTTCATACGATTCCAAGCACATTAGGATTTTCAATATTAACGATGGTATGGGTATGTGCCTTATTAGGAATAGGCATTAAATTAAAATTTGGGAGTCAATATAAGAAATTCTCTGTGATTACTTACCTGATTATGGGATGGCTTTCTCTATTTGTGGTTTATGAATTAATTCAAGCACTGCCTACTTTAGCGTTATTGCTATTGGGTGGCGGTGGACTAATATATTCCTCAGGGGTTTATTTTTATATGAATAATAAAATCCCATACAATCATGCTATCTGGCATATTTTCGTTTTAATCGCAGCGATCTTTCATTATCTACTTATTTATTTTTATATATAGAATTTTTATATTCCAAACAATTTTTATATCTAACAAATTTTAGGTATTATGCTAGCCTGAAACATTTTGTGGCAAAAATTGGCTATCAATAACCAATTAAAAACCTCAAAATAAGTTGTTTTTAATCGAATTAAGTATATTAATATGAATATGTTGCGTCAATTTACGTTTATCTGTGTCTTTTTTATAACTACTTTCCAATGTTATGCTAATGATAAAGACATTATCCTCTCAGATAATAATGCCGATGCAACTTATCAATTATTAAGTAATGCTTTCGCCTCACTTGATCCGCAAAAAATGACGAACGTATATACCAAAAATGGTATTTACATATCAGCACGCAGTGAACTATCAATTGTTCATGGCCATGATGAATTATATAAAGTATATGAAAAATACTTTAATAGTTTAAAAAACCATAATTCATCGATAGATTTAAAATTTCGTGTTACCAATCGATTTGTTGATACACAAACAGTTCATGATATTGGTTATTACCTCGTAACTGTTATTCCTTCGGAAGAAACTAAACAGCCACCTCGACAACATGCTGGAAAGTTTATGATCACGCTTAATAAACAGTCTAATGGTCGTTGGGGAATATGGTCTGAAGCAAATTCAAAGTCACCAAATTCAAGTTTTATCAATGCAAAAAAAGTTGATGGTCTTTATTTTGACAAATATCAACCTATTGAACATTACATGTTAAATAAAGATGAATAATCCTTGTCCTTGTAAATCTGGTAACACATATAAACAATGTTGTTATCCGCTACATTTAGGTAATGAAATAGCTCAATCGGCAGAGCAATTGATGCGAAGTCGTTATTGTGCATTTACCAAAAATGACAATGAATATGTTTACGTTACACATAGTCCTACAACTCGGGAAAACATCTCATTAGACGCAATTACGCAATGGAATAAACAGTGTGAATGGTTAGGGTTAGACATTCGCCATGTAGACAAACATAACCACGTAGTAGAATTTGTTGCGTGGTATAAACAAGACGGTAAACTTGCTTTTCACCATGAAGTGTCTCAGTTTAAACAACAGACAATAGATACTGCTTTAATACATAGATTGACTAATTTGGACGAATCTAGTGCTTGGTACTATCTCGATGCAACATACCCTGAAAAGGTAATAAAAATGCCTCAGCGTAATGATAACTGTATATGTGGAAGTAAAAAGAAATACAAAAGATGTTGTGGGTAATATTTTAATCTTTATTAAATACTAGGGTCTGTTGAACTTTTGAGTTCGTTTTTGCAGCAATTTGTTTGGGGTTTATACAAGGCGATAACGTCGTAGAAATAACAAACAAATACTGTTCGTAGAATTCACCTAAAAGTCTTTTGTG
Source organism: uncultured Enterobacterales bacterium (assembly GCA_937981905.1). Classification (GTDB taxonomy): domain Bacteria; phylum Pseudomonadota; class Gammaproteobacteria; order Enterobacterales; family Psychrobiaceae; genus Psychrobium. The sequence continues at coordinate 15,847 of CALJMY010000244.1, forward strand.
CTACGTTATTCGTCTTTCACCTATAACTGCATGGATGCAGGAAGTAGAGCGACTCAGGAGACAAAACCGAGATAAACTAGGCATCAATCCTCATGTCTTGCTCAAAAGGCTTTTAGATTGAACAAAATTCGAACCACAAAGATCAACAGACCCTATTTAACTCGCTCTTCATAAATTAAACAACGATTAATTAAGCAGCGACTAAGTTAGCTTCATAATTTTTTTGTGCGAGAATTAATTTATCCATTTCAATATTCAAAGAATCAATTTCATTAACTTCGTTAACTTCATTAGCTGACTTAATAAAACGCTGAGCAACTGTTGGCGATAAACTATCAAACAGTTCATCTGAAATACCATGCTGCATATGTGATTGAAAATGAAGTGCGTCTGGACGCAAACAATGTTGAAGTCTTGCTGCTAATAAGCTTTCTTGATTAGCTATTTTTCCTAATGTTAACGAATATTCATCTTCAAGTAGAGTCTCAGCTTGTAAAGTTTGAGCTGGTGGGATATCAAATTTTTCATTTAACGATTGAGAAAAAAGCGCTTCTTCTTGTGTGGTGTTTAACGAAAACTGATCTTGATCACTAACATCAGTCGAGAGCATCGCTAATAGTAAATCAAACTCACTTTTTTTACCGTCACGAATGCAATGGTTCAGTGTTTGACCTAATTGTAATTCACCAACAAGAATACGCTGTGTTTGCATAACTAATAATCTATTCGGACAGTAATTACTCTATCGGCCGTAATCTAAGAAACTTTAGTCTTATTTTATAAATAAACCTTTACCTATTGGTTTTTTTTCCTTATTATCCATCGCACTTGATTGGAGGGGTTCCCGAGTGGCCAAAGGGATCAGACTGTAAATCTGACGGCTCAGCCTTCGGTGGTTCGAATCCACCTCCCTCCACCATCAAGTCCTATTCTAAAATATTCAATTCATAACATCTTTATAATTAAACATATTTTTATTTAAAACGCTTTATTTTCATCTAACAATTCTTATATGATGGAGTATATCGTGTATTGCGTGTTATTTAAGGATACGTTATTGTCAACGCTACAAAAAATACCTTACAAAAAACTAAAAGTACTGCTAGTTGATCCTCAGCGTCCCTTTCAAATAATGATGAAAGGCATACTCACAAACTTTGGCGTGCAACATGTTGATTTGTCCGAAAGTGGCGAAGCTGCCGTACGTTCGTGCCGCTCTAAAGAATATGATTTACTCCTAGTTGAATATAATTTAGGGAGTAAAAATGGTACTCAGTTACTAGAACAATTACGTACCCTTAAATTAATTAAACCAAGTGCTTTATTTGTTATCGTATCGGCAGAAACAGATAGAGCTGTTGTGTTAGGTACCATGGAAATGGCACCAGACGATTATATTATCAAACCCTTCTCACAACGCCTGTTAGATAGTAGATTACAAAAATCGTGGAACAAGCGTAAAGCATTATCTGGCGTTTATCTGAACATTGATAAAGGTGATTTAACAGGTGCTATTACTGAATGTAGAAGGTTAATCAAAGAAAAAAATCGTTATAGCGCTATCATATTACAAATGATGACAGGCCTCTTATGCGATAAAGATCAATTTCAAGACGCCATTAATATTCTTATCCCCGTACTTAAAGAACGGAATTTACCTTGGGCTAATTTAATTTTAGCACGTGCTAAGCTAGGAATAATGGAGCTCGATGAAGCAGAAAAAATCTTAAAAGCTCTCATCAAATCACAATCAACCAATGTAGAAGCCATTGATCTGTTAGCTAAAGTACATTTAGCTAATGCTAATAATGAACTAGCACAAGAAACATTAGAACGCAGTCTTGATTTATCACCACTATCGATGAAACGTCATCAATTTATGGTTGAAGTGGCAAGAGCAAACGACAATGTAACATTGGTTAAAGATAGTTTTGGGAAATTGCTAAATTTATCTCGACGTTCTGTTCATGCAGGTACAGATCATTTATTTAATTACACTCGTAGCATTATTGAAAATGTTGCTCATTGTGAAGAATCAAAAGATATCTATAAATTACAGAATGAACTGACTTCAACACTACACCGTGCAAAGACTGAAGAAGGTAGGAATCTAGATTTCCCATTTTCAACATTAGAAGGTGTTATTCAAGCTCAGTTACAATCTGCTAAAGGTGAACATTTAGTTTCAAAGAAAACACTAATGGAAGCTATACATTCATTCTCTGATGAAGATGACAATTGGAATTTACCAGATGAACTAGCACCAGACGCTTGTATTACTCTTTTAAATTTAAATGATTTTGAATTAGCGACTGTTTTTGCTAAGCAATTAGATAGTGAATCTGATATTGCTAAAGAATTAAACAATAAACTCAATGATGATTCAGTTAAACAGAAGAAATCTGAATTTAGCCGAATTACTCGCCTAGGTATTGAAGCTTATAGCAGTGGCGATAATTTAGAGTCTCTAGATTTATTTAAGCAAGCTTTAGTACTTTCACCTGTAAATTCAGGTGCCGTATTAAATGTTGCACAATCACAGCTTAAATTGATGACTGAAAAACGAAAGTATATAAAGCTATTATCAGCTGAGTGCAAAGACTCATTTAGAATTCTAAATGGAATGAAATTATCAACTCCCCATCAAAAACGTTTTGATAAGTTACATAAAGAATATGACGTACTTGCTAAGAAATAGGTCTTACTAGTGGTATTAATAACTTTTCTAGCCCATTAAGCTTTAAATCGGCCATTAATAGAAGCTGTTGCGACAGTTTACCATTGACATATTCCTGTGAATTTAACCAAATTAAATAATTTTCAGGAATATCTTTAATTAATTTCCCTTTGTATTTGCCAAAAGGCATGATGGTGTTCGCCAATTCAATTAATTCGTGCTCGTTCATTATTAATACGCTATCTTGTGAGCCAAAGAATATTCAATGGTTATCATGGTGGGAGAAAAGAGTATGCCAAGAGAATGGGTAAATCAAGCAATTGCAAAAATAGAATCAGATTATCAACGTAGTGCTGACACACACCTACTCAAAGCTGATATTCCACAATTTCCTAATATTGAACTGTACTTTAAAGATGAATCAACACATCCCACAGGCAGCTTAAAACACAGGCTAGCACGCTCATTATTTTTATATGGCTTATGTAATGGTTGGATAACCCAAGGAACACCAATTATTGAAGCTTCATCAGGCAGTACAGCAGTGTCAGAAGCTTATTTTTCCCGCCTGCTGGGCTTACCATTTATTGCCGTTATGCCACGTTCAACGTCCAAAGAAAAAATTAGTCAAATAGAATTCTATGGTGGTCAATGCCATCTCATTGATAATCCAAGTTTGATTCATGAAGCTTCTACCAAATTAGCTGAAGAACACAACGGTCATTTTATGGACCAATTTAAATATGCTGAACGAGCAACTGATTGGCGAGGTAATAACAACATCGCAGAAAGCATATTTAAGCAGCTTGAGAAAGAACCTCAACCTAATCCGTCTTGGATTGTTGTTGGTGGTGGTACGGGCGGAACAAGCGCTACGATAGGTCGTTATATTAGATACAACCAACTAAACACTCTTTTACATGTTGTCGATCCTGAGAATTCTGTATTTTATGATTACTATCATCAACGAGATACACGTTTAATTAGTGAAAAAGGTTCTCGTATTGAAGGTATAGGTCGTCCACGCGTTGAATACTCATTTAATCCAGATGTGATCGATTCAATGCAAAAAGTCCCCGATGAAGCCTCTATTGCAAGTGTGTTGTTTTTAGAAAAGTTATTAGGACGTAAATGTGGCGGCTCTACTGGCACCAATTTTTATGGCGTGATTACACTTATGAGAAAGTTGATAGACGATAATAAAAGTGGATCTATTGTTACATTAAT
>CALJMY010000245.1 GCA_937981905.1 uncultured Enterobacterales bacterium
CATCAACAAATACTACAATCGATTGAGAATACATTCGGGTATAAATTACTGTTCGCCAGTTGAATATGAAGCACTGGCTGCGTGAAAATAAATGTGTCCGTTTTATCGGGGGAAGATCAGCGTGATCTTCCCCCTATAAAACGGACACCAAAATCTAACTAAAGATGAGGTTTCTCAAACAATAATCTAAACATATCCCACGTTATATATCATGGTTAAATACACACTTTATAATTGAGTTTTGTGAGCTGCATTTCGATTATATTAATACTACAAGCGAGCACGTTAATCAGCATTGTCGCTATTGTGAAATAGGGCAGTGGTGGAATCTTTTGTCTTCCTGTTGGCTATGGGACATTAGATATGTAAAAATAGACGAATATTTTTATAGGGGAAAATTAACAAAAACAATTTGTTAGACTTCATTCTACTGATATTTATTCCTACAATTTTAGTTCGTTTGACCGAACGTTACATTTTAAATTATTTACATTTAGAGGTGCATATAAAATGATTGATGTATTGGCTGTATTTATAACCTTCTTTGCTGTTATTGACCCTATTGGCACAATACCAGTTTTTATTGCTGTAACATCTCAATATGATCAAAAAACTAAACGTCGCGTCGCTTTATTAGCAACTATTGTATCTGCTTGTGTGTTGTTGTTCTTTTTGATTGTAGGAGAAATTGTTCTAACCGCATTAGCTATTCCATTACCTGCATTTCAAATTTCGGGAGGGATTGTTTTATTTTTATTCGCGCTTAATATGATTTTTGGTGATAGTAAACCAGACGAAGAAATAAAATCATTGCAAGACTCTCATAAAGAAACCGCAATTTTTCCACTTGCTGTTCCTTCTATTGCAAGTCCTGGCGCTATGTTGGCGGCAGTACTTCTAACTAAGAACTCTGTATATACGCTTTGGGAACAAACACAAACAGCACTCGTTATGTTGTCTGTGCTCATTTTAGTTTACATTTTAATGCTATTGGCAGGTTTTATTAATCGAATCATTGGTACCAGTGGGGCGAGTGTAATCAGCCGAGTGATGGGGTTAATTCTTTCATCGATTGCTATCACTAATATTTTAACTGGCTTTAGTGATTATTATAAAGTTATGTAAGTGTGAAAAACAAAAAATTTAAAGATATCCGTTTAGACAGGAATAAAAATTATGAAATCTATATCTTATAAACAGGGATATAAATATCAGCTTTCAGAGTCATATTCAGTTGAAATACCAATAAAACCAGAGGCGGATATTGTTTCTCCATCTGGTTTTATTACGCTAAGTTTGAGTGGCGTTCTTACTATAAAACAACATTATGCTTGGGATGGCCCTTCGGGACCTACTTTAGACACGCTTAATTTTATGCGTCCATCGTTAGTACACGATGCTTTATATCAATTAATGAGAGAAGAGTTGTTAGATAACGATGAAAATAGGAAGTCGGCAGATCATCTTTTATTTATCATGTGTAAAGAAGATGGCATGGGGATTATTCGAGCTTGGTTAATATACAAAGTCTTAAGGTTGGCAGGAAAACCGTCATCTCAAGCTAATAATATCAAGACAGTAATCAATGCTCCTGAGTAATGTTTAAGTGCTTGGCTCGTATTTAAAATATCATCGCTAATTAATATTATTAGCGATGATATTATTTACGATGTCTTTATTATAGATAGTGACGTGTATTTATAATTTTATGCTATCAATGTTTTAATCGCTTCTAATCCTTTTTTAAGTGTTTCTTTATCTGTTGCGTAGTTAATACGAATACATTCATGCTTATGTGCCCAGCTGTCTTCTATGCCAATAAAAAAGTTGTGGCCAGGTATGATATAGACATGTTGTTCTTTGAGTTTTTGATACATCATTTCGCTTGTTATAGTTGAATCTTTAAACCATAACCACATAAAGAACGCACCTTCTACTTTATGCAAGTAAACGGGTAAATCTGTAAATATTTCATCAAAGAGTCGTATTGCCGTTTCTGCTTTATCAAGATAGAAGGGAAGTACGGTATTTTTACAAAGTGGAAGCAATTCATCGTCATTGATTAAACGTGTTACTAAGCTTGGCCCCATACTATTTGGTGAAAGCACCATACTGCCATTGACTCGGGCTATTGCATTAACAATCTCTTCATTAGCGACAACAATACCTGTGCGTAACCCGGGTAAGCCTAATTTAGACAATGACATGCATAAAATGATGTTTGAATTCCACGTTAAACTTGCATCAGTGTATATACAGCCCGGAAATGGATCGCCATAAGCGTTATCAATAATAAGCGGAATATTATATTGTTGAGCAAGCGCATCAAGTGTTTGTACTTCTAAGTCGGTAATTACATTACCTGTAGGATTGGTTGGCCTTGAGACACACAGTGCACTAATACTATTATCATTTTCTAAAACTTCTTTAACGGCTGTAAAATCAATCACGTATTTAAACTGTTTAGAACCATTGTCGGTATTTAACATTTCAATATCAGGTTTAATAGCAATAAACATATCGTCTGATAAACCTTGATCAGCATAGCCTATGTATTCAGGAGCCAACGGAAATAAAATCTTTTTGTGGCTGCCATCAGGCATGCTACCAGCGAGTAGATTAAATAAGACAAAAAAGTTAGCTTGACTACCATTACCAAGCGCTATGTTTGCTGATGTAATATCCCATGAAAATTCATTTTTAAGTTGTTTTGCTAACGCGGTACAAAAGTCTTCGTTACCTACTGGACCATCATAAGACCCGAGCACTTGTGATAGTTTATTGGTTGAAATAAGTTTGTGTAGTTCATCTATAAAAATATCGTTTACTTGCGGTACTAATGCAGGGTTACCACCACCAAGCATAACTATATTAGGATTATTACTACTTTTAGCATTTCCTAAATCTTCCATTAATTGAGTTATGCCGTTGAGTTGTGTGAATTTAGTGCCGAAATTTGAATAGTTCATAAATACTTAGCGTGTGTGAATACTAGATGATGCATTATAACGCATAAATTCGCATAAGGTCTTTATCTATTAAATATGACGATAGATTGAACGATTGTTTCTAACAGGCTTGTGAATTATGTTTATGCTAAATGGTAGGGCGTTGACATTAACATGCAAACAGCCATAATTCTTGAAATATATCACCATAACTTTTAACAATTAATTAAAGTGAGTCTGCCTATCCATGTTAATAGAGTTACTAGACATTTTTATTAATAACATCATTGGAACAGCCAAATGGGTTTTAAGTAATATAGTGTTTGATGTTCCTTTTAGTCAGAATTACTTTTGGGGATTAACACTAATTTCTTTGATTGTTTGGAGCGCCGAACTATGTTTTCCATGGCGAAAACAACAAGCGGCTTTTCGCCATGATTTTTGGTTAGATGCCGTGTATATGTATTTTAATTTCTTCATATTCAGCATCATGATTAGTGGTATTTATACGGTCATAACCCATATGTTTTATAGTTACGATGTAACAATGCAAGCAATAAGTATTATTGATATAGCTGAGTTTAACCCAGTAGCACAGTTGTTAATATTCTTCTTTGTACTTGATTTTTTACAATGGGTTACCCATAAAACCTTGCATAAAGTTCCACTATTTTGGCGATTTCATCAAGTACACCATTCCATTAAAGAAATGGGTTTTGCAGGGCATTTACGTTATCACTGGATGGAAAATATACTATATAAACCATTAAAAACAATTGGCGTTATGTTGTTAGGTGGATTTGAACCAGAACAAGCATTTATTATTCATTTCTTCACAATTGTTATTGGCCATATTAATCATTCAAACCTTCGTCTTGATTACGGCCCTTTACGTTATATTCTTAATAATCCGGTGATGCATCTTTATCATCATGCTTATACATTGCCAAAAGAACATCGATACGGAGTGAATTTTGGGATTACGTTAAGTGTTTGGGACTATTTATTTAAGTCCGCTTATGTCCCTGAAAAAAGCGGACAGATAAAGCTAGGCTATGTTGGTGATAACAACATGCCGACGAGTTTTGGTAAACAACTTGTTCACGGTTTTTTTAAATGCAGTAAAAAATAATTACGTTAATTTATGACTTAATGCTTTTTTATCGTTGCTGGTTGTAGTCTGTAAGTTTTGCTTTATTGTCAAGTTCATGCTCAAAAAGCAGTAGAATTTTGGTTAAGGCTCTAGGTATCAATATTTAATTGATATTAGATAGATATCAACAGTTAAACATTGCTTTACTTTTCATGATATTATTATTGAAGTTGTAACAAGTTATATCGTTGATAATCGTTAAATGTACAGACTTTAGGTCAGTAACTTTAATGATTATAGGTGTTTATAATTTGTTGATTATTTTTAAATTTATAATATTGATAAAAGGTTAAGTAAAATGTCAAAGTTAGAAAATGTTTCAGTAATTAAGAAAGCTAATACTTATTTCGACGGCCAAGTTACAAGCCGTACAGTTGAATTCGCTGACGGATCAACTAAATCTTTAGGTATTATGATGCCTGGTGAATATGAGTTTGGTACTGGACTAGCTGAAATCATGGAAATTCTTGCTGGTGATTTACTAGTATCACTTCCTGGTTCAGATGAATTTGTTGCTTACACTGGTGGTCAATCTTTCGACGTACCTGCTAACGAGAAATTCCAAGTTAAAGTAAGTGTTCTTACTGATTACTGTTGTCATTACATTAAATAAAGTTATTTATTTTTAGGCTTAATACCAGCTTAAATATTAATTCAATTAAAAACGCCGTCTATTAAGACGGCGTTTTTTTATGTAAACCTAAAATACGAACTACGTATTTTGTCGATTAGCAATTAAGGTATCTAATACTGACGGGTCAGCCAGTGTCGAAGAATCACCTAATTCATCAATTTCATTCGCAGCTATTTTACGTAGCACACGTCGCATAATTTTTCCTGAACGTGTTTTTGGTAAGCCCGGAGCCCATTGTAGTAAATCAGGTGCAGCAATAGCGCCTAAATCTTTACGAACAAATATTTTCAACTCTTTTCGTAACTCTTCAGTCTCTTCAACACCATCATTTAAAGTAACATAAGCATAAATGCCTTGGCCTTTAATATCGTGTGGATAACCAACAACAGCCGCTTCTGCAACGTCCTTATGGCCAACTAATGAACTTTCAACTTCTGCTGTACCCATACGATGTCCAGCAACGTTAATAACATCGTCAACACGACCCGTTATCCAATAATAACCATCTTCGTCGCGTCTTGCGCCATCGCCAGTGGTATACATATTTTGGAATGTCTGGAAGTAAGTCATCATGAAGCGATCATGATCGCCAAATACTGTACGCATTTGTCCAGGCCAGCTGTCTGTAATGACTAATGATCCAGCGCCAGCTCCTTCAATAATTTGACCTTCAGCATCGACTAATGCAGGTTGAATACCAAAAAATGGTCTTGTCGCTGAACCTGGTTTTGCAGCCGTTGCACCCGGTAATGGCGTAATTAGAATGCCACCAGTTTCCGTTTGCCACCAAGTATCAACAATTGGGCTTTTCCCTTTACCAATAACATCGTTATACCAGCGCCATGCCTCTGGATTAATCGGTTCACCTACGCTGCCAAGAACGCGCAATGAACTGCCATCGAAGTTATCAAAATGCTCTGTGCCTTTAGCCATTAATGCTCGAATTAATGTTGGCGCTGTATAAAGTTGATTTACATTGTAACGGTCAACTATTTCACCTAAACGGGCTGGGCTAGGGTAGTTTGGCACACCCTCGTGAATAACAATAGTTGCACCATTTGCAAGAGGTCCGTAGACCATGTAACTGTGTCCTGTTATCCAGCCAACATCAGCTGTACACCAATAAATATCACCTTTTTTATAATCAAATACATATTCATGAGTCATTGACGCATAAACCATGTAACCACCGGTAGTGTGTAATACACCTTTAGGTGTACCCGTTGAACCAGAGGTATATAGGATAAATAATGGATCTTCAGCATTCATTTCTACTGCAGGACAATCAATTGATTCATTGGCAACTAATTCATCCCACCAAGCATCACGACCTTCAACCCAATTGATATCGTTACCTGTTCGTTTTAAAACGATAACCGTCTCAACACAAGTAACCGCGGGGTTATTAAGTGCTTCGTCAATGTTTCCTTTTAAAGGAACTAGGCGACCGCCACGAGGACCTTCATCTGCGGTAATAATAACTTTGGCGTTACCATCAATGACGCGCGATGAAATAGATTCAGAAGAGAATCCACCAAAAATTACAGAATGGACTGCACCGATACGTGCACAAGCAAGCATAGCAACAGCCGCTTCCGGTACCATTGGCATATAGATAGAAACGATATCGCCTTTTTCAACGCCTTTCGCTTTTAAGGCGTTAGCAAATTTACATACATCGTTATGTAAATCTCTATAAGTGAGTTTACGTTGATCTTTAGCGTCATCGCCTTCCCAGATAATAGCGATATCATCAGCATTATTTTCTAGGTGACGGTCAAGACAGTTAGCTGAAGCATTTAAAGTACCGTCTTTGTACCAATCAATATGAACGTTTGGCGCTGCAAAGCTTGTATCTTTCACACTAGTATATGGTTTTATCCAATCGATTCTTTTGCCATGTTCACCCCAAAATGTATCTGGATCTTCAATTGACTGTTTGTACATCGCTTGGTATTGCTCGTTATTAACTAATGCATTATCTTCAAAAGCTTTACTAACTGGGAAAATGTCCGGAGTGGTCATGGTTTGTCCTTTGTTTTTATAATTTTTTCAATATATATTTTGTAGCTTAGCATTGGTATTAGACGTTGGTCTATGGTGTTTTAACATAAATGTAACTATGGGATATTTATATTTAAAATCAATAAGTAAACTGTAAATAATTTAATAAAAAACATAAAAAAAGAGGCTTAAAGCCTCTTTTAGATAGTATTATTGATTGTTTTTAACAAAAAACTTAACAACTATTAACGATGGAAAGCTTGGTATGCTTCAAACCCACCATCTAGTGAATAGACCTCTTTAAAACCGCGATCGAATAAGAATTGTGCAGCGCCTTGGCTACTATGTCCGTGATAACAACAAACTACTAATGGCTCATCTGCTTTTAATTGTGATATGTGTTGTTCTAAATTACTTTGATTTAAATTAAAGGCACCTTTAATTTGACTAAGTGCATAAGACTGTTGATCTCGAATATCTACCACGTTTACAGATTGATTATCTTGAATAAGCTGTTCAAATTGTTCGACACTTAAATGCTGGTACGCCATGTAATATTTCCTACTTAAGGTTTAAATCTTTTTATATTAGCCATTAAATCAATGAGAGACTGAAACGACAGTTCTCCATTTTCTTGTCTAACATAGTTTTTATCGAAAAATCGATATTGGCCTTGACGGTCAATCTCTGTAATTTTTCCGTTTTGGTATAATGAAAAGTGCTGAGCGTCGCCTAAATACAACATATCGCTGGCTTGTGTGCTTGTTAACGAATAGCCAACACTGAAATCAGATGTCGGATTACCACAATTAAAATGTGAGGTAAGTAACGTTGGCAACAAGTCATAATGAGAAGTCGTTTTATTGACTTCAACAACCGGTATATTAGGGCTGACAATAATCATAGGTACGTTCAGATTAACTTTTGAATAGACCTTCGATGATTGTTTGTAAATAGTATTTAAGTCAGCACCACGGTTAGCTGTGACAACAAGCGTTGTGTTTGTAAAGTTAACGCTTTCAAATAACTTACCCAACAATTTATCTGTGTAATAAAGTGTATTTAGATATTGTCTGGCTAGAATTCGTTGCGGCGCAGTTTCATAAGCTGCAATAGCGGCGTTAAAGGCAAGTAATGGTTGATTACCTACATCTAGTTGTTGGCTCGCATATAGTGTTATATCAGCATAATATGGTTGTGAAGAAGAGTTATTCATCCATTTGATTAAATCGTTAATATGATTGCTGTCTGCATGTGCACTGTTAGCAATTAATTCTTGTTCATTTGGAATAGTAAAACTTCCACGATTACTTTTTAATGTTAATTGCTCTAGCGGCATCGATAAATTTTGGCTCTCAAAAGCAGGGCGATAAAGTGCTGGAATCCCTGTATTTAGACTAAAGGTTGAATCGGTTACGTTAAGAGAGCTTGTTAAATGAGATTGTGCATTAATGCCTCTTTTAGCCATATTAAATAGGTTAGGCATAATGTCTGGTGTAACCAATGCACTATTAGCCGTATCTATCGTTATCACTAATAAATTCTTATGATTATCTGTTCGACATTGTAGAGGATGTAATGGGTAATTTACCGCATTGGCACTACTGTTTAAGATCATTTGAGAATCATGTTTGTCGTCAATCCAACCGTATTTCTTAATTAAACTTCTGGCGGTTGATTGATGTGAAAATGGAAAAATACGATCAAAAGAAAGTACAGGGCGATAAACGACAGCGTCAGCCCAAATATGTACTAAATGGCTAATTAAAAACATGGCTACAAAGCCTAATGTTATCCGGTTACCTACATTCCATTGACGAATAACATGTAGACGTTTCCAGATAAGATTGGCAATGGTCAGTTCAACAATTAATAGTGCAACAAGAAATAAAGCAATAGAACTCCATCCTATGCTGTTATTGAGGTTAAATCCTTTCAAATCAAACGCTAATAAGTTGAAATGTAATTGATAATTTTGATAAACACTGCCATCAATCAATAGAGCAACAATGATTATTGTGCCAATTAAGGCGGCTAACCCACGGAGAATTTTGGAATAGGGGGCTAAAAAAGTGAGCGGAAATAGAACGACAATATAAGAAATGATACCAAGTAAACCAAAGTGACCAATCCATGTTGAAATAACAAAAATAACTGAAATGAAAGTGACTTGACCTTCAGTGGCAAAAATATAACGTGTTGCCATTAACATCGCTAATAAGATATTGGCAAACATGAACCAATGTCCCCAACTAATTAGTCGAGAAACGCGATCTTTATAAGAATTTGAGTTGTCTACCATAGTAAATTCGTTCTATTTGAATTAAATCTATTAATGTTGAAATTATTGGCGCAAGCTACTTTCAATAAGTACAAATACGGTGCTTACGCCAAACAATTAGTGTAGGTCTACTTCTACTGAACTTTGTAAAGCTTTAGCAAAACTTGCTGCAACGTGTTTACGTTGTGATGAACCAACACTATTGTTAATTACAGAAGTCGCTGCATTACCCAGTGCCATCAAGCTTAAATCTGCTTTTGACTGATTATTCTCAAGTACTGTTAATAATTGCATGATTAAACTTTCGACTTGCTCGTTCGTGTATTTAGAATTTACGGCCATGTTGCTCTCTTTGATTTTGCACTTTGATACGGTTAGTTAAACACTTAAGGCGTTAACAATGATTATTATTTAAACTATCTCGCTAAAGGTTACATTTTCTACGGGATAATTAAAGTAAAACACGGCTATAATACAACAAATTTTTGTTTGGGACTAATAACAAATGAGTGTATCGATTCGCCACATCATCTTGCATCAACTTAATACATCGAGCGACGGAGATGTAACCTTTTCTGCGCGTGATCAAGTGCTATCACCAAGCCACGATGTTGAAACACTAGTTAGTGAGTTACATCGTATTTATAACAGTAAACAAGGCAAGGGATATGGTTTTTTCGCTGATGATGTAGACGGCGAACAAGTATTCTCACGTGCACTAACTGATTATTTGGATGACGACAATGACTTTGTGTCATTTTCACAACAAGCCATTGCCTTACTACAAAAAGAATTAATGAAATATAATTTTGCAGAGCAAGGTTATCTAATGCTTGCAAATTATACCCATGTTGCTAGTAATTATTTATTTGTTGCATTGATTTCACCAAAAGATTCAATCGCCGTTGATGAAAGTTTAGATATTAGTTCAAATCAGCATTTAGAGCTGAATAACTTACAATTAGGCGCGCGAATTGATTTAACTATGTGGCAAGCACAACCTGATTGTAATCGTTATATTTCATTTATTCGTGGTCGTGCTGGTCGTAAAGTATCTGACTTTTTCCTCGATTTTATGGGCTGTCGTGAAGGTATCAATGTAAAAGAGCAAAATAAGAGCTTAATGAATGCTGTTGAAGATTACTGTTCGGCGAGTGAGTTTGATCGCAGTGAAAAAGAACAATATCGTGAAAAAGTTTTTGATTACTGTAAAGACCAAATAGATAGCGGTGAAGAGATTGGTATAAAAGCATTATCAAATACCGTCGCTAGTGATGGTGACAGTGGTCTCTATGATTTTGTTAATAAGCAAGGCTATGAATTAGAAGATGCTATTCCTGGTGATCGTACAACATTGCGCCAATTGAAAAAATTCTCTGGCACTGGTGGCGGTGTTACTGTTGGGTTTGAACAAAAACATTTAGGTGAGCGAGTGATTGTTGATTTACAAAATGACACCGTAACTATTGTTGGTATACCACCTAATCTACGCGACCAGTTAACAAGACGTTTATCTAACGATAGCGAATAGTTATAAATACGTAAAATAGGGTGATTATCACAAAGTCGTATATTTACTGATAATTACCTGACAAGTAAACGAATAAAATGATTGTATATAGGTATAATCAGGGTCAATTATGTTGGGTGGACTGTTTTTCTGCCTCTTTTAGGAAGTAATATGAAACTTTTTGTAAACAATTTAACTGTTATCGATTACTCATACTTGTGTAGCGAACGCGGTATGGTTGGTGAAAGCCTTATAGTTGATATCGAACTAGACGGTAGCTTGAACGATGAATGTATGGTGCTAGATTTTGGTTTAGTGAAAAAGCAAATCAAAGCTGTCATTGATGATGAAGTGGATCATAAATTATTAGTACCAGTGAAAAACGAGTGTATCTCTTTTAATGTATTAGAAGAAATGACTCAAATATTATTAGATCGTCCTGAGCAACTACCAATTTATTTAAATTGTCCTCATCAAGCGTTTGCTTTGATTGAAAAAGATATAGTTGATGAAGAAGCTATTATTGCTCATTTAGAAACAGTAATTATGAAAGTGTTACCAGATAACGTGACTGGGCTTGTATTAAAACTCGCACCAGAACCAATGTTTGGTCCTTTCTATCATTATACACATGGCCTAAAAAAGCATGATGGTAATTGCCAACGTATTGCTCACGGTCACCGTTCTATTGTAGAAATTGAGCGTAATGGTGAAAAAGCGGAAGATTTAGAATTGTATTGGGCATCACGATGGAGTGATATTTACCTAATCACTGAAGATGATTTAACTACTCCCCAAGACATCAATGTACCTGAAGAGCTAGAAGCATTACGTAATGTACCAAATCTGTACAGTGTTGCGTATCAAGCGCCGCAAGGACGTTTTGAATTAATGATTCCTGAAAATGTTTGTGAAGTACTTGATTTTGATACAACCGTGGAACAATTGACTCACTTTATCGCTCATACTCTTGCAAGCGATAACAAAGGTGATGAAATTAGTGTAATCGGTTACGAAGGTGTTGATAAAGGCGCAATGGTAACGGCGACTATTAACTAAATTGATTAACGATTGTCATACTAATAATTCTATAAACAGGTAAGGATCTAGAATGAAATATATCAGCCAGTTAACAGTACCATTTATTGCTTTGAGTGTAATAAGTAGCAGTGTTTATGCCCAGCAGTTAGGCGCACAAACGAAACAATTTGGTACAGACACTACGTTAACAGGTACATTCATTCCAGGTGGTTTACTTGTTGGTAAAACAACACCATCAACAACAATCACACTTGATGACACAACTATTGATGTAAGTAGTAATGGTGTTTTTGTTATTGGATTTGGCCGTGATGCGACGTTAAACCATTCGTTAGTAATTAAAAATAGCGATAAAGTCCAAACGCTACCACTGACATTGGCTAAACGTGAGTATCGTGAACAACGTGTTAATGGCATTAGTAAAAAAATTACTAATCCAAATCCTAAAAATGTGGCACGTGGTCAACTTGATGCTAAACAAGTTCGTGCTGCACGTGCTATTTGGTCAGACAATCAACACTTTACTCAATCATTCATTTGGCCAGCGCAAGGCAGAATAAGTGGTGTGTATGGCTCGGTTCGATATTACAACGGTAAAATGGGTCGCCCTCATTATGGTGTTGATATGGCAGGTCCAACAGGAACTGATGTTTTCGCCCCAGCTGATGGCATTGTTCGGTTATTTGTTCCAGACATGTTTTATTCCGGCGGTACGCTCATTATAGATCATGGCATGAGTGTTAATTCTACTTTTTTACATTTGAGCAAGAGCTTGGTAAAAGCTGGCGATAAAGTAAAGCAAGGACAATTAATCGCAAAAACCGGCACAACAGGGCGTTCAACGGGGCCTCACCTTGACTGGCGCATGAACTGGAAAAACAAACGAATTGACCCACAATTATTAGTACCAAAACGATAAACTTTATCGATTTAACCTTTAATTTATTCTTTTTATTAAGTTTTCATTTAAGTTGATGATACATAGCTTTAATTTAATAGAAAATATTATTTAAGCTTGGTTACAATCGATCTTAGCTCAGGTAAACTCATAACCTTTACACTTGTAATTCATTGATTACGAGTTCTCCATATTTAAAGGTTCAACATGAGTGAAGACACGTTATTTAGTAAGATTATCCGTAAAGAAATCCCGTCAGACATGGTTTATCAAGATGAACTAGTCACGGCATTTAGAGATATCACCCCTAAAGCACCTACCCATATCCTTATTGTTCCGAACAAAGTTATTCCAACGGTTGATGACGTAACCACTGAAGATGAAATTACGCTTGGTCGTTTATTCATAGTAGCTGCAAAACTCGCACGTGAAGAAGGTATAAACGAAGATGGTTATCGCTTAGTTGTGAACTGTCGTGAATTTGGTGGCCAAGAAGTGTACCACCTACATATGCATTTAATTGGCGGTGCTCGCTTAGGTCATATCCCAAGCATCCAATCGACTGATGACTCGAGTGCTCAATCATGAATATAAACATTGTTGAAACATCATCACAAATAACAAATGTGAAAAACGAAGCCGCTATCGAATTTTTAACTAACCGCTATTCATGCGCAAAATTAACGTCGCCAGCGCCAAGTGATTCTGAAATAGATCAAATGTTATCAGTTGCTATGAGAGCACCAGATCATGCTGGGCTAAAACCAGCTCACTTTGTCGTTATTAAAGACAATGGCTTAAATAAA
>CALJMY010000246.1 GCA_937981905.1 uncultured Enterobacterales bacterium
TTACAGCAATTTGTTTGTCGTTTATACAAGGCAGAGCCTATGCGGTGTAGCTGGATCGATAATAGCTCCTGCATTATCCTAATGAGCTACATCCATGTAGCAATACACGAGTAGGCGATAACGCCGTAGAAATAACAAACAAATGCTGTCCGAAGGATTCATCTAAAAGTTTTTTGTGCGGTGTTATTCGTCTTTCACCTATGACTGCATGGATGCAGGAAGTAGAGCGACTCAGGAGACAAAGCCGAAATAAACTAGGCATCAATCCTCATGCCTTGCTCAAAAGGCTTTTAGATTGAACGAAATTCGAACTGCAAAGATCAACAGACCCTAGTATTTTAATTGTTTTTTTGAGGTATTTTTGCGCTAACTGCCGGTTTGTCTCTAAAGATTAAGGTTAGAGACTGGTAACATTTTTAGGTAAATGATAAATTGTCAAAAATTTGCTGCACTGCAGTAAGAAATTAGAGAAAAATTGATGAGTAAAACAACACGACATGCCATAGCTACCGCTGATAGTCTTAATCGGGTCTTTACTGTGCCTGAAGAAAAAGAGTCGACGCTAAGTAGAATAGAGCACGAGATTTCTGAAAACCTTGAAGGGTTTTTACAGTCTCATATTGTTGCTGTTGAAAAGGACTTATCAGAAGTTGAAAAAGATTTTTCTGATGCAAGTATTCCTCATGAACCTATTTTTGTATCGCAGCAAGCTGATTTCTTATTAGAAAAATTAGTATCGCAATCGGTTCATACCGCATCACCAAGCTTTGTTGGTCACATGACCTCTGCATTGCCTTATTTTATGTTGCCATTATCTAAGATAATGATCGCGTTAAATCAGAATTTAGTAAAAACCGAAACCTCAAAATCATTCACGCCATTAGAACGTCAAGTCACCGGTATGTTGCATCGATTAGTGTATGAAAATGATGACGCTTTTTATACGCAATATATGCACGACCAAAATTATGCACTAGGTGCTTTTTGTTCTGGCGGCACGGTAGCAAATATAACAGCGTTATGGGCAGCACGTAATAATGCCTTTCCAGCTACTGAAGATTTTTCTGGTATTCAAAATACAGGATTAATGGGTGCGCTACTCCATTATGGTTATCGCGGTGCAGCAATATTAGTCAGTGAACGTGGTCATTATTCACTAAAGAAAACGGCTGATGTATTAGGACTTGGTACTGATAATATTATTGCGGTAGCTACTAATGATGATAATCAAATCTCATTACCTGCATTACACAAAAAATGTGAACAGCTAGCCAAAGATAAAATTAAGATTATGGCGCTGGTAGGCGTAGCTGGAACAACAGAAACAGGTAGCGTTGATCCACTCGATGAAATGGCTGATATTGCCGAGCAATATAATTGTCATTTCCATGTTGATGGTGCGTGGGGCGCTCCAACATTATTCTCTAAAAAATATGCTCCGTTATTAGCGGGTATCGAACGTGCTGATTCGGTTACTATTGATGCACATAAGCAGTTGTATGTACCAATGGGAGCGGGACTTGTTGTTTTCAAATCTCCATCTGCATTAAGTGGTGTTGAGCATCATGCTAATTATATTATTCGTAAAGGGTCTAAAGATCTGGGTAGTAAAACATTAGAAGGCTCACGTCCTGGTATGGCGATGTTAGTCCATTCTGGATTAAAAATTCTTGGCCGTAGTGGTTATGAATTATTAATTGAAGAGGGTATTAACAAAACTCATCGCTTTGCCGACATGATTAATAGTCATGATGATTTTGAATTATGTAATACGCCAACGCTTAATATTTTAACGTATCGTTATTGTCCGAAATGGGTGAGTGATTACTTAAAAACATGTGATGATGATTCACGAATAGCCGTTAATGAATTACTTAACCGCTTTACTAAGTATCTACAAAAAGTACAACGTGGTCACGGTAAAGCGTTTGTTTCAAGAACAAAGCTAACGCCTTCTCATTATAGTTATCAATCGATTATCGTATTTCGTGTCGTATTAGCAAATCCATTAACTAATGATCAAATTCTACAGGATATTTTGTCTGAACAAGTCGAACTTGCTAACGATGAAACTGAACATACTTTCTTATCTCTACTTAGAGATTTAGTTGACGCTAAGTAACTTAAATTCTGAGTAAATTTTTATTAAAAATTTACTCATCTAAAAAATTAATTTGAAATGCTCATGCGTTGTGGTTCTATTGCAGCGCTGGGCATTTTTTGTGTCTGTGCTAAATGATGCTGATAAATTACCGTATAAGATAATACATTTTTTACGTAATTACGTGTTTCGCGATACGGTATAGACTCCACCCATTTTTCTTGTGATAAAGCTTTTTTAACCCAATGTTTCACTCTATGCGGCCCAGCATTATACGCTGCAGCAGCTACTGCTAAATTATTATCAAATAATCCTAACATTTCATTTAAATAAGCCGTGCCTAGTTTGATGTTAAAAGCAGGTTCAAGTAACTGTTTAGACGATTTGTATGAAACATCTTCTTTTTTTGCTTGTATCTTGGCTGTACTAGGTAATAGCTGCATTAAACCTTTGGCACCAGCACTTGACGTAGCGCGAGGTAGAAATGCGCTCTCTTGTCTAGCGATAGCAATTGGCCAGCTTAATGTCATGTCATTTAACTTTGATTGGTTAATAAACTCAGGTTGATAGGGTGTTGGGAACCGTAGGTCCAAATCATCCCTTTCTTTGGTCATTGTTAACGTTATTATTGTTCTGTTATGCCAACCCCACTGATGAGCTATGTGTGATGCACCAATACGTTGTTGCTCACTTAATGGTTTTACTAATTGATACCACTCACGGCGTGCAGGTAAATCTTCACCTAATAAATAAAACTCTTTAGCCCGCATTAAATAATTATTAGTCTTAAGCTGGCTAATGATTGATTCGTCTTGAATTAACGGTTGATGATTTAAACTATAACTAAGCCCAAGTTTGTCACTCGCTAAGAAACCATAATAACGACGTTTAGTTGCTATGTTTTGAAACAAGTCATTCGCTAATATTGGAAAGCCTGTTTTTTCTAATGAGTGGGCATACCAATATTGCCATACTAGTGGTATTTCTGCTGTTGGAGGTTGCTGTTTATATAACGACTTTATAGTACTCCACTGATCTTTCCCTACTAAATATCGTAATATTTGTTCTTGTTGGGCAGACGTCATTGAAAGCCAATTTATTTTTTGTAACCAATGCTGCGGTGTTTTTTTATCTTTAATCATCGCTTGTAGCGCAATTTTATTATTAAGCTCATCGCGTGTTTCTTGCGTAAAACCAATATGTTTCTTAATTTTAGGAATAAGATCTATAGCGCTATCGAGTGATTTATTGGTTAAGCGTTTCGTGGCGACTTTCATAATAACATTTGGCAAGTGCCCACGTTTTTCCCAGTAATGCGACTCGCTTAATAACTGCGGTTTGTTGTACAACGTTTTCCAATAAAGATAAGTGCGCTTATCTTTTTTATTGAGGGATTTCGCTAGATATTTTGCGAGTTTACCTTTGCGATTAATGAGTGTTAGTTCAATGCGATCGAGTGTTATTTTGCTAGTTTGCATACCAGCGTTTTGCCAATGCTTAATGATGGCATCACAACGTTTAGGTAATGAACGTCCGTAAAGCCATAATTTATCAACTTGCTTTAGTATTTTTTGTTGTTTGTTATTGTCGTTTTTGTGTGTGTTGTATTGCGCGGTTAAACTCATACATTGATATTGTTTTTTATCACCCTCTCGATAGAGACTAATAACGTCTTGCCATTGCTGAGATTTATATTTAGCTTTAAGTGCGTAAATTCGTAAGGAATGTATGATTGGAATATCTTTGTAAGTCGATATAAATTGCTTAATTTCTTTAATCGGACGTTTTCCTATATTACGCTTAATTAGGCTAAGGTCGATGTAAGGATATAAAGGATAGTTTTTTAACGATTTTATATCGTTAATAAGTTCGGGGGGTAAATCGTTGTAATGAGCAATTTCACTAATATTTTTTTGCACTTGTTCATAAAGGTCACGTTCATTGTTATAAACACTAGTGGGTAAAGCGTGAATAAATGTCGAGGTAAAACTAATGAATAAAAAAATTAACAAACGATTGAACGTGTTACACATGAAAAGTTTTTCCTTTTAATTTATCTTTACCAATATTGACACACGTGAGTAATGGTTACGTGTATCAATTAACTATCATGGCATTTTTATGTTCGACATTAATACTACTTAAGTTCGACACTAGTAAACAGTATGAAGTTCACGGTCTTACTTCACGATTAATAGGATTATCTAACGATATCAATGTTTCAGTTGATTGTATCTCTGAAATAGCTTGAATTTTATCAATTAATACACGTTGTAAGTGATCGATTGATCTTGCCATTATTTTTACAAAAATATTGTAATGTCCAGTCGTGTAATAAGCTTCTAGCACTTCTTCAATTTGGTCTAATTTATCAATAGTAGGTTTATAATCGCCCGCCGCTTTTAAATTAATACCAATGAAACAACAGACGTCATAACCTAATCTTTTTTCATTAAGTTCTACTTTAGTACGAGCAATGATGCCAGCTTGACGCATCTTCTCAACACGAACATGAACAGTTGCTGGACTTACTGATAGTTTTTTCCCTAATTCGGCGTAAGGTACTCGGGCATTTTCACGAAGTTCGTTTAAGATATTTTTATCCAGATTATCGATTTGATATTCTTTACTCATAAATAGTCACTTTTTTTAGATAATATTCACCAAATGTGGCTTTATATTAAATGAAAATATTAATTTGTCATATATTATCTAGGAATACTTGTTAGTTGGTGGGTTTTAATAGATTATTACTGCAAGTATTTAGCGACTTTGTTCGCGAGTTATATAATCAATACTCAGCACCTAAAAACCTGGCGGTTTTTTAGGTGCTTTTTTTTTGCTTAAAATTTACTGTATGAAGAAGGAAATAAATATTTCTATTATTTTTTATGTTTAGCTTTAGCTTCTTTTAAAGGAGTAATTCTATCTATAATTGCTTGTTTTTCTTCGTTAGTAGAACTTGACCAAAAAATTACTTCGTCGAGGGTGCGAAAGCAACCACCGCAAATTTCATTTTCGTCTAATTTACAATTTGATACACAAGGTGAACGGACGCTGTGATCCATAGTTTCTCTATTATTTGAGGCCATTATTTTAATAGCATTGAGCAATGTTCTAGATTCTAGTTAATAGTAGCCAGTTGTGTCAAATCATCACTCAATGTAATATTGCCACTATATTATTTAAATGCTTTATTGATGACTATTAACGTGACTAACCAAGATATTCTAAACACCTACCATGACTGCTTAATTGACAGTGACCAAACAGTGCTAATGGGGCGTGATATTGCACTTTCTATTACTCAAGCAACTACTATTTTTTTACATGGTGATTTAGGCGCTGGTAAAACAACCCTAACACGAGGTTTTGTGCAGGCATTAGGTCATCAAGGAAACGTTAAGAGTCCTACATATACGCTAGTTGAACCTTATGAAGTAGGCCAATGGAACATTTATCATTTTGATTTATATCGGTTGTGTGATCCTGAAGAACTTGAATTTATGGGTATTAGAGATTATTTCACCAATAAGAGTTTATGTTTAATCGAATGGCCACAACGTGGATTTGGTTTATTACCTCAAGCTGATATTGAATTATCGTTAACTTATAATGATCTACAAAGAGAAGTATCATTAACAGCAAATACAGATAATGGGCAAGCCATTATTGAATCTATAAAGTCACGGAGAATTTAGGATTTTGAAACGGGTTGTATGTAGCTTTTTATTCTTTGTATTGATGTCATCAAGTGTTTTTGCTGGCAATAAATTACAAGATATTCGTGTATGGCCATCTCCTGATAAATTTAGAGTGGTGTTTGATCTCACTGAAAAACCAGATTTTAGTCATTTTAATTTAATTAATGGTGACAGACTTGTTATTGATTTTAAAGGTACATCATTAACTACTAATTTAAAAAAATTAAAAATTAAGAGTCAACTTGTTAAACGTATAAGAAAAAGTAAATCGCCTAAAAAGGGCACATTACGATTAGTTATTGATTTAAATAAAGCCATTAATCCTAAAATATTTTCACTACCACCAACGGGTCCTTATGGTGATCGTTTAGTGGTTGATTTACTTAAACACTCAGACGCTATTACTAAAAAAGTAACTAGTGTTGCAATTAAATCAGTACAAGATAAAGCAAAACAAAAACGTGACATTGTTATTGCTATTGATGCAGGGCATGGCGGTGAAGATCCCGGTTCTATTGGTGCAAGTGGGCGCTATGAAAAAACAGTAACGTTAGCTATTTCTAAAATGCTAGCAAAACGATTAAATGATACCAAGGGTCTTAAAGCTGTAATGACTCGAACTGGTGATTATTATGTGGGACTTAATAAGCGCTCTAGTATTGCTAGAAAAGCCTCGTCAGATTTATTGTTGTCTATTCATGCTGATGCTTTCACCTCAAAACAACCCCATGGTGCATCCATTCTTGTGTTATCTACTAAACGTGCCGACAGTGAAGTTGGTCGAGTGTTAGAAAATAATGAACGTCATTCTGAATTGCTCGGTGGTGTAGGTGAAATAATAGACTCTAATGAAAATAGTAAATATTTAGCACGTACGTTAATTGATATGTCGATGGAAAACGCAAAAGTTGAAAGTTATAACATCGCCAGTGATATTTTAACGAGATTAAATAAAGTTACTCATTTACATAAAAAGAAACCAGTACTTGCAAGTTTAGCAGTATTAAAATCCCCTGATTTTCCATCATTATTAGTAGAAACTGGTTTTATTTCTAATCCAAAAGAAGAGAAGAAACTTTTTAATAAAGCGCATCGTGAAAAAATGGTAGATGCTATTTATCAAGCGGTGACTAAATACTTTAGGGATAAAGCACCTGAAGGAACTTATTTTTCAAATTACCGTCCTAAAACTCATAAAGTTGTCAGTGGGGATTCATTATCAAGATTGGCTAAGCGTTATAAAACATCAATTTCAAAGCTTAAAAAATATAATGGTATGAAATCTAATGTGTTACACGTAGGAAAAACATTAAAAATACCTCAATCATAGACTCTGTTTTGTATGGTAAATCAACAAGCAGTTGCAAATAAGCTTAAAGATAAGCAGACCTTAATATGACTATAGAATTATTATCGCCCAGACTGGCGAATCAAATTGCAGCTGGTGAAGTAGTTGAACGTCCTGCTTCGGTAGTAAAAGAACTCATCGAGAACTCTTTAGATGCTGGCGCTACTCAAATTATTATTGATATTGAAAAAGGCGGCACTAAACAAATTCGCATCAGAGATAATGGCTGTGGTGTTGAAAAGTCACAACTTACTTTAGCATTATCACGACATGCCACGAGTAAAATATCTCATCTTGATGATCTTCACGCTATCGTCTCTTTAGGTTTTAGAGGGGAAGCGTTAGCCAGTATTAGTTCAGTCAGCCGTTTAACGTTTACGTCCAAAACTAACGATCAAAATGAAGCATGGCAAGCGTTTGCTCAAGGTCGTGAGATGGGCGTTGAAATTAAACCTGCAGCTCACCCTGTAGGCACTAGCGTTGAAGTGAATGACTTATTTTTTAATACGCCAGCACGTCGCCGGTTTTTACGTACTGAAAAAACAGAGTTTAATCATATTGATGAATTGATTAAACGTTTTGCTTTAAGTCGATTTGATGTTGAATTTGTCTTAAAACATAATCAAAAAATGCTACGAAATTTAAAGATAGCATCAACGACAGCTCAACAAGAACGGCGCGTAGCGGCTATTTGTGGTCAAAAATTTATTGATAACGTTGTCGCTATCGACAATGAACATAATGGCATTCAAATTAATGGCTGGTTAGGTTTACCTGAAGTGTGTCGTAGCACTAACGATACCCAATTTTGTTATGTGAATGGCCGTATGATGCGTGATAAGTTAATTAATCATGCGATAAGACAAGCTTATCAAGATTTATTACCTAGCGGTTGTGTACCTAGTTACGTCTTATATATAAAAATAGACCCGTCTCAGGTTGATGTTAATGTACATCCAGCTAAGCATGAAGTTCGTTTTCATCAATCACGCATGATTCACGATCTTATCCATCAAGTGCTCAGTAGTGGTTTATCTCAAGCGATGAACTTAGCTGATAACCAACTTACAGTGGCTAATCATCAATATGCACCGTCATCAGGTGAAATTCCTATTTCTGATAACACGCAGCCTAGTAATGAGTTAAGTAATAAGACTCAAACGAGTAAGCCTATTTCATTTGATGATTTAACGGGAGAAACAACGAGTGAAAGCAATGTTTCTGCTATGCCAAATCATCAACCACAATATCAATCACAACAATACTCATCCGATCATACGCCACGCGAAATAAGACAAGGTGCAAGTGTTTATAGTAATTTATTAGCAACGCAAGTTGAATTTGAAACACCGTTTCCAAATACAATTATGCATGTCGATTCTGCACCTGTTAAACATGAATCAGTACAGACAAATATTGATGATATGTTCGGATATCCTATTGAAGTTGTAGAGTCACATTATTTATTACTCAATAATCAAAAAAATATTGAATTACTTAACCTAAAAAAACTGTCTTGTTGGGTGGAAAGTCGTTTATTGCAAAACCGTTGGGCACAGGGGTTTACATCGCAACCATTGTTACTGCCAGTCTCTATTAAGCTAGATAGTGTGTTACTTGAGCAATTGTCTCAAAATGAACAACTTTTCCGCCGCTTAGGGATTGATATTACGGTGCGTCGCCCCCAGATTATTGTAAAGCAAGTACCACAGCTGTTACGTAATCAAGACGTAGCGACGTTAATTCCTCAATTGTTAGTTAAGTTAGACCAACAACAATATTTAGAGGAAAGTGAGTTAACAGTAATTATTTGTGATTGGTTAGCCCAAATGACAACACAAGTTCATACACTGTCACAAGCGTGTGAATTGTTAAACAAAGCTAAAGAATTTCATGAAGAGTTAGCGCAATGTCGCGATGAATTTGTTGCTAATGTAAACTTTAGTGAAACGTTAACAGCCTTTATTTAATCCATCGTGATTAAATGATAGTAGTGGTTAAATAATAATAGTTTAAAAAGAGTGACAAACAAACGATGACCAATACAGCAATGCCTCTACCAAAGGCTATATTCTTAATGGGACCAACAGCTAGTGGTAAAACCGAACTAGCTATTCGTTTGTGCGAACAACATAATTGCGAAATTATTTCTGTAGATTCAGCATTAATTTATAAAGGATTTGATATTGGTAGTGCAAAACCTAATGCTGAAGAACAACGCAGAGCGCCACATTTTTTAATTGATATACTCGATCCAAGCATTGCTTACTCTGCAGCTGATTTTAGAAAAGACGCATTGAAATTAATGGGTGAGATTACAGCTCGAGGTAAAACGCCTTTATTAGTGGGCGGAACAATGCTTTATTTTAAAGCGTTACTGGATGGTTTATCACCGTTACCAAAAGCAGACCCTGAAATACGTCAAGAAATTGAAGCTCAAGCGGCTGAACATAGCTGGCAATGGCTACATGATCAGTTAGCAGAAATAGATCCTGTATCTGCAAAACGTATTCACCCTAATGATCCTCAACGATTATCTAGGGCGCTAGAGGTTTTTCGCATTAGTGGAAAATCTATGACTGATTTATCACAAACAGTTGATAATGATTTACCATTTGATATTGTACAATTTGCTATTTATCCTGATGATCGTTCTCAGCTGCATGAACGTATTGAACTACGTTACAAGCAAATGCTTGATTTGGGATTTGAACAAGAAGTGAGAACACTTTATCAACGAGGGGATTTACACGTTGATATGCCTTCAATTCGCTGTGTCGGTTACCGACAAATGTGGGATTATATTGATGGTAATCTAGATTATGATGAAATGGTTTTTCGTGGCATCGTTGCAACACGTCAGTTGGCTAAACGTCAGATGACTTGGTTGAGAGGATGGGATAATCTAGTTAGATTAAACACCCCAATGGGCGATAATGCTGAGCAAACGCTGGCACAAAACATAACATTGGTGACAAATTCATTAACTAGTTAATAAATAAGAAATTGCGTTATATTGAATTTCATACTAGTTTAGTAATAATAATAAAAACCTAAGTTAAAACAACATAAAAGGATTAGCTATATGGCTAAGGGACAATCTCTACAAGACCCATTCTTAAATGCACTTCGCCGCGAACGTTGCCCAGTTGCAATTTATTTAGTTAATGGTATTAAATTACAAGGTCAAATTGAATCATTTGATCAATTCGTTATCCTTCTTCGCAACACTGTTAGTCAAATGGTTTACAAACATGCTATTTCTACAGTTGTACCTGCAAGACCATTTAACGCTCATCAACAAGCTCAAATAGATGAATCTATTGAGAGTGCTGAGAGCGCAGAAAGCTAAGGAATCATTTTTTGTTTGATCGTTTTGAAGCCGGTGAACAAGCCGTACTTGTTCATATAGACTTTTCATCTGAAGACGATCGTGAGGATCTAGAAGAGTTAAAATTACTAGTCTCGTCTGCAGGTGTTAACACTTGTGGTACGGTGACTGGTAGTCGTCAGTTTGCACAAGCTAAATTTTTTGTTGGTACCGGTAAAGCGCAAGAAATCGCTGATACTGTGACTGCATTAAATGCTGATGTTGTTATCTTTAATCATGCCCTCACGCCTTCCCAAGAACGTAATTTAGAAGCACTGTGCCAATGCCGTGTGCTTGATCGTACGTCATTAATTCTTGATATTTTTGCTCAACGTGCGCGAACCCATGAAGGTAAACTTCAAGTTGAATTAGCACAGCTTCGACATATATCTACTCGCTTAATTCGAGGTTGGACTCATCTTGAACGCCAAAAAGGCGGTATAGGACTTCGTGGGCCGGGTGAAACTCAACTTGAAACTGATAGACGTTTATTGCGAGCTCGTATTAAAAATCTTTTAGGACGTTTATCTAAAGTATCTAAACAACGCGATCAAGGGCGTCGTTCACGTTCTCGTGCTGAAATACCAACAGTGTCTCTTGTCGGTTATACAAATGCGGGTAAATCGACGTTATTTAATAGTATTACTGATTCAGAGGTGTTTGCTGCCGATCAGTTGTTCGCAACATTAGACCCAACATTGCGTAAAATTGAAATTGATGATGTTGGTGATGTGATTTTAGCTGATACTGTTGGCTTTATTCGTCATTTACCACATGGATTAATTGCAGCGTTTCAAGCGACATTACAAGAAACGCAAGAAGCCGATTTACTATTACATGTTATTGATGTCGCTGATGAAAGAAAACTAGATAATATCGAACAAGTGAGTCATGTTTTAGCACAAATAGAAGCTGATGATATTCCCCAGTTACTTATTTGTAATAAAATAGATGCCTTAGATGAACCACTAAGACCAAGAATAGATCGCAATGATGAAGGGATACCAATTCGTGTATGGATTTCAGCGCGAACTGGCGAAGGCTTAGATTTAATACCAGAGGCATTAACACAATTATTAGCAGGAAAAGTTGTTCAACAAGCATTACTGTTGCCAATTGATGTTGCTGGAAAATTTAAAGGTTTATTCTACAAATCTGATTTTGTATTATCGGAAGATTATGATGAGCATGGTAATACCTTATTATCTGTTAGACTACCTATTGTTGAGTGGAATAAATTACTAAAAAGAACAAATAACGAGTTGTCACAGTATATTAGTGTTATAACTCACGAATAATTTTAATATTTAAACTGGAGTAATTATGGCCTGGAATGAGCCTGGAAATAAGGATAAAGATCCTTGGGGTAATAAAGGTGGTAATAAAGAGCAAGGTCCTCCTGATCTTAGCGAAGTATTTAACGACCTAAACAAAAAATTTGGCGGCTTATTTGGTGGTAAATCAAATAAACCTGGCAGTACTGGTGGCGGAAACTTATCTGGTGCTGGTTTCGGCTTGTTAGTTGCTTTAGTTGGTGTTGTTTGGGGTGTTAGTGGTTTCTATACGATTAAAGAAGCAGAAAGCGGAGTTGTGCTTCGTTTTGGACAAGTTGTTGGTACCGCAGAAAATCTTGATGATCCAAGTTCACCTATAGTTCCTACGCTAGTTGGTCCTGGTTTACATTGGAAAGCAACATTCATAGACAAAGTCTTACCGGTTGATGTAGAAGTGATTCGTTCATTACCAGCAGCTGGCTTTATGTTAACTAAAGATGAAAACGTTGTTCATGTTCAAATGGATGTGCAATACCGTGTTGTTAAACCTGCTCACTATTTATTTAGTGCGGTTGATCCTGCGAATTCGTTAAGTCATGCAACAGACAGTGCATTACGTTATGTTGTTGGTCATACAACAATGAACGATTTAATTACGACAGGTCGTGAGTTAGTACGTCAAAAGACTCAAGCTAAACTTAATGAAATTATAGAATCTTACAATCTTGGTTTTACAATTGTTGATGTTAACTTTTTACCAGCACGTCCGCCGGAAGAAGTTAAAGGTTCATTTGATGATGCAATCGCTGCACAAGAAGATGAAGAACGTTACATTCGTGAAGCAGAAGCTTATGCATTAAGTATTGAACCACAAGCACGTGGTCAAGTTCGTCGTTTAGAGCAACAAGCTAAAGCATATAAAGAACAGCAAATACTTAAAGCAACGGGTGAAGTTGCACGTTTTACTAAGCTATTACCTGCTTATCAAGCGGCTAAAGAAGTAACGCGTGAGCGTATCTATCTTGAGACTATTGAAGAAGTTTATAGTAATACGAACAAAGTAATGATTGATGTTGATGGCGGTAATAACATGATGTACTTGCCACTTGATCAAATTATGAAGCAATCTCAACCGGCAGCAACGCCACAACGTAATTTATTAGATAATTCAATTGTGCCAAAAACTACGACGTCAACTAACGATGGTCAACGTGGATATACACGTGACACATCTCGTCAAGGGAGAAATTAATCAATGAAACGTATAGGATTAATAATAATTGGCGCGGCCATATTACTAGGTTATTCATCGCTTTATGTTGTAGATGAAGGCCAACGAGGCATTATTGTTCGTTTTTCTGCGGTATTGAAAGATGCTAATGATTTAACGCAAGTTAATGCACCTGGTTTGCATTATAAAATACCATTGATTGATAAAGTGCGTATTTTAGATGCACGTATCCAAACTCTTGATGGTGAACCTGATCGTTTTGTTACGTCTGAAAAGAAAGATTTAATCGTTGATTCTTATGTTAAATGGCGTATTACAGATTTCTCAAAGTACTATCTAAGAACCGGTGGTGGTAATAAGTTTAATGCTGAAAACATCTTGAAGCAAAAAATTAGTGATGGTCTACGTAGTTCATTTGGTACACGTACTATTTCGGAAATTGTTTCTGGTGAACGTAGCGAATTAATGAGTGAAGCACTTAACGATGCGTCTGAAAAAGCGCAAGATATTGGTGTTGAATTGGTTGATATGCGCGTTAAGCAAATTGAATTACCACAAGCAGTTCGTAGCTCTATTTACCAACGTATGCGTGCTGAACGCTTAGCTGTGGCTAAAGAGCATCGTTCTAAAGGTAAAGAACAATCTGAAATCATTCGTGCCGATATCGATTCTAAAGTAGCAATCATGCTAGCAAACGCAGACAGTCAAGCACGTATTACACGTGGTGATGGTGATGCACAAGCTGCTGATATTTATTCAGAGAGTTACGGTAAAGATCCAGAGTTTTATAGTTTTTTACGTTCAATGGACGCTTATAAAAAATCATTTAACAATCCATCAGATATCATGGTTATCCAACCTGATAATGAATTCTTCAAATATATGAAGAATCCTAGCGGTGGTAAATAATCATTGAAATAAAAAGTACGTAGTTATACGTTCTATTATTCAATAATAAAATGGTCACCTGAGAAATTAGGTGGCCATTTTTATTGGGTGAGTTTAAAATTTAGATCCACACAATAAAGCCTAAACTATGAATTATTAATAAATTCAATAAAATATATTCCCCAATTAAGAACGTATGTTTGAACTTCAACAATGAATATACAATATTTAATACTAACGTTCTTATCCTTAAGGCTTTAGTTGAGTAATCACAGTTGACTAACTTAGATCCAATAGCGATTAGAAATGTGAACTTATTGCTAGATCTAGCGCAAAAATCTGTTAGAATTCTGCTTTAATTTCAAACCGCGAACAAAACAATGGCTAATAATGTAGTTGTGCTCGGCACCCAATGGGGCGACGAGGGTAAAGGTAAGATAGTTGATCTACTAACTGATAGTGCTAAATATGCAGTACGTTATCAAGGTGGCCACAATGCTGGTCATACACTAGTAATTGATGGTGAAAAGACCGTTCTTCACCTTATCCCGTCTGGTATATTACGTGAAGACTTAATGAGCATCATCGGTAATGGCGTGGTTTTATCACCAGCTGCATTACTTGAAGAAATGAAAATGCTTGAAGATCGCGGTGTTCCAGTTCGTGATCGTCTTCGTATTAGTGAAGCATGTCCATTAATTCTTCCTTATCATATTGCTCTTGACCAAGCGCGTGAAATTGCTCGTGGCAATAAAGCTATTGGCACTACTGGTCGTGGTATTGGCCCAGCATATGAAGACAAAGCAAGTCGCCGTGCATTACGCGTTGGTGATTTATTTGATACTGCATCGTTTGCGGCTAAGTTAAAAGAAGTAATGGAATACCATAACTTCGTATTAACTAACTACTACAAAGTAGATGCTGTTGATTACCAAAAAACATTAGATGATGCATTAGAAGTTGCTGATTTATTAAAATCAATGGTTGTTGATGTAACTGAATTACTTGATAACGCGCGCAAGACTGGCGAAAAAATCATGTTTGAAGGTGCTCAAGGTACATTGCTTGATATCGATCACGGTACATACCCTTACGTAACATCTTCAAACACTACTGCGGGTGGTGTTGCTACTGGTACTGGTTTTGGTCCATGTCACGTTGAATACGTTCTAGGTATCATCAAAGCTTACACAACGCGTGTTGGTTCTGGTCCTTTCCCTACAGAACAATTTAACGATGTTGGTCAATACTTAGCGACTAAAGGTCATGAAGTTGGCGCAACTACTGGCCGTGGCCGTCGTTGTGGTTGGTTAGATTTAGTGGCAATGCGTCGCGCTATCCAATTAAACAGCATCACAGGTTTATGTCTAACTAAATTAGACGTACTTGACGGCTTAGAAGAACTACAACTTTGTACTGGTTACAAATTAGAAGATGGGACTGTGACTAACGTTGCACCTATGTCTGCTGATGATTTCGAAAAAGTAACTCCAGTATATGAATCTATGCCTGGTTGGTCAGATGTTACAGTTGGTCAAACAGATCAAACTAAACTGCCACAAGCTGCACTAAACTACATTGCACGCATTGAAGAAATTCTTGAAGTGCCAATTCACATTATTTCAACGGGTCCAGATCGCGTTGAAACTATCGTGTTAGTAAACCCATTTGCTTAATCATTAAGTAAAATGAGTTTTGAAAAGCCTCGTTTATT
Source organism: uncultured Enterobacterales bacterium (assembly GCA_937981905.1). Taxonomy (GTDB): domain Bacteria; phylum Pseudomonadota; class Gammaproteobacteria; order Enterobacterales; family Psychrobiaceae; genus Psychrobium. Next base: position 15,631 of record CALJMY010000246.1, read on the forward strand.
CGAGGCTTTTTTGTTTCTAAATATCGATAAAATTATGAAGAAAAAGATCTAGAATATAGTGAACAATAATCAGAATTAAATTATCTTTCGGCAATAATAATTTGTATGACCTAGCGGATAATCTTCTAGCTCAGCGTAAACTTCAAAACCTTGTTTCTTATAAAAATCTAATGCTTGGAAGCTGCCAGTCTCTACTTTAAAGCGAATTACACCTTCGTTAATAGCAAACGCTTCAATTTGTTTCAATATTTTAGTCGCTAAATCATTACCGCGATATTGCTCATCAATCCATAACAGTTCAATAGTGCACCAACCATAGCTTAAATAAGCAAATACACCACCAACAAGCTTACCATTTGGCTGTTTTATCATACTCATAAGAGGCTGCTTATGATTATCACCTAATTTTGAATGATTATAAGCTTCTAGTTCGGTGATTAGTTCTTGTAAATCTTTTGATTGTGCACTCAATACTGGTTCAATAATGAGTTCATTTAAG
>CALJMY010000247.1 GCA_937981905.1 uncultured Enterobacterales bacterium
TATTTAACCTTGTCAGACGAACCCAGTTTGGCACTGGCATTCAGAGTACACAAAGCCATTGATAGTGCGATTAGTTTTTTCATCAGTATTCTCCAGTTAATTTACAAATACGGCCACAAACCAACAATCAAAAATACAATCAAGATAATCACGAAAGCAATTTTAAACTTGAATGCTAATGAATCATTTAAACTTAGCATTCTATTTAAGTGCGTATCTCGTAAATTTGCGACTTTGTCCGATGGAACATTTGAACAATGGTAACAAGTTATTTCTTTTATATTGAAATATAAGCCACACCTACTACATTTGATCGCATTTATTGAACCACGCATAACGAACCTTAAATATATACATAACGCCCGCATAAATTGCGGAGCATGTTGGACGCATTTTTGCGCCCTTGAATTTTGCAAAAAATCGGACAGCTTGCGGAGTCAAATTTCATGCGCCTTGTTAAATGGCTTGAATAAAACTGCAAATGTGACCAGTCACTCAAGTAAACCACTTCATCTAATTTTAAATACTGCTTTTATGGCAACTACAAAATAACGGTTGTGTTGCTATAAACATTTCGTTGGTGCCAAATTGACTTAAATATAAGCGCTAAATTCACCACAACCAAAAACTATTAATGATGGGTTATTCCATAAATCTAAAAAGCACATCTAACGCCTCATTAAAAGGCAAAAAATAGTTGGTTAAAATAAGCGACGCAGGAGCAAAAACCAACTGTTTTTTGTCCTGCTTTAATGACTTGTTATATGCCGGATGCCACCGCCCGTACTTTGCAACTATGATACAACTTTTTATCTAGAATATTACCACTTGGCAATGCTATGGCAATAGTTGCAGAGGTATTTAGAATTACACCTTTATTGGTTGGACTTGTTATATGAAACTCAATTCTGTCTTTATCGAGTTCTAAAACCTCAGCGCAAACCAAGCAACTTTTACCGTAAATTTCGTCAGCGTATACGGCGACTTTATCAAGGGATTTATCTAAAAGAGGTTTATCAATATCCAATTCGATTTCGTTAACACATAGCTCAATAGCTTTTGCGAAATTACAAAATAAACATATTGAAATTAGTGCTAAAAGTTGAATTCTACGCATAGTTCCCTTAGGCATATAACAGCTTATTATACGGAAAAGAGTGCGATAAATGTTCGCGCTATTTTCACGTTAAAGAATCACAGTAAATTAATTTATAAATATTTACAAGCACTTAACTATAGCGATTAAAATTAAATGCGTGAAAGGCGGAAATATTCCTGATAACAACGAAAACAAGGCTAAAATACAAAAACTGTTTAAATAGACAGTTATTATAATATATGTATTCTTTAATAATACCCATAAAAAAACGCTAAACCAATTACTCAGTTTAGCGTTTTATCAAGAGGCTATAGAAGACCTCTATTTATAAACTATGCATTAGCAAACTTACGTTCTGGTTCGTTTCTTTTGTGTTTGACGGAATTTCTGAGTTTTAGCAGGCTTACCAGCACGTTGCTCATCTGTCTTTTTAAACGTTTGATGCTTACGCACAGCACGTCTAATTCTGGCTGTTTTAATTTTGTGTTCTTCACGTAGTGCTAAGAACGAATCAGTTTCAAGCTCAAGACCAGCTAACCCTCGTAAATAGTTAACTTGCTCAAGCTCAAGATCCTGCCAACCGCCACGGGGTAATGACTTTTCAAGTGCGATATTACCGTAACGTAATCGAATAAGACGGCTTACTTGAATCTCTTCATGTTCCCACATTTGACGAACGGTACGATCGCGACCTTTATTAAGGATACAATGATACCAACGATTTAAGCCTTCGCCCGCTTGTAATTTAACTTTTTCAAAGTTAATTTTTCCTTCGTCTTTTAACTCGATACCTGCACGTAAATGTTGAACATTTTTGTCTAGTACTTCACCAAAAACACGAACTGCATATTCACGTTCAAGTTCGCGTTTAGAGCGTGTTAAGCGGTTTGCTAATTCACCATCAGTAGTAAATAACATTAAGCCAGATGTATTAGTATCTAAACGGCCAATCGCAATCCAACGGCTGTTACGAATTTTAGGTAGGCGATCAAAAATCGTATCACGCCCATCAGGATCTTTACGAGTTGATAATTCACCTTCCTGCTTGTGATATGCCACAACACGACAAATTAGTTTTGTTGACTCGCCAGTGTCAATTAAAATGCCGTTATAACGAATAGCGTCACTAGGCTCAACACGTGCGCCTAGTGTTGCGATTTCACCATTAACACTTACTTGGCCGTCACTAATTGCTTTCTCTAGTTCGCGGCGTGAACCTTGGCCAACTCGGGCTAAGACTTTTTGTAATTTTTCGCTCATCAATGTACCTATATTTGCTCAAATTCGCTGATAGCGGACTCAAGTTGACTTTCTGTTAGTTCTGGCAGTTGTGCCAAGGACGTTAGCCCAAAATAATGTAAAAATTCTTTTGTGGTGCCGTAAATAGACGGTTTACCCACGATATCTTTTTGTCCAACGACTTTAATCCATTCGCGTTCAATGAGTGTTTTCATTATATTGCTACTAACAGCAACACCGCGAAGGTGTTCTATTTCGCCACGTGTTATTGGTTGTTTGTAAGCAATAAGGGCTAATGTTTCAAGTAATGCGCGTGAATATCGTGGCGATTTTTCTTGCCATAATATCGATAAAGCATCACTTAATTCACTTCGCGTAACAAAATTAAATCCTTTTGCGGTTTCTTTAAGTTCAATACCACGTCCGTCATAATCTTGTTGTAAGTCATTAATTAATTGCTTCACATCGTCATTGGATAATTTATGAGGGGATAATACACTATCTCGCAGCATTTTAACCGTCATTGGTTTATCAAATGCAAATAATGCGGCTTCTATGAGTTGTTTTGCATCATTCATTGTTGTCGCCTTGTGAAAACGACGTTATTACAGCCGGATTTTCGGTTAATAAGAAAACATTAAGCTCATTTCCATCATTGTGTGTCGCAATGCCAATTAACTGTTCTTTGCATAATTGTAATATAGCTAAAAACGACACAACCGCACCTGATTTACCTTCTTCCAATGTAAATAATTGCCAAAACATTAAAGACTGTTTGTTTTTAAGTTTATTTAATATGTCACTCATTCTCGCTCTGGTCGATAGTGACTCGCGCTCAATAGTATGATGTTCATTTGCTTGTATTTTTTTCATCACTTGCATAAATGCTTGGCTTAAATCTTTTAACGTGACATCACTAAGTGGTGTATCGGCATGTAAGTTATCGGCCTTTGCTGCATTAACGTCAAAATGATCACGCTGTAGACGTGGTAATGAATCGATATCGAGTGCGGCCTGTTTAAACATTTCATATTCTTTTAAGCGTTTAATTAAATCTGCACGTGGATCATGTTCTTCATCTTCAATAACTGCAGGTGTTGGTAGTAACATGCGTGATTTAATTTCCGCCAAAATAGCGGCCATTAATAGATATTCAGCAGCTAAATCAAGATTGAGTTCTTTCATCAAATCAACGTATTCAATATATTGATCGGTAATTTGGCTAACCGGTAAATCTAAAATATCAAATTTGTGTTTTCGAATAAGGTACAGCAATAAGTCTAATGGCCCTTCAAACGCTGTTAAAAATATTTGAAGTGCGTCTGGCGGAATAAATAAATCATTTGGTTTTTTAGCTAATGGTTCACCAGCCACAAACGCAAAAGGGTTTGGCTCTGTGTTTTCGACAATATTCTTAATACCAATACTATCAGTACTGTTATTTTCAGTACTGTTATTTTCAGTATTGTTGTTTTTAGTGCTGTTATTTACATTACTGTTAGCGATGTCAGACATAACGGTTCAATTTAAACGTAGATTAAATAAATAATAATTAGATGAACATAGAGGCGTCACCTGCCCCTTCACGAATAATCACAAATGGACCATCGGACATATCAACTACGGTCGTGGGTTGCTCACCTAAATGGCCACCATCAATAATAAGGTCAACATGCTTTTCTAACTTCTCGCGAATAAGTTCAGGATCAGACTCGGTAACTACCTCATTGGGTAAAATAAGTGATGTAGATAAAATCGGCTCACCTAATTGCGCTAATAACGCATGAGCAATGGCATTGTCGGGCACGCGTAGGCCAATTGTTTTTCGTTTTGCGTTTTGTACACGCTTTGGCACATCACGCGTTGCTTTGAAAATAAAAGTATAAGGGCCCGGTGTAGCGTGTTTTAAGGCGCGAAAGCATTGATTGTCATACTTAGCGTACTGCGATATTTGAGATAAGTCACTACACATGAGCGTAAAATTATGAGCCTTGTCGATTGAACGTACACGACAGACTTTTTCAAGCGCCGTTTTATTATCAAGCTGACAACCAATTGCGTAACCAGAATCGGTTGGGTAGATAACTACCCCACCTTGACGAACAATTTCAATCGATTGATTAATTAATCGTTGTTGTGGGTTGTCTGGATGTACATAAAAATATTGACTCATAGTTTACTACTCTTATTTAGTTGCTTATCGTTAACTGCTTGTATTAAAAACAATAAGAAATTGCATTAATAACTAACGTCTGCATATTCAGGCCATAACGTCCAAACAGGTGTTACGTCTTTAGCGAAATATAAATTACGACCTAATTCTATCCAGCTTGATGGAAAATGGAAATCACTGCCAGCAGATGCCAGTAAACCATATTCAAGCGCAAGCCCTGCAAGATGTTGACGATGAGGCGGTGCTAATTGGCAACCTGCCGCTTCTAAACCATCGCCACCAGCGGCTTTAAACGCAATCGTTAATTTACGAATCCATTTACCAGAAAGCTTATAACCCATTGGGTGTGCTAAAATCGCTTGTCCACCAGCTTGTTGAATCACATCAATAGCTGACTTCATATCAAGCCAAGGGCTTGGCGCATAACCTACTTTACCGCGTGCTAAGAATTTCTTAAACGCCGCCGCGTTATCTTTCACTAATCCTTGATTAATTAAATAACGTGCAATGTGACCACGGCCAATTTGACCCTCACCGGCAATTTCTTTACTGCCTTGATAAACATTCTCAATCAAATTGGTTTTTTCTAAACGTCGAGCAATTTCCATTGCACGTTCTTCACGAATAACACTTTGGTTCGCTAAATACTCAACCATTGCTGGGTGGTCTTTATCAAAATTAAGACCAACAATGTGAATATCTTTGTTTTCCCAGCACGTTGAGATTTCAACACCTGAAATCAGCTTAATTGCTAATTGGTTATCGTCTATTTCTTTTTGTACTAAGGCTATGCCGCCTGTGGTGTCGTGATCAGTTAATGCTAATACGTCAACACCCCGTTCAACCGCTCTAGCAAGCAGTTCTTGAGGAGTTAATTTACCGTCTGAAACGGTGCTGTGACAATGTAAATCAAATATCATTGGGTCTAAAACCTTAATTATTCATCAAGCAATAAAAATAGTTACTTGACAATTACGTCTATTTATTAAATTCTATAGCTATCTTGTGGCCAAACAGCTATTTATCGCTTGTTTATTGGTCTAAAACACAATGTATATTCAACGATTTTAACTGAGAATAAAAACTAGTGGCTATTATGCAACAATTTAACCTGACTATCCTTACAAATATTTGTTGGTGGCGCGTGAAAACTTCGCGGGGTTAGACAGTGGTTGTGTATAAATAAAACAAACAACATTGAAAACCCGCTATAACAGCGGGTTTTTTAATTTTAAATCGTTAAAAATTAAAATAGAAATTCGCGAAAAGCAAATTTAACGTAGTGAATTAATCATGATAAAAAGTAATATATTTAAAACAGACTGCCAATATAGCCAGTATCCAACTGAGTTGTTTGCGCAATTAACAAAAAATACTGACAATGTTATGTTATTAGAATCGAGTGAAATTGAATCTAAAGACGACATGCAAAGCCTTTTGCTTATTAGCAGTGCTTTAAAAATAGTTTGTCAGCATCGTCAAGTTACCTTCAATGTATTAAATGATAATGGCGCGGCGTTATTGCCATTGCTTGTTAAGCATTTTGAAACAGTGACAACTCACCATGATAACAAGTCGTTAATCGTCGAATATCCGCAACCTGCCCTTAACTTATGCCAAGATAGTCGCTTAAAAGCACAATCTCCGTTTAGTGCACTGCGTGATTTAAGTCAGTTATTGCAAAAAGACAGTGACGATCAGCATCGTTACATCGCAGGTACATTTGCCTACGACATGATTGCAAGTATCGAAGATTTACCGTCTGTTAAAGATGGTGTAAATCAATGTCCTGATTTTGTATTTTATGTGATTGAAGATGCGTTAATGCTAGATCATGAAAAACAATCTGCAATGCTAATTTCGCATCAATTTACAGATGATAGCGATTCAAGCATTAATCAAAAGCATCAAAAACTTGTGATTGATATTAACGAATGTCAGATTGAATCTATTAAGGGCACTGCTATAGAAACGGCGTTAGATGTAAGTGTTAGTGACGATGATTTTATTGATACAGTTAACTCGTTAAAACAAGAGATTGTTAAAGGAAATATTTTCCAAGTCGTGCCATCACGTGCTTTTTCTCTACCTTGTCCTAATCCGCTAGCAGCTTACATTGAATTAAAACGCACTAACCCTTCACCTTACATGTTTTATATTAAAGACAGCGACTTTTGTTTGTTTGGCGCTTCACCGGAAAGCGCGCTTAAATATGAGCAAGAATCCAATCAAGTTGAAGTATATCCAATTGCAGGAACTCGGCGCCGTGGATTTAATCCCGATGGCACTATTAATGCCGATTTAGATGGCCGTCTTGAGATTGATTTACGTCTTGATAAAAAAGAATTAGCTGAACACATTATGCTAGTTGATTTAGCGCGTAACGATGTGGCTCGCATTAGTGAAGCTGGTACGCGCACAGTTAAAGAATTATTAAAGGTTGACCGTTATTCGCATGTAATGCACTTAGTCTCACGTGTTGTTGGTCAATTACGTACCGATTTAGATGCCCTTCATGCCTATCAAGCATGTATGAACATGGGTACCTTAGTTGGCGCGCCAAAAATTAAAGCCTCAATACTCATTCGTGACGTAGAACAACAACGACGCGGCAGTTACGGCGGCGCAGTTGGCTACATTAACAGTAAAGGTGACATGGATACATGTATCGTTATTCGTGCGGCATTTGTTAAAAATAATATAGCGACAATTCAAGCTGGTGCTGGCGTTGTATTTGATTCAGATCCACAAGCCGAAGCTGATGAGACTCGTGCAAAAGCACAAGCAGTCATCAGTGCTATTAGCGCTCAAGGAGGTAATTATGCCGAGTAATACGATTATTAATTCAGATATTGGCGATAATGCTTTAGAAAAATGCCATGTATTTCTGCTCGATAACTTTGATTCATTTACTTATAATCTCGTTGACCAATTTCGCGTTATGGGCGTTAAAGTAACGGTTTACCGTAATGATTTATCCGCTGATTTTATCATCAACCAAATCGACCAAAGTGAATTGACTCCAATCCTTGTGTTATCGCCGGGTCCGGGTAATCCAAGTTCTGCTGGTTGTTTGGTTGAGCTAATTGATAAGTGCCGCGATAAAATTCCGATGTTAGGGATTTGTTTAGGTCATCAAGCCATTGTTCAATCTTTTGGCGGTGTTATCGGATTAGCGCCTGTGACTGTGCATGGTAAATCATCAGACATACACCATAACAACCAAGGCCCATTTAAAGGCTTAATTAATCCAATGCCGGTGGCAAGATATCACTCATTGATGGCCACCAGCATGCCCAAAGGGTTGAAAGTGTTAGCAACAACCGATGACATTGTAATGTCGGTCATTGATGACAGCCAAAGTATTATCGGTTTTCAGTTTCACCCTGAATCGATTTTAACCTTAGGCGGTGAAGCACTGCTTGTGCAGTCGTTAACACATTTAATGAATGCGACATCAGCAAAATCTATAAACAGTAAGGAATGTTCATGAGCCATATCATGCTAGAACAGCTTTATGCTGGCCAAGACTTAACAACCGCACAGACTAAATCACTATTTAGTGACATTATTAGCGGCAACATTGAGCCTATCTTACTGAGCGCCTTATTAAGTGCCTTAAAAATGAAAGGTGAAACCAGCGAAGAGTTTGCTGGGGCAGTACTTGCACTTAAAGAAGCAGCGCTAGACTTCCCACGTCCTGATTATTCATTCATTGATAGTTGCGGCACTGGCGGCGATGGTTCAAACACTATTAATATTTCAACCGCGAGTGCTTTCGTTAGCGCCGCGTGCGGCATAAAAGTCGCCAAGCATGGTAACCGAAGTGTATCTAGTAAATCAGGCTCTGCTGATTTATTAGAAGCGCTTGGTATTAAACTTGATATGAGTCCTGAACAATCTCGTCATTGTTTAGATGAGTTTAATTTATGTTTCTTGTTTGCTGTTCAATACCATCAAGGTGTTCGATTTGCTGTGCCAGTTCGCCAAGCATTAAAAACTCGTACCATTTTTAATGTACTTGGACCAATGATTAACCCTGCTGCACCCGATATGCAATTAATGGGTGTTTACGATAAATCATTAATTGAACCTATTGCACACTCGCTACATCAAACAGGTGTAAAACGTGCGTTAGTCGTTAATGGTAGCGGCTTAGATGAATTTGCTATTCATGGTGCAACTGACGTTGCAGAATTAAAAGATGGCAAAGTAACAACTTATCAAGTGTCGCCTCAAGATTTAGGTATTGAAACCTACCCGCTTAAATCATTAGAAGGTGGCGACGCAGTAGAAAATGCACGTCATATTACAGCGCTATTAAAAGGTGAAGGCCAAACGGCTCACGAATACGCTGTAGCCGTTAACGTTGCGGCGACTTTATATTTAACAGGCAAATGCGACACTATAAAAGAAGGTGTCGACATTGCTCTTAAAAGCATTCGCAGCGGCGCGCCTTATAAAATTGTTGAGCAGTTAGCCAACGCAAGCAAGGAATTTATTTCATGAGCACTCATCAGCAAGAACATCAAAAAGCTATTGACGGTCTTCGTCTAACAGGCACTGTACTTGATAAAATTGTGGCAGATAAGCCAGCTCAATTAAAAGAGCTGCAACAAACATATATTCCTGAAGAAATAGTAAAAGGGCTTTTACCATCAGAGCGTAGTTTATTTGATGGCTTAAATACTGATAACGCCAGCTATATTTTAGAATGTAAAAAAGCATCACCGTCTAAAGGTTTAATTCGTGAAAAATTCGATTTAAGTGAAATATGTGGTGCTTATAAACATTATGCTGCCGGTATTTCAGTATTAACCGATACGGCCTATTTTCAAGGCGCGTATGAATATGTAAAAGAAGTGCGAAGCTTATTAGAGCAACCTATCTTATGTAAAGATTTCTTCATTGATGCTTATCAAATTCATCTAGCACGTTATATGGGTGCTGATGCTATATTATTAATGCTATCTGTATTAGATGATGATAAATATCAAGAATTAGCCGCTGTTGCTAACCAATATTCAATGGATATTTTAACGGAAGTGAGTAACGAAGAAGAATTAACTCGTGCCCTCGCCCTTGACGCAAAAATTATTGGTATTAATAATCGCGATTTACGTGATCTATCAATTGATTTAAATACTACGAAAAAGTTTGCACCTAAAATCACTGGCGAACGTATTATCATTAGTGAGTCAGGAATTAGTACGCATCAACAAATAACAGACCTTGCTCCTTTTGTTGACGGCTTCTTGGTTGGTAGTTCTTTAATGAGCCAACCTGATATTGATGTAGCTTGTCGTGAACTTGTGTTTGGTGAAACCAAAATTTGTGGTTTAACTGATAATACAACAGCTCATGGTGTTGCTTCTGCTGGTGCCGTGTATGGTGGTTTAATCTTTGCACAAAAGTCACCACGTTATGTGACTGTTGAACAAGCAAAAGCTGTTAAAGAAGGTGTGAATCTCAAATTCGTTGGTGTATTTGTTAATGAAAGCGTTGAGATAGTTAGTGATATTGCTAACGAGTTATCACTTAGCGTAGTTCAGCTACACGGCAATGAAGATAATGATTACCTGACTCAATTACGCCCGTTATTGCCAACAGATTGTCAAATATGGCAAGCGTGTCGTAGTGATAAAATTAATGACCTAGGTGATTCAACACTAAGTGACAGACTGTTAATTGACAGCGCGGTGGTTAATGATCATAGCGTACAATTTGGCGGTACTGGAGAAAGCTTTGATTGGGAATTAGTGCCACAGGCGTTAAGAGCTAAATCAATGTTAGCTGGTGGATTATCACCGGATAATATCAAGCTTGCTGCCCACAGTGGTTTTTTAGGGCTGGATGTAAATTCTGGTGTTGAAAGCAGCCCTGGTGTCAAAGACTTAGTGAAAATTAAAAATTTAATGAAACAAATTAGACAATATTAGGATTTATAATGAGCAAATCTTCTCCTTATTTCGGTGATTTTGGCGGCATGTTCGTACCAGAAATTCTTGTTCCTGCGCTTGAGCAATTAGAACAAGCATTCATCGACAGCCAAACTGATAGCGATTTTCAAAAACAATATACAGATTTACTAAAAAACTATGCGGGTCGTCCCACTGCACTAACTTTAACGTCGCGTTTTAGCCCAAATCCGTTAGTAAAAATTTATTTAAAACGTGAAGATTTACTTCACGGTGGCGCGCACAAAACGAATCAAGTATTAGGTCAAGCTCTGCTAGCTAAACGCATGGGTAAAAACCATATTATTGCTGAGACTGGTGCTGGCCAGCATGGCGTAGCAACTGCACTTGCTTGTGCACTACTTGGTTTGAAAGCACGTATTTACATGGGTGCTAAAGATTGTGAACGTCAACAACCGAACGTGTTCCGTATGAAGCTAATGGGCGCTGAAGTTATTCCAGTAACAGCAGGCAGCGGCACATTAAAAGATGCGGTTAACGAAGCATTACGTGACTGGTCTGCAAGTTATGAAGAAAGCCATTACCTATTAGGTACAGCTGCTGGTCCTCATCCATTCCCAACTATCGTTCGTGAATTTCAAAAGATGATTGGTGAAGAAGCTAAATTGCAAATTTTGGAAGCTGAAGGACAACTTCCTGATGCTGTTATTGCCTGTGTTGGTGGTGGTTCAAATGCCATTGGTATGTTCAATGACTTCATCGAAGATAAAGACGTTGCGTTAATTGGTGTTGAACCAGCAGGTCTTGGCCTAGAAAGTGGTCAGCATGGTGCCACTATCGGTAAAGGTCGTAAAGGTATTATCCACGGTACTTACACGTATTTGATGCAAGATAAAGAAGGTCAAATTGAAGAGTCTTATTCTGTATCTGCTGGACTTGATTACCCGGGTGTTGGACCACAGCATGCTCATTTGGCTGCTATTGGCCGTGCGACCTATGAATCTGTAACTGATACGCAAGCATTAGATGCTTTTCAGCTTTTAGCTAAATGTGAAGGTATTATTCCAGCACTTGAGTCATCTCATGCACTAGCTTTCGCCTATGAAATGGCCAAAGAAGCAACGGAACCAATGACACTATTAGTCAATTTATCAGGTCGTGGTGACAAAGATCTTGCCCACGTTACCAACATTTTAAAAGAACAAGGCGTTTATCATGACTAATCGTTACCAAGAATTATTTGCAAAACTTAACCAAAAAAATGAAGGTGCGTTTGTTCCTTTCGTTACAGTTGGCGATCCTAATGCAGATCAATCATTAGCGCTAATTAATACGTTGGTTGAAGCTGGTGCTGATGCATTAGAGTTAGGTATTCCTTATTCTGATCCAAGCGCAGATGGTCCGACAATTCAAGCCGCGAATGAGCGTGCGCTTGATAATGGCGCAACGCCTGGTTCTTGTTTTGAAATCATTGCTAAAGTGCGCGCGCAGCATCCAACAACGCCGATTGGCTTATTACTGTATGCAAATTTGGTAGTCAGTAACGGAATCGAATCATTCTTTGAGCGTTGTTACGCTGCTGGTGTCGATTCTGTATTAATTGCTGATGTTCCATTGCGTGAAGCTGCACCTTTTAAAAATGCTGCAACTAAAGCTGGCGTACAATCAATTTATATTGCACCGCCAAATGGCTCAGAAGAAACATTGAAGAAAGTAGCTGACCAAGGCGAAGGTTATACGTATTTACTTAGCCGTGCTGGTGTTACTGGTACTGAAGCTAAAGTAAAAATGCCGCTAACAAACTTAATTAAAACGCTTAAAGCTAATGATGCTCCGCCGTTATTATTAGGTTTTGGTATTTCAACACCTGATGATGCTAAACAAGCTTTATCAGCTGGCGCTGATGGTATTATCAGTGGCTCTGCCGTTGTTAAAATCATTGAAAACAATGTTGATAACAGCCCTAAAATGTTAGAAGAGCTATCAGTATTTATTGGTCAGATGAAACAAGCAACTCTTAGTTAATTACTTTTATTAAAAATACTAATTAAGAGCCTTTAAGTAACATCTCATATAAAACTAAGTATTTAATACTTGGTTTTATATGCCTTATCCTCACATTAACCTTTCACATTAGCGTAGTTATTTATGAAACAAATTCTTGAATTCTTCCCCCTATTGGCTTTTTTTATTGCCTATTATATTTTTGATGTTTATGTCGCTACAGCAGTATTAATTGGCGCAACATCATTAAAGTTAATTTTATTACAATTATTATTTAAAGAAATTGAACGTAAGAATTGGATTGAATTTCTTATCATTGCAGCATTTGGCGCACTGACTCTTTATTTCCATAATGATAGTTTTATTAAATTAAAAGCCTCTATTATTTACTGTGTATTTTTCTGTGTGTTACTTGGTTATCAATATGTTGGTCAATCAATTCCACAAAAATTAATGGGTAAAGATATCCCTGCTCCTGATCATGTTTGGAAAAACATCACCTATGGCTGGGCAGCGACTTGTTTATTAGCTGCCGCTAGTAACTATTGGGTAGCCTTTAATTTAAGTTTAGATACATGGGTTAATTTTAAAGTATTTGGTTTAATGGGTTTAACCTTTGTTATGTTTATCTTTACTGGCGCTTATTTATATAAATATATGCCAAAAGACGAAGAACCAAACAAAGACAGTTAATTTCAACAATAATTATCCTGATATGAACTAAAAGGAACAAAAATAATGTTATATATGATTTATGCAACAGATGTTGCCAATAGCTTAGAAAACCGACTAGCTGCTCGTCCTGACCATTTAGCGCGTTTGTCAGAACTGCAATCTCAAGGCCGATTAATTGTAGCAGGTCCAACGCCTGCAATTGATAGTCCAGATCCGGGCGCAGCTGGTTTCACTGGGTCATTAGTGATAGCAGAGTTTGACGATTTAGTACAAGCACAAGCATGGGCTGATTGTGACCCTTATGTAACTGCTGGTGTTTACGATAACGTTGTCGTAAAACCTTACAAAAAAGTATTTCCTGCATAAACTACTCTCTTTATCTTCAAATGAGGCAATTTAATAGTTGCCTCATTTCATTTCTCAGATAAAATCTATTTCACGTTTGTAGAATTGCTTGTCAATTCCTTATCTTTATTACAATACAAGACTTATATATGAAAGCTATCTCATTTAACATCAACGGCATTCGCGCTCGATTACATCAACTAGAAGCAATGATTGAAAAACATCAACCTGCGGTTATTGGCTTACAAGAAATCAAAGTAGATAATCCTCAGTTTCCATTAGAAGCTGTTGAAGCAATGGGTTACAAAGTTTTTTATCATGGTCAAAAAGGCCATTATGGCGTTGCTTTAATGACGAACCTAGAAGTTGAAG
>CALJMY010000248.1 GCA_937981905.1 uncultured Enterobacterales bacterium
CTAATGAAACCTAACATTCACCCAGAATACCGCGATATCCTTTTTCACGACACTGCAGCTGATGCTTATTTTGTAATTGGATCAACTTTACAAACAAAAGAAACGGCTGAGTACGAAGGAAAAACATATCCTTACCTACCAATTGATGTATCAAGTGAATCTCATCCTTTTTACACGGGCAAACAACGTGAAACTCAAAGTGATGGCCGAGTTGCTAAATTTAAACAACGCTTTAATTTTAAGAGTAAAAAATAAAAGTATTTTACTCTTCTATAAAAATTGCGTTGCCAACTTATGGAAACGCATTTTTTATATCTACATAAAGCCATTCTAATCTGATCAAATCATTCCGAATTTCTACTAATAAAAACATTAAAAATAAATTACTTAAGGTTACAACGCCTAATCGCTGTCTAATTTAAAATGAATGATTATTAAGCTTATATAGCAGTTACTTCAGTCACCTAAACGTCATGATTAACTTTATTTACTTTTGTTTACAATTTAATCTCTTATTTTTATAAATTTGCTAACTGCCGCTTAGCTTTACTGTTTAAACACCTTAAACCTTATGCTATAAATTCACATAATTGTATATATTGTTCACTGGATGATAAAAGTATATTTAAATGTTATTCATTATTTTGAAATAACGCTAATGCTGGAAATAAAAATTACTACAACATAAAAGTAAATTTTACATATAACGATGTAGTAAAAAGGAATCCCATGTTAATAAAATTAATTAAAACAACATTACTATCGCTAACGGTAATTGCTTCTGCAAGTGCAGAAATACAACAAACTAAAGGTGATTTCGTTGATAAATTTCGTCAATTAAGTGAAAGTTTACCAACACCAAACGTCTATCGTAATGCTGCAGGTGAACCAGGTCATAAATACTGGCAGCAGCAAGTAGATTACAAAATAAAAGCTAAACTTGATGAAGAAAAACGTCGTATTGAAGCTAATCAATCAATTACTTATTACAATAACTCCCCAGATACTCTTAAATATTTATGGGTGCAATTAGATCAAAATAAATTCCGTAATGATTCATTGTCAGCGAAAACCACAACATTTGGTGGCATAGGAAGTCGCGGACCAGCAACAGCGAGAGCAACCTCAAGCAAACCAGCACAAATCAGTTTAGATGCACTTCGTCGTCAACAATATATGAATGACAATGTTGTAGGTTATGACATTCAGTCTGTTACAGATAGCAAAGGTAATAAGTTGCATCACGTTATTGTTGGTACAAACATGCGTATCGACTTAACTAAAAAACTATTACCAGGAATGCGCGTAAGACTTGGTATTGATTACGCATTTAATATTGTTGAAGAAGATGCAGTTTCTGCACGTTCAGGTTATGAACATTTCCCTGATGACGCTCGCAAAGGCGGCAATGACATCTTCTTACTAGCTCAATGGTTCCCTCGTTTACATGCTTATACTGATTATGAAGCATGGACTAATAAAGAATTCATTGGTCGTGGCGAATTCACGTTAGAGTTTGGTAACTATGATGTCGAATTAACTGTTCCTGCCGATCATATCGTTAGCTCAACAGGTAAATTAACAAACTCTAAAGATGTACTTACTTCAACACAAATTAAGCGATTAAAAGAAGCTGAAACAGCAAAGCGTACTGTATTTGTTGTAACTGAAGAAGAAGCCCTAGAAAACGAAAAAGCGGGTACTGATAAAAGTAAAACGTGGAAGTTTAGTGCTAAAAACGTACGTGACTTTGCTTGGGCATCATCTCGTAAATTCATGTGGGATGCGCGTGGTCATCAACAAGGCGGTAAAGAACAACCGACTGTAATGGCCATGTCATTTTATCCAAAAGAAGGTGGTGATTTATGGAAGAAATATTCTACTGAATCAATCATTCACACATTAAAAGTCTATTCTCGTTTTTCTTTTGACTACCCTTACCCAGTTGCACAGTCAGTTAATGGCCCTGTAGGTGGTATGGAATATCCAATGATAACGTTCAATGGGCCACGTACTGAATTACAAAAAGATGGAAGCCGTACTTATACTCAAGCGGAAAAACGTTTTTTAATTGGTGTGGTTATTCACGAAGTGGGTCATATCTATTTCCCAATGATCGTGAACTCAGACGAACGCCAATGGACATGGATGGATGAAGGTTTAAATAGCTTCTTAGACGGTGTTGCTGGTCGTGAATGGGATCCAACCATTCCATGGGGTGTTGAACCTCGAGACATTGTTGGTTACATGAAGTCATCAACTCAAGTGCCTATTATGACGCAATCGGATAGTGTTTTACGTTTAGGTCCAAATGGTTATACAAAACCAGCAGTTGCCTTAAACATATTACGTGAAACTATTTTAGGCAGAGAGTTATTTGATTTTGCCTTTAAAGAATACGCAAACCGTTGGAAGTATAAACGCCCTACTCCTTCAGATTTCTTCCGTACCATGGAAGAAGCTTCTGGTGTTGATTTAGATTGGTTCTGGCGCGGTTGGTTCTACAGCACTGACCATGTAGATATTTCTTTAGATAAAATATCTAAATTACGTTTAGACACTAAAAATCCTGATATCGATTTTGACCGTCTTCGTCAAGAAGAACTAGATAAGCCATTATCTAAAACAGACGAGCGTAATAAAGCCGAAGGAAAGGAATTATGGGTAGATGTATTTTCTGACATTACCGATTTTTACGATGATAACGATCGTTTTACCGTAACCAATAAAGAACGTAATACGTATAAAAAATTCTTAGATAAGCTAAAACCATGGGAACGCAAAACTCTTGCCCGCGCTATTAAAGAAGATAAGAACTACTACGTTTTAGACTTCTCTAATAAAGGCGGATTAGTGATGCCTATTATCTTAGAGTTAACCTTTGATGATGGAACCAAAGAAAATCAATATATTCCTGCTGAGATTTGGCGACGTACACCAAAAGCTGTTAGCAAGTTAATTGTGACAGACAAAGATAAAGTTTTAACAAGTGTAACGGTTGATCCTCGCTGGGAAACAGCAGATGTTGATGTCAACAATAACCACTATCCTCGTCAAATAATTGCTTCTCGTATTGAAACATACAAAAAGAAGAAATCTAAAAGTAAAGTGGCAAGAGACATCATGCAAGATATTAAAACTGAGTTAAAGAAAGATAAAAAAGATGATTTAGATAACAATGATAAATAGTCATTATTTAATTGTTATGTTGTTGATGGGGCTGCTTTTTGCTGCTCCATACTCACAAGCGCATCAACAAAAATCTGCTATTAGTACTATTTCATTCAATCCAAGAACTCATAATATTGAAATTATGCATCGGTTTAGAATGCATGATGCAGAACATGCCGTAAAACGTATTTTTGGTAAAGATGCTGATATTATCAAATCAACGAAAACAAAAGATCAGTTTTCGAACTACGTAAACAGTCATTTCTCAATGTATACCAATGATACTCTCTTAAATCTAATTACTATCGGTTATGAAAACGATGGGCAATACTTTTGGGTTTATCAAGAAACAACCGAACCACCAGCATTAGATAATCTCAACATTCGACACAATGCACTTAGAGAAATTTGGCCAAGCCAAGTTAATATTATTAATGTGGAAGGTAAAGGCGAGTTACAAACATTGATTTTTAATGACTCAGTAGAATCATTAGAAATTAAGTTTTAATTAGTGTGCCCTATTTCTAATATAAAAAAACGCCTTGTTAGGCGTTTTTTATGTTGATAAACAATTCCAAATCTAAACACTATAAAGCAATTAATGCTTGTTCTAGCATCGCTTTAATTTGTTTAACTATTTTAGCTTCAACTTCTGGTTCAAATTGCTGAATTCTTGGAGTATGAATATGCCCAGTTGGAATGGTAGACTCTAATTGATCTCTTAATCGAATACTGCGATAAGATATTTCATTCGACAAATATCCACCGCCAGAACCATTCACAGCTACATGACCATTAAGTTGCGCTAGTGTATATGGCTTAGCATCGACAGATTTCCCTGCTTTACCGATACTCGTAATTTTATGATTGTCTATAATTTCATAAGGACCTTGCGCTTTTTGCATTTGCTCAATCGGTAGACTAAATTCAACAAACTCTTCGCCTGGTAATTCTCTATTATGTAATTTTGAAATAATAGGTTTGTCACGAGTTCCACCTGAAAGTACATTCAAATTATCAGGTGCTGTAACACTGCGGCGCTTCCCAGGAAAACGTTCTAAATCAAATTCTTTTCTACCCATACTTACTGTGACAACCATATCGACATTATTAAGCGCGTAATATGGCGCTAATAAAGACTCAATAATACCGTCATCAAAATCTTTATAGCGAACTGGAATCATCACTGTATTAATTTCAGCCGTCACTCCATTATGGGTAATAACCATGCCATCAAGTAACAAAGCAGCAATACCAGAGGGGTTACTTTGATTAATGTTTCTATCTAATAAGAATGGATCAAATCCAGTTAATAATATTTTCTTGTTGGTTTTTTTAGTGTACTCAAGGTCCGTTCTTCCTCTTGAACCCTGCTCAAATAATTCGATTAACACTTGTCGCTCTTCTGCTGATACAGAGAATGCAGGTTCTAACGAACGCATTATTTTACTCGCGTTCAACCTAGCCCAATATAATGGACGATCATCTAATTTATTTGCTGACTGTAATTGCTTCGTAGCATCTAACCATAATCGTTGTGATTGATTAGTGACCATAGTTTTTGCATCTTGATAACTTGTCGTTGCTTGCCAAGATTTTTCAAAATCACTGATGTTACTATTAAAAGTCGTAAATACTTCAGGTATTGTTTTTATAGCCTTTTCAATACGTAGTTCTTCAACTGACAATGCACTTGCTTGGGTAACACAACTAAACAATAATAATGTTGTGACTAACGTTAACTTTTTATGAAGCATAATTCCCTCTTTAATTAAATCACAACGTAAGTTGTTCTATGAAGCTGGCAGGCTGTATGATTTTTAAATGACAATAATCATTTTCGTTCGATAGTCATAAATAAAAATTTAAAACCAAAGTACTTTATAGCATAGTTTCGTTATATTTATTGCGTGTCATTAGACCAT
Source organism: uncultured Enterobacterales bacterium (assembly GCA_937981905.1). GTDB lineage: Bacteria > Pseudomonadota > Gammaproteobacteria > Enterobacterales > Psychrobiaceae > Psychrobium. The sequence goes on from CALJMY010000248.1 coordinate 5,097, forward strand.
TGTAACTTAGAGGTAAAATCATACTAATATCTAAAAATATCAGTTAAAATTAAATTGTTTTTAACTTATGCTTGTCCTTATTTATGCTGTTAAATCGTTTTGAAAATATTAATTTAAAAGGTGACATCTTTGGTGGTGTAACCACAGCGATAATATCCCTACCACTCGCTTTAGCTTTCGGTGTCGCTTCCGGTGCTGGAGCCGAAGCTGGTCTTTGGGGTGCCATTATGGTTGGTTTCTTTGCAGCTATATTTGGCGGTTCCAGTACATTAATTTCAGAACCGACCGGTCCAATGACCGTTATCATGACCGCGGTATTAACCAGCATGATGGCAAAATATCCAGAAACAGGTATGGCCATGTCATTTACTGTTGTCATGATGGCTGGTGCATTTCAAATTCTTCTCGGCACACTCAAACTCGGTAAATACGTTACTTTAATGCCCTATAGTGTTATTTCAGGCTTTATGTCGGGTATTGGCGTAATACTAATTATTTTACAACTATCTCCTTTATTAGGGCATTCTGCGCCAGCTGGTGGCGTTATTGGCACATTGTCAGCCATTCCTAACACTCTCATGAATGTAAGCTTCAGTGAGTTATTTTTAGGGCTACTTACCTTAGTTGTATTGTTTTATTTTCCTAAAAAATATAGAAAGTTTATACCGGCTCAACTGGTTGCTTTAGTTGCCGTCACCTTATTGTCTGTCATTATATTTGATACGGACAGCATTAGACGCATTGGAGAAATTCCAGCAGGATTACCATCATTAGTATTCCCTCATTTTAACGCTGAAATGTTCACAACTATGGTAATCGATGCATTAGTACTAGGTACTTTGGGGTGTATTGATACGTTATTAACCGCAGTTATTGGTGACTCATTAACCCGTAAAGAACACGATTCTGACAAAGAATTACGCGGTCAAGGTTTCGCTAACATGCTATCAGGATTGTTTGGCGCATTACCCGGCGCAGGAGCAACTATGGGCACAGTGACTAACATCCAAGTTGGCGCCCGCTCTCCTCTTTCAGGTATTGTTCGTGCTCTTGTTTTAGCCTTAGTTGTATTAGTTGCTGGCGGCTTAACCGAACCTATTCCTATGGCCGTATTGGCTGGTATTGCGGTTTACGTTGGTTTAAACATTTTAGATTGGAGCTTCATTCAACGCGCACACAAAGTCAGCATACAAAGCATGGCTATTATGTATGGCGTGATGTTCTTGACTGTTTTTGTGGATTTAATTGCAGCCGTTGGTCTGGGTGTGTTCATATCAAACATCATCATTATTGAACAGCTCAGCAAAGAACAAGCACGTAAAGTAAAAGCTATTAGTGATGCCGACGAGGGTGAATTACCACTAACTGCGCACGAGCGAACGATGCTTGAAAGAGCAAACGGCAAAGTCTTATTTTTCTATCTATCCGGCCCTATGATTTTTAGTGTTTCAAAAGCAATTTCACGCCAACATTCAAGCATTGATAATTACCAAGTCATGATTTTAGACTTAACCGATGTTCCAATGATTGATGTTACCGTTGCCCTAGCGTTAGAAAATGCTATCAAAGATGCACTAGAAGCTGATTGTGAGGTATTACTCCTTTGCCCACACGAGCAAACACGAGCGCGCTTAGAAAAGCTAAATGCACTAGACCTAATCACCAACAATCAACAATATCAATCAAGAGAACAAGCGCTGCAAGCGGCTCTTGAATATGTAGAAGAAAGAGAACAAATGTTTGTAGTGAATACTTAAAGCTCTGATCAATGGGGTCATGATCAATGGGGTCAGAGTTAATGATCGAGAAGTAACCAACTTCATGAACTATAATTTATTCAATGCTAAGTACTTGGATAATTATTATGGCTCGTTTACCACGATTAAATATGGCTCATATTCCACAGCACGTTGTGCAACGGGGCAATAATAAACACGCTTGTTTTTTTGCTGAGAAAGATTACACCGTCTATTTAGATAAATTAAAAATTTATAGTAAGAAGTATCAAGTAGAAGTTCATGCATTTGTTTTAATGACTAATCATGTTCACCTATTAATGACTCCACAAACTAAAACAGGTGTCAGCCAACTAATGCAAGCGCTTGGGCGATACTACGTAAGATACATAAACCAAACCTATCAACGCACTGGCACGTTATGGGAAGGACGCTTTAAATCTACACTTGTTGATAGTGAAAATTACTTTCTAATCGTTAGTAAATATATAGAACTCAATCCTGTACGTGCAGGCATGGTTTCACACCCAGCTCGATATCCATGGTCTAGCTTTCGTGGTAACGCAACAGATATGAAAATTGAGTTACTCACACCTCACTTGTGTTACCAAGAATTAGGAAATAACGACCTAAGCAGACAAGCCTCATATAACGCATTATTTGAAGGAGAAATACCCGAGAATACTTTGACCGAAATAAGAAGCGCCATAAATAAAGCATGGGTATTAGCTGATGAAAAATTTAAAGCACAAATAGAAAAACAGCTGCAACGAAGAGTTTCACCTCAGCCACGTGGTGGTGACCGTAGGTCTAAGAGTTATCATGATCAAATAAAAAAGGATCAATGACTCTGACCCCTTTGATTTGTGAGTTTGTCATGACCGCACAAAAAAGCACGGTGAACACAACGAGAGATAACGTGATAATACGGAGTAGCGGATAAATCAATGAGTTGTTGACGAGCACGAGTCATAATCATTACCCAATTAGAAATGGATGATTATTAAGCTTAGACGACAATTCATTTAGTCGTCTAAATTTAATGGGTGTTCCATATTTAATGCTTATTTACCGTTTTTGTGTTCTTCCACTGACGTTGACCATTTTGTGTTTTCTTTAGATATTAAGCTCTCCACTCGATGCACTAACTTACAGTATGATTCATCACTATCATAAGGAGAGCATCTGGCTTGAAATAAAT
>CALJMY010000249.1 GCA_937981905.1 uncultured Enterobacterales bacterium
ACAGCAATTGGCATAACCGAACCAGCCATTCCTGATAGGAATAATGATGGGCTTTCTTGTACTTCAACTAAACTAGCGCGTGCTTCAAAACGCTCTGATTTGTTTTGTACAAAATGAGGCCATAAATCACTACCCGGAATAAGCTCTTTCAAGTTGGATAACATCTGACAACCGTTACACACACCTAAACTGAACGTGTTGTCGCGGTTGAAGAAGTTACCAAATTGATTACGCGCAATGTCGTTAAACAAGATTGATTTAGCCCAACCTTCACCAGCGCCTAATACGTCGCCGTAAGAGAAACCGCCACAAGCGATCATGCCGTGGAAATCTTCAAGTGATACATTACCTGCCAATACATCAGACATATGAACGTCTTTTGCAGCAAAGCCAGCGCGTGTAAACGCAGCCGCCATTTCAACGTGAGAGTTAACACCTTGTTCACGTAAAATAGCAACTTGCGGTTTAGCACCTTTAAGAATGTAAGGAGCCGCTACATCTTCGTTTAAATCAAACGTTAATTTAGCTTGTAAACCTGGGTTGTTATCATCAGTTTTCAGAGCGTATTCTTGCTCTGCACATTCTGGGTTATCACGCAGTTTTTGCATTTCAAAGCTTGTTTTAGACCACAACTTACGTAGGTCGCTACGTTGTGCACTAAATACTGCTTCGCCGCCAACAGTGATGTTAACGTTATTTTCAGTGTTAAGCGTACCAATAGTATGTGATAACTCAGATAAGCCGTTTGCTACTAATACTGCATTAACTGCTTCAAGGTCAGAAGTACGTACTTGAATAACCGCACCTAGCTCTTCATTGAATAACTGCGCGATAGCATCGCCAGCCGCTAATTCAATATCAACACCTGTGTTACCAGCAAACGCCATTTCAGTAACAGTTGTGAATAAACCACCGTCAGATCTGTCATGATAAGCCAGTAATTTAGCATCGCTTAGTAATGCTTGAATCGCAGTGAAGAAGCCTTTTAATAATGCAGGGTTGTCTAAATCTGGTGTTACATCGCCAAGTTGTTTATAAACTTGTGCTAATGCACTACCGCCTAAACGGTTTTGACCAGCACCTAAATCGATTAACACTAGACTAGTATCACCTTTGTCTGTTAATAATTGAGGCGTTAATGTGTTACGAACATCTAATACAGGAGCAAACGCTGTCATGATTAGTGATAAAGGAGCGGTTACTGATTTGTCTTCACCTTCTTCATTCCACTGTGTTTTCATTGACATTGAATCTTTGCCTACTGGAATTGTGATTCCAAGTGCAGGACATAGTTCTTCACCAATCGCTTTAACAGCTTCAAACAAACCAGCATCTTCGCCCGGGTGACCCGCAGCAGACATCCAGTTAGCCGACATTTGAATTTGGCTAATGTCGCCAATGTGCGCGCTAGCAACGTTTGTAATTGCTTCCGCAACAGACATACGTGCAGATGCACCAAAGTTAAGTAATGCAATTGGACTACGTTCACCCATTGCCATTGCTTCACCAGCGTAAGTATCGAAACTTGCAGCAGTTACAGCACAGTTAGCAACAGGAACCTGCCAAGGACCAACCATTTGATCGCGAGCAACCAAGCCAGTAACTGATCTATCACCAATAGTGATTAAGAATCCTTTATCAGCAACCGTTGGCAAGCTTAAGATACGCATTGCTGCGTCGTCTAAGCTAATCTCACTTGTATCAAAGGCTTCACCGTCACACACTTGAGTAACAACATCACGGCTCATTTTAGGTGGTTTACCTAAAAGTACTTCTAATGGCATATCGATTGGTTTGTCATCGAAATGGCTATCAGTAAGTGTTAAGTGATCTTCTTGTGTGGCAACACCAACAACAGCGTATGGTGCACGTTCACGCTTACAAATAGCGTCAAACTCAGCAAGGTTCTCAGGTGGAACAGCCATTACGTAGCGTTCTTGAGACTCGTTACACCAAATTTCGTGTGGCGCCATGCCCGGCTCATCATTAGGTACGTTACGTATTTCGAAATTACCACCACGGCCGCCATCATGAACAAGTTCAGGGAATGCGTTAGAAATACCGCCAGCACCAACATCATGAATAAACGCGATAGGATTGTTTTCACCCATCTGCCAACATGCATCGATAACTTCCTGACAACGACGTTCCATTTCTGGATTTTCACGTTGCACAGAAGCAAAATCTAAATTTTCAGCAGACTCGCCTGATGCCATTGATGAAGCAGCGCCGCCGCCTAAACCAATGTTCATTGCAGGACCACCAAGTACGATTAATTTAGCGCCTACTGGAATTTCGCCTTTTTGAACGTGTTGGTCGCGAATATTACCTAGACCACCAGCAATCATAATTGGTTTGTGATAACCACGAACTTCAAGTCCATTATGACTGTTTACTTGCTCTTCGTATGTTCTGAAGTAACCACAAATTGCAGGACGACCAAATTCATTATTAAATGCAGCGCCGCCAAGTGGACCTTCAATCATGATATCAAGAGCAGAAACGATACGCTCTGGCTTACCAAAATCAGTTTCCCATGGCTGGATAGCACCCGGAATTTTAAGGTTTGATACTGTAAAACCGTTTAAGCCTGCTTTAGGCTTAGAACCACGACCTGTTGCGCCTTCATCACGAATTTCACCGCCTGAACCAGTCGCTGCACCCGGGAATGGTGAAATAGCTGTTGGATGATTGTGCGTTTCTACTTTCATTAAGATATGAATATCTTCTTGATTGTATTCATATTCACGAGATTCAGGATTAGGGAAGAAACGACCTGCTTTTGAGCCAACCATTACTGATGCGTTATCTTTGTAAGCAGACAATACGTTTTCAGGGTTTTTCTCGTAGGTGTTTTTAATCATTTTGAATAATGATTTTTCTTTTTCTTCACCATCGATTGTCCAATCGGCGTTGAATATCTTATGACGACAATGCTCTGAGTTTGCTTGTGCAAACATCATTAATTCAATGTCGTTAGGATTACGTGCTAGTTGCGTGAATGATTCAACTAAGTAATCAATTTCATCGTCAGCTAATGCTAGCCCTAATTCAGTATTAGCCTTAACTAATGCAGCTTTACCGCCACCCAAGATGTCAATGCTTTGCATTTTACCCGGTTCAGCAATGTAGAAAAGTTGCTCTGCGCTGTCCATTGAATCGTTAGCTACTTCCATCATGCGATCATGAAGTACTGAAATTAACGCAACGCGCTGCTCAGCTGTTACTTCACCTTCAACATAGTAAGCAATACCACGTTCTAAACGGTTAATTTGTGTTAAACCACAATTGTTTGCAATGTCCGTTGCTTTTGATGACCACGGAGAAATTGTACCAGGACGCGGCGTCACTAAAATCAATTGACCAACAGGTTGATGTTCAGCAATCGTTGGTCCGTAAGTTAATAGCTTCTTAAGCTTTTCAATGTCGCTAGTGCTTAATTCACTGGCCACATCGGCAAAATGCATATACTCGGCGTAAATTCCAGTAACAGGAATAGACAATTGAGCAATAGTAGCGAGTAATTTATTTGTACGAAATTCAGAAAGCGCTGGGGCTCCGCGAAGGATTTCCATAGAGATATTCACCAATTAACAGTAGAGAGGATAAAATTTGGCAATATTATAAGTGAAATAGCGCACAAAATTAACTGTTTCTGTGATATTTCTCACATCGCTATTTATTGCGCTTTCTGTTATAAATATAAATCTGTTAAATATTATTGACTAAACGTTGCGTAACACATTGAATTTTATGATTTGTAAAGTTAAAACCTTCAAAAATATAGCCCTTTTTATTATGGTTTTAACCATAGTTGGTTGTACACCTCCAATTTCTCAAACACACTTATCTAAAATTCAACAAGATAAAGTACTTGTAATTGGTACTTCATATAGCCCTAGTACCTATTTTAATGGTAATGACAAAGCCAATGGTATTGATAGTGAACTCGCTAAACAATTTGCGAAATACTTAGGCGTTGAACTACAAATTGTATCCAATTCAGATTTAAGTCAATTATTCTCTCAGATGAACGAAGGCAAAATAGATATTATAGCCTCAGGTTTAACAGTAAATGATATCCGCTTAAATAAAATGCGTTTTGGCCCTCCTTATTACAAAATCTCACAACAAATCGTCTATAAACAAGGAAAGAAACGGCCTAGAAAATTAACAGATTTAACGGGTAATTTAACTGTGTCTAATGCTAGTACGCACGTTGATATATTGTCTGAACTAAAATTAGAAAATCCTGACTTAAAATGGGAAACAACCAAAAAATACAATCTTGATGAATTACTAAAATTAGTCATCGATGAAAAAATAGATTACACATTAACAGACTCTAATGTGTTAGCTAGAAACCGCCGTATTTATCCCGATTTAAGCTTAGCCTTCACTGTGAGTCGTGATGACTCTTTAGCATGGGCATTAGCAAAAGATGAAGATGATTCTTTATATAGTGAAATCATTTCATTTTTTGGAGAACAACAAGCCAACGGAACATTAGCGCAATTAGAAGAAAAGTATTTTGGGCACGTACAGCGATTTGATTATGTTGATACTCGCGCCTTTCTTAACGCTATCGATAGTAAGTTACCAACTTATCAAATGTTGTTTGAATTAAATTCAGACCAACTAAAGTGGGAACAACTCGCGGCATTGTCTTATCAAGAGTCTCATTGGAATCCCCGAGCAAAGTCGCCAACAGGTGTTCGCGGCATGATGATGTTAACACTACCAACTGCTAAGCAAATGGGTGTTAAAAGTCGATTAAATCCTGAAGAAAGTATTAAAGGTGGAGCAAAGTATTTAACTCAAATTCTTAGGCGGTTACCTGAATCTATTCCCTCATCACAGCGCTTTTGGTTTGCCCTTGCCTCTTATAATGTTGGTTATGGCCATTTAATGGATGCACGAAAATTAGCGGTTAGTATGGAAAAGAATCCGGATAACTGGAGTCATATTAAAGTCATTCTGCCGTTATTAGAAAAAAAGAAATATTATAGAAAGACACGTCATGGCTTTGCTAGAGGTAGAGAAGCGGTTCATTATGTTGATAGCATACGACGTTATTATGACACCTTAATTGCTAAGAATTTAACAAGTAAATTGGCCCCGCCAGATCTTGAGTTCGCTGCAAGAGTCGATTCATTAGCAATAACCCCGTTAAAATAAATAGCGAGACAACTAAATAATAAAAATATCATTGTGAAAAAAATCAAAAATACGATAAATTATAGTTACTTGTTTAATGTCTCTTCATTTTAGTGTTTAACTAAAAGATGAAAATAAAATAGTGCAATAATACGGAATTGTTGCTCATATATATGGATTAATATGAACTCAAATTTATCGTCAAAAGAAAAATCTACGCCCATTGTCGTTATTATCACCTTAGCTGTTTCATCCATCTTCATTATCATTGCCCTTTTAACATCTGGACTTTTATATAAAAAGACTCAGTATTTAGATAACTCATGGGCAATGTTTCAACACAACACAACGATAAAAAAGCAATTCATTACTGAGCTGAATTACTCATTTATCTCCGGCAGATTATTAGATGATATTAAGCGTTATGCATTATCGCCTGATAGAAAAAGTGAAACATACATCAACGCTCGTTTATCAAATGTTAAAGACATCATTAATCAATACAAACAATTTCAAGATTTATCAGCGATAGAAAGCCACAGCTTGTTGTCTATAAGTAATGAATTGAAGTTAATTGAAAATTCATTCTTTTTAGTTAAAAAATTTGGTTTTACAGAGGGTTCTGAACGCTACACCACTATTGTAAATAAGTTATCAAGTAAGAAAAGCCAAGCAGCGGTTGATGCGCTTTTACAGTTCAATATCATACAAACTAGTATTCAAGACAAACAAATAAAACAGACTCTTTCTCAAATATTTTGGCTTATTGCAGCAACATTACTAGTTGTCCCTCTCATAATATTTTTTCTGGTTTCATATTGGTTATCTCGTCATCATGTGACCAGTAATATATTAGCGCAGAGTAATCGCAATGAATTAAACAAATTATTTAAATATAGCGCCATACCTACAGTTATTGTTAATCGTTCTGGTGATATTGTTAGTGCTAATACTGGTGCTTGTGATTTAACTGGTTACTCGATGAATCATTTATTATCAAAACATTTAGAGCAATTAATTGTTAAAGCCCCAACAAGCTTTTTAGAACAAATTATGACTCCTGATGAAGTAATTAAGCCTAAAGAAATGTCAAAGTTATTGACCAGTAAAGAACAAGAAATCTTGGTAGAAATTGATATAACTCAAATGCTAGAAGGTTCCCAATTATTATCAATTGTCTCTTTTAGAAATATTAATAACGAACAACAAACAATAAAAAAACTAACTGATGATGAAGAAATGTATAACTTTACTGAAATTGTTAATAACATAGGAAGTTGGCGTTGGGATTTTGCTAATGACCAATTAACATGGTCACCGTCGATGTATGAGTTATATGGTTTCACTCAAAATGACATACAAATATCACAAGAAATAACGTTTTCATGTATACCTAATGATGAGAGAGAAGATGTCAGTAATGCTATTAATGAATCCGTTATTTTTGGCAGTGAGTTAAATATTAAGCACCATATTCAACATCAAAACGGTCAGCTTATTTATATTCATCAACAAGGCCGTATTATCAAAGATGAAACAGGTAAAGCACGTTATATGTTAGGTTCTGTTACTTTAGAAAAGTAATCTGCAATTTTAAGAATCAGAATTAATAATCATTATTGTCTTGTTTAAAAGTTTACCTTAGATTAAAAATAATCATGAATTTTTAATCTAAGGATGGCAAACTACCATCTTTAGAAATAAGCAGAGACTTTTATTCATGAGCGCACCTTCACCATTTGTTCCCCTTAATATTGCCGTACTAACCGTTTCTGATACCAGAACTGCCGAAAATGACACTTCGGGTAATTCTTTAGATCAAGGCGCCAAAGAAGCAGGTCATAACGTTGTTGACCGAGCTATTGTAATTGATGATGTTTATCAACTTCGTGCGCAAGTATCTAAATGGATTGCAGACGAAAGTATTCATGCTGTCCTTGTCACTGGTGGCACAGGTTTTACTGCTCGTGACACTACGCCTGAAGCATTGTCTGTTTTATTTGATAAAGACGTTGAAGGTTTTGGCGAACTGTTTCGTCAAATTTCATATGATGAAATTGGCACATCAACTATTCAATCTCGCGCATTAGCAGGCATGGCAAATAAGACGGTTATTTTCTGTATGCCTGGTTCTACCAATGCTTGTAAAACAGCTTGGAATAAAATTATAAAACAACAACTTGATTCAACACACAAACCTTGTAATTTTGTGATGCACCTAAATACTCAATTTAAAGGTTGTATGTAATGCCTGATACTTTATCTAAGCAGCAGAAAGCCCCTGAACAAGAGAAAGCTAACGAGCTTTCGCATCTCAATCAACATGGCGAAGCTAATATGGTTGATGTGAGCGAAAAGCAAACAACAACACGTGTTGCACAAGCACAAGCTATCATCACTATGACTCCACATACGCTATCGCTAATTAGTGAAGGTAAACATGCTAAAGGTGATGTATTTGGCGTGGCACGTATTGCAGGTATTCAAGCCGCAAAAAAATGCAGTGATTTAATCCCGTTATGTCATCCGCTGATGTTAACAAAAGTAGGTGTTGAGTTTGAAATACTACCAGAACTTAACGCTGTTAAAGTGATAGCGTTGTGTAAATTATCAGGGAAAACAGGTGTTGAAATGGAAGCATTAACAGCAGCGTCTGTCGCTGCCCTCACCTTGTTTGATATGTGTAAAGCGGCTGATCCTGCTATGGTTATTTCAGATATTAAAGTACTTGAAAAAGTTGGTGGAAAAAGCGGGCACTTTACAAATCCATAATTACTAATGTTTAAATAATTAACGTATGTAAAATGGTATAAACAATAAAAAAGCGCAATTAAATTGCGCTTTTTTAGTAAGAAACGATTATAAATTAGAGCGATACTTATTTAATCAAGTAATACTAAATAAGTCGTACTAAGCGCGTAACTTAGCCACTGACTGCGTTACTTGCTTGATTGCATAATCAACGTCTTCTTGTGTAGTAAAACGGCCAACACTAAAACGAATTGAACTATGAGCCATTTTATCACTAAGGCCTAATGCACGTAATACATAAGAAGATTCTAAACTAGCCGAAGTACAAGCACTGCCTGAAGATACGGCTAAATCTTTAAACGCCATCATTAATGACTCACCTTCAACATTATTAAAGCCAATATTCATAATGCCTTTATAACCTTGATTGCGATCGCCATGTAAATACGTTTCTTTAATTTTCATTATGCCATCAACTAATCGCTGACTTAATCGTTCAATGTGAGCGCGATCTTTTTCACTGTCTAGCCCTGCAACGCGACAAGCTTCACCCATTCCAACAATTTGATGGGTTGCTAATGTTCCAGAACGCATACCGCGTTCGTGTCCACCACCGTGTATTTGAGCTTCTAAACGGATACGAGGTTTACGACTAACATAAAGAGCGCCAATACCTTTAGGCCCGTAAATTTTATGGGCTGAGAAAGACATTAAATCGACTTTTAAATCATTTAAATCAATATCAACTTTACCTAAACTTTGCGCGGCATCGACATGAAATATAATATCGCGTTCACGTAACAATTCACCCATTGCTGCAATATCTTGAATAATGCCCACTTCATTATTTACATGCATAATAGACACTAACACCGTGTCTTCGCGCAAAGCGTCTTCAAGTTGTTTTACAGTGATAATGCCGCTAGATTGAGGTTCAAGGTAAGTCACCTCAAAGCCTTCAGACTCAAGCTGTTCCATCACATCTAACACAGCTTTATGCTCTGTTTTTGATGTAATTAGGTGTTTTCCTTTGTCTTGGTAAAATTTAGCTGCGCCTTTGATAGCAAGATTATTTGATTCTGTTGCGCCAGATGTAAAAACGATTTCACGTGCGTCGGCATTAATTAACTCACCAATATCATTTCTTGCAATATCAACAGCTTCTTCTGCTTGCCAACCAAAACGATGAGAACGAGATGCGGGGTTACCAAAGTTACCGTCCATTGTTAAGCAATTCATCATTTTTTGGGCAACACGAGGGTCTGCAGGTGTCGTCGCTGCGTAATCGAGGTAAATAGGTAATTTCATTGAAGGCTCCGCCTTAATATTCTCAAACAAGTTAAGTTATTAAGGGTTTATTTATTGCTTATTCTAAAACTAGTAGATAATTAACCTAATTGATTAGTCTGAAAAATTTCGTTTTCTTTCTCTAATGCAATTGATTCTTGTGCCATATTTTGTTTTTGAGAAATATCGATGATTTCAGAATTTTCCATCAATTCACCCAAGGTAACGCTATCTAAGAAATCTTGCATTTTTAGGCTAAAATCATCCCATAATGAATGAGTTAAACATCGACCTTGCGGTGAACAAGGTTTATCACCTTTACATTGAGTAGCGACAACTGAATCATTAACAGCATTTATTACAGCGCCTATAGATATTTCTAGAGCAGCTCTAGCTAGTTGATAACCGCCACCTGGGCCACGGATACTGTCCACTAGTTTCGCTTTACGCAATTTTGAAAACAATTGCTCTAAATATGATAAAGAAATGCGTTGTCGTTGGGATATATCGGCTAAACAAACAGGACCACTATCTTGATGTAATGCAACATCTAATATCGCGGTAACTGCATAGCGCCCTTTAGAAGTTATTTTCATTACATAATCTCGTATATGGTGTTATGGCCGGATTAGACCATAACCCGAGCAAATTAGTCAAGTATATCATCGAGAATTCATTTAAAGATTTATAGCCTTGTTAAAATGTATTTCAACTATACCCTTCAACAAGATTCAACAAATATTTTGACTAATATATATCTTTAATCTTCTTTAGCTTGTGTATCTTTTTCAATACGACCACGTTGAGTCGACGTTAAAATGCCACGTAAAATATTTAATTCTGCTACTTCAGGGCGAGCACGATTGTATAAACGGCGTAGTTTCGCCATTATTTGCCCCGGATGAGCTTTAATAATAAAGCCTACCTCAGTCAATGTTTCTTCAAGGTGCTTATAGAAACCTTCTAAATTTTCAGACGATGGGTATTCTTGTTTTTCAACTTCTTTAGTTTTATCTACGGTAGCAAGTGCGGCCATGCGTATTTCATAAGTGAGTGTTTGTACCGCCATCGCTAAATTTAATGAACTATATTCAGGGTTTGCCGGAATGCAAACATGAAATTGACATAATTGTAATTCATCATTTGAAAGGCCACTATTTTCTCTACCAAAAACTACAGCAACTGGATAATCACTCACTTCTTTGATAAGTTTTTCACCACTTTGTCTTGGATCTAACATTGGCCAAGGTAGCGTACGAGAACGTGCACTTGTTCCAATCACTAAACCGCAATCACTAACAGCTTCTTCTAAGGTTGGTTTAATAGTGACTGAATCTAATAAATCCTTGGCGCCAGCTGATAGTGCATAAGATTTATCATTTATTTCAGTTTGTGGATCAACTAACACCAAATCAGATAATCCCATCGTTTTCATAGCACGAGCTACACTGCCAATATTACCAGGATGGGTAGTGCCCACTAAAATAACTTTAACGTTAGGAAGTAATGCAAGTGAGTCCGCTTTGTCGAGTATTTGATCGTTCAAGTGTTATGCCTTTTTAAAAATGTGTAATAAGGAGCCTAAAATATTTCGCGAGATAGTAACAAAATATAATGTACTTTTCTTCTATTAATTAGATTGACACAACAAATGATAATGATTATTAGTTACTTAAATAGAGGTATTTATGACCAAAATTTAAGAGATAAATTCTATATAAGTACTAAAAGTTTTAGAACAAAAACACCTGAAATTAAGCTCCAAGTTATTGTAATTATTATTAATACATACAACGTTAAGTAATCTTAATATTGAACGAAATAAAACTCACTGACATATACTTGACTAGAGGAGTCAAGTATATACAATACTCGCCAATGTGATTTGGTCTAAATAGCACCTAGAATGCTAAGACTTGGTAATAGTTAATATAAATTGTTTGTAAATTTACAAAACGCATGTTCGATGAGCACAACCATTATTCACTAAAAAATGTTGCGATTAGTTATTTATATTACGGAAAGTATGAACCTACTTCTCATCGTTTAATTAAACGACTGCCTAAAATCAATAACCCTGATTGAGTGATAAATTCATTCAATCCTTACTTATGACGGTAGCAACCAAAATAAGTAAATAAAAATATTTACACTATAAAATCTTTGAAAATTTCTAATAAAAATTTATCAATGTGAAGGCTTCCAATATGACTGATGAAATAGATCAAGCACTGGATAAAAAATACGAAGCTGGTTTTGTAACAGATATTGAATCTGATACATTTGAACCAGGTTTAAATGAATCCGTAATTCGCCGTTTGTCTAAACTTAAAAATGATCCTGAGTGGTTACTTGAATGGCGTTTAAGCGCTTATAATACTTGGTTGAAGATGGAAATGCCTGACTGGGCAAATCTTGGTATTGACGAAATAGACTATCAAGCTATCTCCTACTACTCTGCGCCTAAAAGCATGAAGGATAAACCACAATCATTAGATGAGGTTGATCCTGAACTTATTCGCACTTATGAAAAGTTAGGCATCCCATTACACGAGCAAGAACGATTAGCGGGTGTTGCCGTTGATATCGTATTTGATTCTGTTTCTGTTGTAACGACATTCCGTGACAAGCTTGCTGAAGCTGGCGTTATCTTCTGTCCTATTTCTGAAGCGATTGAAAAATATCCTGATATGGTTAAGAAATATCTAGGATCTGTTGTGCCTCGTGGTGATAACTTTTTCTCAGCATTAAACAGTGCAATGTTTACCGATGGTTCATTTGTATACATCCCTAAGGGTGTAAAATGTCCAATGGAGCTGTCTACCTACTTTAGAATTAATGAGCTAAACACTGGCCAATTCGAGCGTACGTTGATTATAGCCGATGAAGGTAGTGAATTAAGTTACCTAGAAGGTTGTACTGCGCCGCAACGTGATGAAAATCAATTACACGCTGCTGTTGTAGAGTTAGTTGCATTAGATGATTCAAAAATCAAATACTCGACTGTACAAAACTGGTACCCAGGTGATGAGAATGGTAAAGGCGGAATCTATAATTTCGTGACTAAGCGCGGCATTGCGCATACCAATTCTAGAATCTCTTGGACACAAGTGGAAACCGGTTCTGCAGTTACTTGGAAATATCCAAGTTGTATCTTAAAAGGTGATAATTCAGTTGGTGAATTTTACTCAGTGGCATTAACTCGTGGCTGTCAACAAGCCGATACGGGTACTAAGATGATCCACCTTGGTAAAAATACACGTTCAACTATTATTGCTAAAGGTATTTCAGCGGGCAGAAGTAACAATGCTTATCGCGGCCTCGTTAAAATGGGTCCTAAAGCTGAAAATGCACGTAACTTCACCGAGTGTGATTCACTATTAATTGGTGACAAATGTGGCGCGCATACCTACCCGTACATCGAAAGTAGAAATCCTACTGCGATTGTTGAACATGAGGCAACTACGTCAAAAGTAAGTGACGAGCAAATGTTTTTATGTCAACAACGTGGTTTAGATCCAGAAAAAGCAGTCTCTATGATTGTGAATGGATTTTGTAAAGAAGTGTTTAAAGAATTACCGATGGAGTTTGCTGTAGAAGCTGGCAAACTTCTTGAAATAAGCCTAGAGGGGTCAGTTGGTTAATATGTTATCTATTAAAAATTTACATGCCGGTATTGAAGAAAAAAATATCTTAAAAGGTTTAGACCTTACAATTAACCCTGGCGAAGTTCACGCAATTATGGGCCCAAATGGTGCCGGTAAAAGTACCCTTGGTTATGTATTATCTGGTCGTGATGGCTATGAAGTTACTGAAGGTGAAGCAACGCTTAACGGTCAAGATTTATTAGACATGGAAATTGAAGAGCGTGCAGTAGCAGGTCTTTTCTTAGCATTCCAATACCCAGTAGAAATTCCGGGTGTTAGCAACATGGTTTTCATGAAAGAGTCAGTAAATGCTGCTCGTATCGCACGTGGCCAAGAAGAATATACCGCTGGTGAATTCTTAAAACTAGCGAAAGAAGCCTGTAAGCAAGTTCAATTACCGTTAGATTTTCTAAAACGTGGTGTGAACGAAGGTTTCTCTGGTGGTGAGAAAAAACGTAACGAAATCATGCAAATGATTTTACTACAGCCTTCAATTTGTTTCTTAGATGAAACGGATTCAGGTCTAGACGTTGATGCATTAAAAACGGTTGCTGACGGTGTAAACAGTCAACGCAGTCCTGAACGTTCTTTTGTTGTAGTAACTCATTACCAACGCCTTTTAGATTACATTAAGCCTGATTTCGTTCATATTTTAGCCGATGGTAAAATCATCAAAAGCGGTGATGCTTCATTAGCACTTAAAATTGAAAATGAAGGTTATGGCTTTTTAGGTCTTAATTACGTTGAGGAAAAAGCATGAGTCAATGGCTTGAAGATGTCATTGCCCATGCCGAGCAGCCAGCCTCTAATGAACTAGCGGCGACATGGCTTGCAGAGCAGCGCAACTCATCGTTAAAAAAATTAAAAGAACAAAAATGGCCAACGCGCAGAACTGAAGCATGGGCGAATACGTCACTTGTTTCTGTTGAGTCACGTAATGCCAAGCCAACACCAGCCAATATCACTAGCTGGGACAAACCTGCAATTCCAGGTTTAGACAGTATTGATATTTACTTTGTTGGTGGTCAATTAAAAACTGATTTAAGTACTTTTACACTTCCTGAAGGTTTAAGTATTTATACCTTACAAGATGAAAAAGCTGAAGCGGTAGCCGCATCTCGTTTTGCTCAAATAAAACCAGAAAGACATATCTTTGGTTTAATTAATGATGCAATTGCTAATAGTGGCGTAGTTATTGATGTTGCTGAAAATGCAATAATTGATACGCCTATCCGTCTTATTCATTTAGCTAACGACGGTGTAGAAAATCACTCTCGCGTATTAGTTAATGTGGCTAAACACGCTAAAGTAACGATTATCGAACATGGCGTTGGTGAAGAAGACAGTGTAAACACAAGCATGAGTGAATTTGATGTAGCAGACAATGCGACGTTATATCATTATCGCTTTGCGTTATTCACACAAAAAGCATTACATGTTGGCGGTTGTCATTTCCAAGTAGGTGCTTCTTCATACATCAATAGTACGATTGTTGCTTTTGGTAGTGATCTATCTAAGTTAAACATCGATGTAAATTACACTGGTGAGCATAGTAATGTAGACATTAATGCAATGTACTTACTTGCTGAAGGTGAAGCCTTCGATTTACAAAGTACAATTGAACATGCTGTGCCTAATGGTACAAGTAATGAAAAAGTACACGGTATTATTGGTGATAGAGCACGCGCTAATTTTGGCGGTCGTATTCACATTCATCGTGATGCCCAAAAAACATTAGCTCAGTTAAATAATCGTAATTTATTATTATCACGACGTGCATTGATTAATACTAAACCAGAGCTAGAAATTTATGCGGACGACGTTCGTTGTGCTCATGGTGCGACGATTGCTGAAATAGACGATGAGTCACTATATTATTTGCTAACGCGTGGTATTCCTCGCTCACAAGCATTAATAATGTTGAACTTTGGCTTTATTCAAGAATTAATCAATGACATTGAAATTGATCCTATTCGAGCTTGGTTAACTGATATGTTAAGTACTCGATTTAAGTCTATGGAAGTCTCATGAGTTTAGATATTGATGCACTACGCGCGCAGTTTCCAATATTATCGACCAAGGTTAATGGTAAGACATTAACCTATTTAGATAATGCCGCGACAACACAAAAGCCTCAAGTAGTTATTGACGCCTTAGTTGATTTTTATACACAGTGTAATTCAAATGTACATCGTGGTGCCCATTCTTTATCGGATGAAGCAACACGTCGTTTTGAAAATGCACGAAGTAATATACAAACGTTCATCAATGCTAATCAACGTGAAGAAGTTATTTGGACAAGTGGCACAACAGAAGCCATCAATATAGTTGCCAATGGCTTAGCACAAAAATTAAAAGCAGGTGATGAAGTACTAATCACTGAAATGGAGCACCATGCAAATTTAGTAACATGGCAACAAGCCTGTTTACGTGCTGGTGCAACATTACAAGTTGCTCAAATAAACGAAATTGGTGAATTAGACGTTGCTGATTTTACAGCAAAACTAAGTAGCAATACGCGTTTAGTTGCTTTTCCACATGCTTCTAATGCACTAGGTACGCTTAATGCGATTAATGAACTTACTAGTATCGTTAAAAGCCAAAGTGACGCCTTAGTATTAATTGACGGTGCCCAAGGCATTGCTCATTGCAAAGTTGATGTGCAAGCTATTGGTTGTGATTTCTATGTATTTTCTGGCCATAAATTATGTGCACCAACAGGTGTTGGTATTTTATGGGGACGTTATAGCGTTTTAGAAAACTGGCCAGTATGGCAAACTGGTGGTGAAATGATCCGCACAGTTGACTACCAAGAATCAACATGGGGTGTCTTACCTCATCGTCTCGAAGCTGGTACACCTAATATTGCAGGTGCTGTTGGTTTAGGCGCTGCTGTTGAATGGTTCATGCAACAAGACCTTGATGCATTGAAAGCACATGAAACCGCATTGTTGAATTATGCGATGGATAAGGCCAAAGACTTTTCAGGTATTCAATTAGTTGGTACAGCCAAAGAAAAAGTTGGTGTAATGAGCTTCTTAATCGATGGAACACATCCAGGTGATTTAGGTTTCATTTTAGATCAACAAGGTGTTGCTATTCGTACTGGTGATCATTGTGCTCAACCGTTAATGAAGCGTTTAGGCCTTGGCGGCACTGCTCGTGCGTCATTTTCTATCTACAATACGTTTGAAGAAATTGATACGTTATTTGTTGCATTAAACAAAGCAAAAAATATGTTGGCTTAAGAGGAAATTATCATGACTGTAGAGACATTTGATCCACAATCACCATTAATCTCAGTAACTGCACCGGCGATTGATTTTTTTGAAAAACAGTTAAAAAATAAAGCTGATTCGTTAATACGTTTATCAACAAAAGTGAGCGGTTGTACTGGTTTTGCTTACGTGATTGAAATTGCTGACCAAGCAGAAGATGGCGATGAAGTGCTAACTTTTTCTAATGTACTATCTATCGCTGTTGCTGAGCAAGCACATGAAATCATTCGTTATACTGAGATAGATTACGTTGATGATGGTATCAACGGTATTATTAAATATAACAACCCTAACGTCGTTGACGAATGTGGTTGTGGCGAAAGCTTTAACGTAGGGTAAATTATGCTACAAAAAATGGTTACCACTCAGCGTGAATGCCCTGCTAGAAAAGTTCCTACTGGCGAGCTTCATATTATTCCTGCGAATGAATTCGTTACTATTACACAAGATTTAGGCGGTAATTTTACTGTCACTTGGCTTGGTAACATGCTGCGTATTGACGGTACGGATGCTGATGTACTTGGTCGTCAGCCTCTGACACTAAACTTTGAAGAGTCAGCTGATACCAGCAGTATTAATGACAAACATGTGTGGTATGCGTTAGAGAGCGTATTTGATCCCGAAATACCTATCAATTTAGTTGATTTAGGTTTGATCTACGATGTGTCTATCGATCAAGAAAACAATACCGTTACTATCCAAATGACATTAACTGCTCCAGCTTGTGGTATGGGTCCAGTGTTAGTAGGTGATGTTGAGCACCGTGTTAGCTTAGTGCCTAATGTTAGCAATGTTGTTGTAGATTTAGTCTTTTATCCTGCGTGGTCACGCGATATGATGAGCGAAGAAGCCCAATTAGAATCAGGATTATTTTTTTAGTATGACAAAATTACCATCAACTACCGATATTATCGAAGATTTAGAATTTTTCGATGATTGGGAAGAACGTTATCAATACATTATCGATTTAAGTAAGCAATTACCTGAATTGAGCGAAGCAGAGCGCACCGATGATAGAATCGTAAAAGGTTGTCAAAGTAGTGTTTGGTTAAAACCAACCATTGATGATGACCGTTTATTTTTTGATGTCGCAAGTGACGCAGTGATTGTTAGTGGACTATTAGTTTTAGTGCTGGCAGCTTATCAAGGCCAAACAGCTAAAACTATTGTAGATTTTGATATGGATAATTATTTCAAAGTATTAGATTTAGAACGCCATATCAGCATGACTCGCGGTAGCGGTTTACGCGCAATTGTTGCAAAAATTAGAGAGCTTGCGACACAACATTCATCGTAAATTGACAGTGTTTGGTAAGTAGAAGTCTTATGAATATTTAAAGGCAGGATGATATTAATCACCCTGCCTTTTTTATTCTATCAATACCATTATTCTCTATTAGGCTATTCCCTCTTTCTCGTCAATTAATAGTAACTCACACTAAGCTATTGTCTAAATCCATTTTTCTGGTATACTTTGCCGCGCTAATTTAGGGCTGCTTATATTTAATATAGAATATTAAGACAAGCCCAAATATAACCGTTCTTTAACATTCAAAGGTACACACTATGCATCCGATGCTAAATATTGCAATTCGGGCAGCTCGCAGCGCCGGCAAAATAATTATGCAAGGCACTGAGCAGCTAGATAAAGTTGAAACACAACAAAAAGGGGTTAATGGCCTCGTTACATCGATTGATATAGCTGCAGAAGAAGCAATTATTGCTGTTGTTAGGAAATCTTACCCTGACCACGGCTTCATTTGTGAAGAAAGTGGCGTTCAAGGTAATGCTAAAAGTGAGTACCAATGGATTGTTGACCCACTAGACGGTACAACTAATTACATCAAAGGCATTCCACATTTTTGTGTTTCTATTGCACTAAAAGTGAATGGAAAAACTGAGCAAGCGGTTGTATTTGATCCAATCCGTGACGAACTATTTAGTGCTACTCGTGGTCAAGGTTCACAGTTCAACACTTATCGCACACGTGCTACTAAAGCGAAAGATCTTAAAGGCACAGTGATTGGTGTTGCTTTCCCATTTAATTCACCTAGTTACAAAGCGACTTATTTATCAATTTTTAACGAAGTTTATGATGATATCGCTAGTATCCGCCAAAGTGGTTCACCAGCATTAGATCTTGCTTATGTTGCTGCTGGTCGTTTAGACGGTTACTTTGAAATTGGTTTAAAACCTTGGAACACAGCTGCTGGTGAATTATTAGTAAAAGAGTCTGGTGCTATTATCACTGACTTTACTGGTGGTCACGGTTATGTAGCGACTGGAAACATTGTTACTGGTAATCCAAAAGTTGTTAAAGCACTTTTATCTAAAATCCGTCCACATTTAACGCCTGCTCTTTCACGTTAATTGACTGATTTGTTAGCTTTAACTGGCTAACAAAAAGCCTCAAGTCATTAGTCCTTTATAGAACTAATAACTTGGGGCTTTTTTTATGCTTAATTTTTATGTCTCGTCGGGTATATGCTGATGCTGCATTTCACCTTTCTTAAACATAACGCATTCGCCAGCCGTCATAACATGCCAGCTTTCATTATTTGTTAAAGGGCGAGTAGCAACTACAGTAACAACATCATTGGTCGTTGTTTCTTGATTAAAATCAATCACCATGTCTGTATCTATCAATGTCGCTTGCCCAAAAGGTGCACGCCTTGTGATCCAACTTAAATTGTTAGTGCAATACGCAATTAAATATTCACCATTAGTCAATAACATATTAAACACGCCAAACGACTTTAGTTCAGACCCTAAACTTTGAATGTAATCAAAAATAAGTGACGTATCTTCAGGCATTGAATCAAATTTAAGCGCTAACTTATCTAAAATCCAACAAAACGCTAATTCACTATCAGTTTGCCCAACCGGATTAAAACGAGATGTGGATAAGTGTATTTCGTAATCAGACAACTGACCATTATGCGCATAACACCAATTACTGCCCCATAGTTCACGCGTAAAAGGATGCGTGTTTTCAAGGTTCACATCCCCACGATTCGCTTGTCTAATGTGACTGATTACAATTTCACTTTTAATCGGATATGACTTAATTAAATTAGCCACTTGTGACTCACAACTAGGGAGTGGATCTTTAAAACTACGGCAGCCTTTACCGTCATAAAACGTAATACCCCAACCATCACGATGAGGCCCTGTAATGCCACCACGTTCAACTAATCCGGTAAAACTAAACACTATATCGGTTGGTACATTGGCATTCATGCCTAACAGCTCACACACAATAAATAACCTATTAATAAATAATAATTTGAAACAAACTTAATAACAAAACCATTAAAAG
>CALJMY010000250.1 GCA_937981905.1 uncultured Enterobacterales bacterium
ATCATTTGCCGGTAATGTTGCAAATAACGGGGTTGATACTGAAGCTGCAACACTGGGAATTAACGGTAAGACAGAATATCGAATTATTGTAGATTATAACGGTAATGATGTCCTATCAGCTTTTACACCATTAAAAATTCAAGACTTCCAATGGGTTGTTATTTCAGAAATAGATAAAGCAGAAGCTTTTGCACCTATCTACTTTTTATATAAAGAAATGTTGTTTATCATTTTTGTTGCTATTGTCTTAGTATTATTTGTTGCAGTGACAGTTTCTTCATCAATATTGAAACCGTTAGGGGGAGAGCCATCAGAAATGTTGGCATTGTCAAAACGTGTTGCTAACGGTGAGTTAGATATCGATTTTGATAAGGAATGCCATGAAGGCAGTGTTTATTTTGAAATGCAGCGTATGACGAAAAACTTACAAACAATTATTTCTAGTATTACTGATGAAAGTAATGTTTTAGCAAGTCAGGCTGTAGATGCAAATAACTCAAGTAAACAAACTACTATTGGATTACAAGAGCAGCAAGATAAAATTCAACACATAGCAACCGCTGTTGAAGAAATGACAGAGAGTATTAGTAAAGTTGCTAATAATGCCGTCGTGATGTCAGATGCATCAAAAATAGCAAAATCATCATCAGATAAAGCCTCTGAAACATTACATGAAACAATTGCGGATTTGACGAAACTTGATAATGAAATCACCCAAGCGAGTGAAGTTATTAAAGAATTAGAAACTGATTCTCATAAAATTGGTTCGGTATTAGAGGTTATTCAAGGTATTGCTGAGCAGACTAATTTGTTGGCACTTAATGCGGCAATTGAAGCGGCAAGAGCTGGTGAAACAGGGCGTGGTTTTGCTGTCGTTGCTGATGAAGTTCGAAATCTTGCGTCTAAGACACAAAAATCAACAACGAATATAGAAGAAATGATTCTCAAATTACAGTCAGCTTCTCAACGTGCTGTGAAAGTTATGGTCTTAAGTCGAGAAATTTGTGAGCAGACTACAACCAATGCAAACAAAACTGAAAAAGATATTGAGGATGTAAATAGTAAAATTCATCACATTAGTGATATGACATCACAAACGGCAAATGCTGTTGAACAACAGTCGAGTATGTCTATTGAAATAAGTACATCAATTACAGCAATCAATGATGCAGCTAATGAGAATACAGCTAATGTGAATAATATTGCTAGTATAAACCAAGGTGTGGATAGTGTTGCAGATAAGCTAAAGCAATTAATATCGCACTTCAAATTGTAAACTTAAGTTCATCCCAATAAAAAACCAGCACTATGCTGGTTTTTTTATTCGAACTTAACAATTTATAGTTAAATTGTTATTTAAAGCTCTTAATATATTGGAACAATTCTTTTGCTGCTTTAGCTGGTTTTTCGTCTTTTAACTCTTTGTTCGCTTGGCGAACTAATTGACGTAATTTTTGACGATCAGCTGTTGGGTTGTGTTCGATGAAGTCATTAATTGCTACATCGCCCATTTTAATTAAACGGTCACGAGATTTTTCTAATTTTTTAGATTCTAAATCACTACGTTTATCACGTTTATTAAATTGTGTTAGCGACAATCTAATTTCATCAACATCATTATTACGTAACACTTTAGCCACAAATTGCATTTGTCGGCGAAAGCCTTCTTTAGTGTGACGAATGCGATTAGCAAGTTCTACGGCTGTGCGTAAATCTTCAGTCATCGGAATTAATTTACGTTGGCTGTCTGCCAAATCCATGATGGTTCTGCCTAATGCATGATAATCATCGGCTTGACGCTTTAATTCGCTGCGACTTACCCAATCATCTAGCTCTGTACTTAAATCAATGGGCGCTTTTTTCGCTTTGCTCATGAGTTTTCTCTGTTAATCGTTTATCTTGCGTGCATTGTAGCATTATTTTTTCATCGATGACGCTGCCTTAACGTGAAGCATGCTAAGATATCGAAAATTTATTTATAGGAACCTCATTGTGGCAGCAGATTACGATATTTATGATGAACTTGCTCGAGTTAAAGAATCAGTCGCTAAAGCTTTAGATTCAGCTAAACGTTTAGGTGCTAGTAGTGCCGAAGTATCAATGAGTAAACAAACTGGTTTGTGTGTTTCTACCCGTTCACGGGAAGTAGAAACCATTGAATTTAATCACGATGGTGCATTAGGAATCAGTGTTTATTGTGGTCACCGCAAAGGTAGCAGTTCAACATCTGATTTAAGTGAAGCGGCCATTGAAAGTGCTGTTTCTGCTGCAATTAGCATTGCAAAGCATACCTCTGAAGATGAATTCAACGGCTTAGCCGATGCTAGTTTAATGGCAACAGATATTCCTGATTTAGATTTATATCATCCTGGTTCTCTTGATCCTCAATATGCCATTGATTTAGCATTAGAAGCTGAAGCGGCTGCAATTGATTACAGTGATGAAATTGCTTATTGTGATGGTGCTTCTTATAACTCTCATCAAGGCTTGCGTGTCTACGGTAACAGTCATGGTTTAATTGCTGGCTACCCAAGTTCACGTCATAGTTTATCGTGTGTTTCAATTGCAGAGCATAATGGTGAAATGGAACGTGATTACGAATATAGTGTATCGCGTTACCCTGACCGTCTTGATAATCCAACGTATGTTGGTGAACAAGCATCTAAAAATACGCTAGCGCGTTTAGGTGCTAAAAAGCTTGATACGATGACAGTGCCAGTAATTATTTCATCACAACTGTCAGCAGGGTTTATCGGACATTTAGTTTCTGCTATTGGCGGCGGAAGTTTATATCGTAAGTCTAGTTTCTTATTAGACAAGAAAGGCGATCAAATTTTCCCTGATTGGTTATCAATTGAAGAAAAACCACACCTTAAAGGTTTTTTAGCTTCTACACCGTTCGATCATGAAGGGCTAGCGACTAAAGACCTAACAGTAATTGATAAAGGTATTTTAGCGTCTTATTTAATTACAAGTTATTCTGGCCGTAAATTAGATATGGTGCCTACAGGACATGCTGGCGGAACGCATACTTGGTTTGTTAATCATACGGTTGAAACACAAGCCGAATTACTCAAAAAAATGGGTACAGGTTTATTAGTAACAGACTTAATGGGTTCGTCGGTTAATATAATTACAGGCGATTATTCTCGCGGTGCTGCTGGCTATTGGGTAGAAAATGGCATTATTCAATATCCTGTTCACGAAATTACTATCGCTGGTAATTTAGAAGATATGTATAAAAATATCGTAGCAATTAGTAATGATGTTGATTCTCGTAAGAGCACATTGTGTGGTTCTATTTTACTAGAAGAAATGAAAGTAGCGGGTAATTAATTTTTAATATTCCA
Organism: uncultured Enterobacterales bacterium; assembly: GCA_937981905.1. GTDB lineage: Bacteria > Pseudomonadota > Gammaproteobacteria > Enterobacterales > Psychrobiaceae > Psychrobium. The sequence goes on from CALJMY010000250.1 coordinate 3,351, forward strand.
CTCTTTCTAAAGGCCGCTTTATTCATAAAGTGGCCTTTTTTTTAACTTTATCTTAATAGGTGAGATTAACTTAATCTATTTCCATATCAATAGCTGTACAGCTTTTTTGACAACCAATAAGCGCTTGATCTTTCGTACTTGAGATTAATGCTAACGGTTGATTACATTGTTCGCATAAAACAGTATCACCGCGTAGTACTTTTTTAATTTGATTGCGTTGTTGATGAAATGAATCGGCTGATTTTTTATTGATATTTGAGAAATCTAATTTAGTCATAATAAGTACGTCGATAATGTATTTGATAATAATATAGTTATATTAACGTGATTGTTCTTATCTCGCATTACATCACTGTCATTTTCTATAAAATGTATGATAGAAATTTCGATGATGAATAAATTGTATATTTTGAGAACTTGTTCAAGTTTTTATTGGGTAGTCATTTGTTATTCTTAATGGCGTGTTATGCTCCTCTTTTATGTAGTGTTATTTTAAGCATTCTTTAGAATCAATTAGTTGAATAATAGTTTGCCTTTGCTTAAGGATTTTTATGATCGTTTATAATTTTGGATCAATCAATATTGATCATGTTTATAGAGTGCCGCACTTTGTTCGTCCGGGTGAAACCATGACATCCAATGCTTACCAACAAGTGCTAGGCGGTAAAGGCGCAAATCAATCTATTGCATTAGCACGTGCTAATTGTGACGTTAAGCATATAGGTGCAATTGAAAAAAGTGACACGAGATTATTAACAACACTACAAGATTTTGGTGTTGATACGTCTTTTGTTAATTTAAGTGATACACCAACAGGGCACGCTATCATTCAAGTGAATGACGAAGCTGAGAATGCCATTGTGTTATTTGCAGGTGCTAATCATCAAATTAGTGAATCTCAAATTGATGACGTTTTGGCACAAGCAAGTCGCGATGATTGGGTATTACTACAAAATGAAACGAACAATATTGAATTAATTATTGAACGTGCCAAACATTATGGTTTATCAGTGGTATTTAATCCGGCGCCAATGGATGTGAATACGGTAAAACCATTGATTGATAATATTGATCTTTTGATTGTTAATGAAGTCGAAGCGATGGATTTATGCCAAGTCGATACCATCGAAGAAGCACAAACGACATTACAACAACGCTATCCACAACTTAAGATTATTTTAACGTTAGGTCGTCAGGGAGTTAGATACATTTATAAAAACGAAGTGATTGAAGTGGCAGCGTTTAACGTTGAAGCTATTGATACAACCGCTGCTGGTGACACCTTTATTGGTTATTGTTTAGCAGGGTTACAATTGTCACTTCCAATTGAAGATGTTCTTCGTCAAGCGTGTGCTGCATCGGCAATTTGTGTGACTCAAACAGGCGCTAGTAGCGCTATTCCAACAGTTGCTCAAGTGAAAGCTTTTCTCGCTTAATAACGTTAATTGATACAACAAACAATAATACAGAAAACCTCTATATATAAAGTAATGATATAGAAGGTAATGGAGTAAGAAATAATGACGCGTAAAATTATTATTGATACAGATCCGGGCATTGATGATGCAATGGCTATCTTTTTAGCTTTAAAATCCCCTACATTAGATGTTCTCGCACTAACAACTACCTACGGTAATGTAAGTGTCGATTTAGCGACAAAAAATGCATTAACCTTATTAGAATTAGCAGGCAGTGACATTCCTGTAGCTAAAGGTGTTGCTAAACCATTAGCCGCTAAAGCTTTACCAGCGCCAGATTTTGTTCATGGTAAAGATGGTTTTGGAAATATTAACTGGCCAGCATCAAACCGCACACCTGATTCACGTAGTGCAGCACAATTGATTGTTGATATGGTGCATCAATACCCTAATGAAATTGCCATTGTTGCATTAGGACCGTTAGGAAATTTAGCAAAAGCTATTGAATTAGACCCAACTATTGTTGGTTTAGTCGACGAAGTTATTCTAATGGGCGGTGCAATTACGGAAAAAGGTAATGTGACTCCTGTTGCTGAAGCAAATATTATTAACGACCCTCATGCGGCAGATATTGTTTTTGGTGCCGATTGGTTGGTTACTATGGTTGGCTTAGACGTTACTCATCAAGTGTTAATGGGCGACGAGCTACTGTCTTATATTCGTGATAATAATGGCGAAATAGGAGAGTTCTTATATAGCGCGACTCAATTCTATTTTGATTTCTATCAAAACCGCCTAGATATTGAAGGTTGTTATGTACATGATGCATCAACCATTGTTTATGCAGTTGATCCAAGTATTTTTACTACTGAACCTAAAGTAATTAGAGTTGCTGTTGATGGCGTAGGCATTGGTCAAACAATTGCAGCGGATCCAGAACATAAACTAGCGTTAGATTATTGGGAAAATAAACCCGTTGCCAATGTATGTGTCGGAGTTGATAGCGAGCGATTACTAACCTTTATAAAGACAACATTCAGTTAATCGATCATAATTTTTACCTAGCTATAATAACAAAAAGCCAGCCACCGTGATAAAGTGTGCTGGCTTTTTTACTTATTTTTTCATGTACTTTTAATAGTATCAATCGGCAAAGGTAGATTATGGTTCCCATTATTGAGCGACGCATCACACCCGAACACTCCCATCTTGACTTTATCTCGCTCCCTCTTCTTCAGCGTATCTATGCAAGTCGTGGTATTACTGCATCAAAAGACTTGGAATATCAGCTTAAAAATCTAATTAATCCTAATACCCTAAAAGATAGTGGTAAAGCCGCGCAGTTATTATTTGATGCGATTATCAGTGACAAAAAAATTACTATTGTTGGTGATTTCGACGCTGATGGCGCTACTTCTACCGCTTTATCAATGTTAACCTTAGAGCGTTTTGGCGCAAAGCATGTAGATTATATTGTACCTAACAGATTCGACTTTGGTTATGGCTTATCTAGTCCTATTGTTGATATCGCCCATAGTCAGGGCACACAAGTAATCATGACCGTAGATAATGGTATATCATCGATTGATGGTATCGAACACGCTAAAAATTTAGGGATGACGGTCATTGTTACAGACCATCATTTAGCGGGTGAAAGTTTACCGATTGCCGATGCTATCGTGAATCCAAATCAACCTGATTGTACTTTTGAAAGTAAAAACTTAGCTGGTGTTGGCGTCGCTTTTTACGTGATGTTGGCATTGCGTGCTCACATGAGGCAACAGGATTACTTTACTAAAACGGGTATCAAAGAGCCCAATATGGCTGAGTTTTTAGATATCGTTGCATTGGGTACAGTAGCCGATGTAGTCGTGCTAGATAACAACAATCGTATTTTAGTAGAACAAGGATTAGCACGTATAAAAGCAGGGCGAACAAGACCCGGTATTATCGCGTTACTTGAAATTGCAAAACGAAGTATTCACCGAATTGTTGCCAGTGATATGGGGTTTGCCATTGGACCGCGCTTAAATGCAGCAGGTCGATTAGATGATATGTCATTAGGCATCGAATGTTTATTAACTAACGACCCTTCACGTGCTCATGAAATTGCCGACGAACTTGATGCATTTAATAAAGACCGTCGTCAAATAGAAGCGGGCATGCAACAAGAAGCGATGAAAATTATTGATGAACTTCCATTCTCTCAAGGCGATGGCAATATTCCATTTGCCTTCGCATTATTTCATCCCCAATGGCATCAAGGTGTTAGCGGTATTGTTGCATCGCGTATTAAAGAAAAATTCCACCGTCCGGTTATTGTCTTTGCCGATGCTGGCGACGGTGAACTAAAAGGATCAGGACGCTCAATTGAAGGATTACATTTAAGAGATTTATTAGAACGTATTAATAGTTTATCACCGGGATTAATTATTAAATTTGGTGGTCATGCAATGGCGGCTGGATTATCGATTAAAGATGATGATTTCCCATTATTCGCTCAGTTATTTGAAGAACAAGCGGCTGCTATTTTAACGCCAGATCAACTTAGCGGGAAAATACTAACAGATGGCGAACTAACATCCGCCGAATTCACATTGGATATGGCTGGGCATCTACGTAATGCTGGCCCTTGGGGACAAGGATTCACTGAACCATGTTTCGATGGTAAGTTTAGAATTGTGCAGCAACGACTCGTTGGCGAAAAACATCTTAAATTAGTATTAGAGCCTGAAGGTGGTTCAGTAGTCATCGACGCTATTGCGTTTAATGTTGACCTGCAAATATGGCCTAATCCAAACATTCAATGGGCGCATGTAGCCTTTAAACTCGATATTAATGAATTTAGAAACAAACAAACCTTACAGCTCATGGTCGAATACATAACACCATTATAAAATTCGGAGTAATACATGAAGAATATGAAAAAATTAATAGGATTAACAATAGCTTCTTTAATATTGAGTGTAAGCGGCTGCGCGACAATTGACACGTTAACAGACAATGAAAAAAATACAGCTTACGCTCAATACATTGTGGATAATAAATTAGAAAGCATTGATTACATTAAAACATTTAATTTTAAAGGCTGGCATCCATTAACTAATGATTACTTAATCTTAAAATCTACTTTTAATAAGCGTTTTTTAATTAGTCTTAATGAAAGTTGTTATGATTTAGATGACACAAATACTATCACCACAGCACAATCGTTGATTGGTCGGTTAAGTGCTAAACACGACGCAATTCATGTACTAAATGGCTTTCAATCAACATGTTATATTAAATCGATTTATCCGATAGAAAAATCAGTTGTGAAGACATTACAGAATATTGGTAAGTCGATTAAAGGCGATGAATAAAAATATGAATACAGCTTTAATAGTGAAATATAAAATTTGGTTTGTCGCTCTTTTAGTTGTTATTAATAACACTTATGCTTTTGAATTAAATAATAAGGTTAGTGGAAAATTTGATGCTGGAGGTATAGAGCTTTATCTTGAATGTTATGGTTCTAAATCACCGAGTATCATAGTTCAATCAGGTTTTAATGGTTATGGTTCTGAAGGTGAATGGGGAGCAGTAATTGACGTAATTAGTCAGAAAAATAGAATTTGTATTTATGATCGTGCACACATGGGGAAAAGTGACAAACTCTCAAAAATAAATACAATTAATGACACGAGTATACGATTACGCACATTATTAAAAAATGCCAATATAAAAGCTCCTTACATAATGGTCGGTCATTCTTATGGTGCGTATCCGGTCAGAGCATATAACAATCTTTATCCAGAAGATGTTATTGGTATATTACTTATTGATCCTAGCCAGTATGGGCAATGGTCTAATCGTATAGCCAAATGGAAACCGAAAACAGAAACATATACCAAAAGCCAAGAAACCGATCGTTTAGAAGAGTTATCATATTGGCATGATCCAATGAAGAATTTCGGATTATACGACCTTAAAGCCAATGAAAAAATAATAAAAGAGGCATCTGATTTTCAAGATACGCCTTTTGTTCTGTTATGGGCTAAAAATGGTGTTTGGACACCAGGTATTGATCGCGGAAAGAATCCTGTGTGGACTAGAATGAAAGATATGTATCTCAAAGCGATTGAAGACATGAATAAACTTTCAAGTAATATGAAAATTGAGTTCTCTAATACTACTGAGCATAATATTTATTATCACGAACCAGAAATTGTCATTGAACAACTTAATTATTTATTAAGTAACTAGACATGTGATTTAAGCGGGTAAATTATATGTCTAGTTAGTCACTTTGTGTTCAATCTTAAACAATCGCCGCAATTAAACCAAATAAGCCACCAAAAATACCGCCCCAAACAACTAACCAGCCTAAATGTTTTTTAATCATCGTTTGCACAATTTCTTTCACTAACGTGGGGGTTAATTCATTAAGGCGTTGTTCTATTATCGCGCTAACTTTCTCAAACATACCGTCTGTAATATCTGAATTTGCTAACAGCGTTTTAATATTTTTATTAAAATCTTGCGTTTGTGTAATATCAATAATGGCCACTTTCATTTTTACAATAAAAGATTCTCTTATTGGTTGTAGTGCTTCGCTACCACCAACCATAGCTAACATACCGCCAAATGATGATTGCTCAATAACTTCTACTAAACCATCAAAAGCTGGGTTTAGGTCCACATCATCAATCACAGGTGTGAAATCTATAGTGCTGTCATCCGATTTATCTGACGCTAAAAAGCGTTGAATATTTTCTTGTGTAAAAAACTGTTCCATAATCAATTGTCGAATGCCTACTTTAAACTCTTCGAAACGAGCAGGAATAATCCCAGAACCATACAAGCCAGGAATCTTCTCAAATAACATATGTACCGCTAACCAATTGGTAAAAGCACCCGATAACGCAAATAAACCTATGCTAAAAATAATAGGCTGAGACAATAGATAACCGGTAAGAGTGAGGAGTAGGGCGAGTAGATTAGTGACAATACTTTTATTCATAGAAGGTACCATAATCGAGAAATGAAATTTCGGCTATAGTACCCATGCAAGATGAATGACTTCAATGATTATTTTAGATTTTAATTAGAGATATAACTCCAAGCATGTTGCTTACTCGTCTCCCTCTCTTATTTCTTTGCGTCGTTGGGTTGAGTAATTTGTATCACTGACTTTGTAGTCTTTTACCATACCCATTAACTTATCACCTAACTGTACAATATCGTTACCTATCTCAGCAGCAATATCTGAGTTCTTATGGGCTTGCTGAAAAATAATATCCATTTCTTGATAGCTTGTTGTTACTTGTTGAAAACTTGATTTTTGCGTATCAATTGCAATATCAATGGTATCAACACGCTCAATAATTAATCCCATTGCTGACTTTAAGTTAGTTAGTTTGTCGTTTGTTTCGTTCATTTGCAGCGATGATGTCTTAACATTTTCTTGGCCATTACTCATCAGCGTAGCTACAGCTCTAGTGCTTGATTGAATCGTTTCTATCATTAAAGCAATTTCTTTGGTTGAATGATTAGTTTTTTGAGCTAAATCACGTACTTCAGAAGCAACTACAGCAAACCCTCTACCAGCTTCACCTGCACGTGCAGCCTCAATGGCAGCATTAAGTGCTAACAAGTTAGTTTGTGCAGAAATACTATTTATTACCTCAACAATGGTCGAAATATTATCTGTGTCTTTTTCTAACTGTGTTACAGCTGTTAACGCACTGTCCATTGTTGTAGATAAATCATCAATATTTTTAGAAGCCATAGTTATAGAGCTTTCACTTTCGTTAACAGCTAGATTACCTTGTTCTGTGGCATTATTAATACCTAATAACTCATCGTTTACAGTTGTAGTTGCTTCGGTTGCATCTAATAAGCAACCATTAACTATATCTGCTTGTATTTTCTGTTGACTTAATGATTTAGTAAGTTTGTCATTAAATTCTGATTGTTCTTGAGATATAGGGACTAAACGTACAAGTGATTTCAATAATTCAGAAAGCATCTGGTCAACATGGTCAATAAAAGTATTAATTTTTGTTGATAAATCACTAATCTCATCATCGCCTTTGATAGTTACTCTTCGCGTAAAATCTCCATCAACAGATGATATGTCGTCAACCATTTTTGTTATATAAATTAATGGTCTGGTGAACATGTTGGCAAGTATCCAGCCCAGTGATGCGCCAATTACCATAGCAACAATGCCGATGATAATTGCATTATTAACAATCTCTGCTTCTAAGAGAGCAATAGAAGCAAAGGCTTCTTCTTCGTCTATTTCACTCATTACAGCCCAATTTAATCCTAAAATATTGATAGGTTTGTAAGCTGATAAAACATTAATACCACGATAGCCTGGAAAAATATCAAAACCAGTTATTCCGCTAATTGCCGCTTTAGTACCTTTCGTTTCAACAGGTTGTAGGCCTATAGTTGAGTTTCTAAGTTCAATTTCATGAATAGTATCTTTAGGTAAATTTATAGTTTCCATCATTTTGAGATAATCGGTTTTGTTTTCAAGCAAAAATCGACCATCACTACGCATTGTAAAATCGTTACCGATTAAATATGTTTCACCACTATTACCTAAACCCACTTGAGACCATTCATGGTCATGGGTCATTACGGCGTTTATTCTGTCTATTGGCATTTGGAAGATGGCAATACCAAGTAACTTATCGTCTTTATATATTGGAGAGGAGATAAAAGACGCGGCACCATTATATGAAGGAACGTATGGTTTGAAGTCGGTTAAGTACGACTCATTTTTGTTTAATTTTAATGCCTTTCTGAAAGCGATACCAATACCCGAATTAGCGTAAGGACCCGTTTTTAAGGAAGTAGCAAAATCTAACTCTTTAAATACACTGTAAACAATAACCCCTGTATCAGGATCAACTAAAAAAATATCATAATAACCAAATTTCTGTTGATATTGATTAATACTTGGATGGTATTTTTCATGATATTGATTGTAACTATTAGCTTGATCGGCACGGATCATTTTATCTTTTTCACCCAATACCGCAGGGTTGTTACTAATATATTGATATTGCATTGCAATGCTGGTGTTATTTAAGCCATTTATTAGAACTTCAGGATTAGAACTTTGATTATTGTTTAAGTGTTTAAACTTTTTATCGTAATGATTTTTATAATAATTTAGTACGCTTTTTTTCTGTTCATTATTACTAAGACTACTAACATCATCATCCACTTCTTGATAAGCCGTAGTAAATTCAGCCATTGCTTGTTTAGTAGCGTTGTTATTAGAAAAAGTGATTATTTGATCATTAATGAAATCAAAATAGTGATTAATACTGCTAGCTGTGGTTTCCCTAACAGCAGTAAGTTTATTTTCAGCCTCTAACTTTAAAGAGCTCGTTGCATGTTGCAATGCAGATGAACTAATAAAGTAATCAACAGTAAGCGCAGGAACTAACGTGAGTAATGTGCCTAGAATAACCAGCTTTGAGCGTATTGAAAGCAATTTTAAATTCCTTCATTAATATTAATTAAACAATTTAATAACATAATTTACATTTAGTTTTTAGCTTAGTAAACAATTAACTATGGAATTTTTGTCATGACATAGATGAAATTAATCATTTACTGTACCTGCTAAATTATCGTTTTTATTATTCCGTCTATCAAATTAGTTCCATATTGGAGCAATACTGCTTCATAAGAGTTCAAGGCAATTAATTTTAAAAAGCATTTTGAACTTAAGTGATTGTTATTAATTATTTATATTTCTTGGTGTGGAAATTGGATACAAAGGCAAGTGTTTAATAAAACCCGCTCTAATGATGGAGCATTAAGGTAATCCTACATGAAGTCTTCAAATACGCTTTCATTATCCGACAACAAAGTGAAGGTATTATTAGTCGAAAATAATAAGCGTAAAGCTAATGAATTTATGAATGCGTTAGACCGCTCTAATTATCATATTGTTCACGTTTCTAATACTGGTGTATCACTACTTAAAGAAGTCGATATGTTTTTACCAGACATCATTATTATTGATATTGAATCACCCGATCGAGACATGCTTGATAGTCTCAATAAAATTTCATCAACGGCGCCTAAACCTATCGTGATGTTTGCAGAACAAGAAGACACGCAATTAATTGATATTTTAGTAAAGTCTGGTGTGACAGCTTATGTGGTTGGTGGTGTTAATTTAAATCGAGTGAAATCTATTTTAGATACAGCGATTGCTCGGTTTACACAATACCAAGGCTTAAAAGATGAATTAGAAACAACAAAGCAAAAGTTAACTAATCAACGTGTCGTTGAACAAGCGAAATTATGGCTTATTCAAACTAAAAAATTATCTGAAAAAGACGCCTACCATAGCATGCGTAAAATGGCGATGGACAACGGGCAAAAAATAGAAGATGTCGCTAAGAATATTTTAGCGTTGGCATCATTATAAAAGGAAGCGAAATGACACTCAATAATGTCATAGAAAAACCAGACCTTTCTATAGGTTTCATTTCATTAACAGATTGCGCCCCTTTGGTAATAGCAAAAGAAATGGGTTTTTTTAAAAAATGGGGATTATCTGTTGATTTACATAAGCAAAATTCGTGGTCTACGTTGCGCGATAAAGTTCATTCAGGCTTATTAGATGCTGCACAAATGTTATCTCCAATGCCTATTGCTAGTAGTTATGGCTTAGATTGTTTAAAAACAAAAGTAGTCGCGCCATTAGTATTAAGTCGTAATGGTAATGCAATAACATTATCTGCGGCGTTGTATGAGACGATTAAAAAACAGCATATTCATCAACCGTATCATTCTGACATACCGTTATCATCTGCTTATTTAAAAGAGGAAGTTGCTACACGTAAAATGTTGGGTAATAAAATTAAACTAGGTGCTGTTTTTTCTTATAGTTGTCATTATTACCAGTTAGTTAGTTGGCTACAAGCAGGTGGAATTAATCTTCAAGATGTTGATATCGTAATTATTCCTCCAGCAGATATGGTGACAGCTTTGGCGGCAGGTGAAATAGACGGTTTTTGCGTTGGCGGGCCGTGGAATACACAAGCAGTGAGAACTCAAATTGGCTTTACGGGGGTTACATCGTTAGATATTTGGCCTGGAACACCGGAAAAAGTATTGGGTTTGTTACAAACGTTTCAAGAAAATAATCCACACACGATTCAAGCATTAATAATGGCCCTACAAGAAGCTTGCGAATGGTTAGAGATTATTGCAAATCGTTTTGAAGCAGCTAGGTTGTTAACCGATTCCCATTATTTAGATATGCCGTTAGATAATATTGCACCATCATTATTGGGTAGTTGTTTAACGTTTCACGATGAGTCACCACGTTCGGTCCCTTCTTATAATCAGTTTTCATTATTTAATGATCGCGTAGGTAATTGCCCTGATACGATTGATGGTGAAATGCTAGTTAAACATATGAAACAACAAGGTCATATCAAGGATGGTGCAGAGGGTGCTTTGTCCGTACAAGATATTTTTTGTAGTGATATCTATCATCAAACGTTAGCGCTATTTTCATCTAAAATCACGCCATTAAATCCATTAGGTAGTGTTTTGTCATCTCAAGAGTTGAAGATAAGCTAAAGAATAAACCTTTGCACCATAATGAGTGATATGTGCTCAATTGAAGTGCGATATAATTTTTTACAACTTGTTACATTAATACGTTATTTTTTAAGTTGTTGTTATTTATTGATTTATAGTAATTGGCACAGAGGTTGCTATCTTACTTATGTAATCGCGGCGTTATTATTCCAACAATGGAATATCTTTTTTATTTACAAACGCAACGGTTATCCACAATTAGATTCGTTAAAACTAATCGTACTGCAACGGCGTAGTCATTTATTAGTTTGGCACTGTAGCCCACTAACCACTGAATTCATTTTCGGCATGGTAGTGGGCTTTTTTTTTATCTGGAGAAAAGTATGTTTGCTAGACCACTAAAGAAATTTAATAAAACATTATGTAGTACGATTGTCGCAACTTGTTGTTTACTAACAGGCACAATAACCACGCTAAATGCAGCAGAACTAGGTGAGCCTGAAAAAGATGAGCTTAAATTTGGTTTTATTAAATTAACCGATATGGCACCTATTGCCATTGCTTATGAAAAAGGTTATTTCGAAGATGAAGGCTTATTCGTTACGATTGAAGCGCAAGCTAACTGGAAAGTATTATTAGATGGCGTAATTGATGGCCGTTTAGATGGTGCGCACATGTTAGCAGGCCAGCCAATTGCAGCAACTATTGGTTACGGTACAAAAGCTGAAATCGTTACGCCATTCTCAATGGATTTAAATGGTAACGCTATTACCGTATCAAATAAAATTTGGGCTGAAATGAAGCCAAATATTCCTAAAATGGCAGATGGACGTCCAGTTCATCCAATTAAAGCTGATGCATTAAAACCAGTTGTTGATAGTTATATTGAAAAAGGCAAACCATTCAAAATGGGTATGGTTTTCCCTGTATCAACACATAACTATGAGTTACGTTATTGGTTAGCAGCTGGTGGTATTCACCCAGGTTTTTACGCACCACATAAAGGTGACACATCAGGTACTATCGATGCACAAGCGTTACTATCTGTAACACCACCACCACAAATGCCAGCAACAATGGAAGCAGGAACAATCTACGGTTACTGTGTAGGTGAACCATGGAACCAACAAGCTGTATTTAAAGGTATTGGTGTACCAGTTGTTACCGATTATGAAATCTGGAAAGACAACCCAGAAAAAGTATTTGGTTTATCTAAAGCATTCACTGAAAAATATCCAAACACAACCATTCGTTTAACACGTGCATTAATTCGTGCGGCTAAATGGTTAGATGATAAAGACAATGCTAATCGTCCAGAAGCTGTAAAGATTTTATCTCAATCTAACTATGTTGGTGCTGACTACGATGTAATCGCTAACTCAATGACTGGTACATTTGAATATGAAAAAGGTGACAAACGTGCTGTGCCTGATTTCAACGTATTCTTCCGTCATAACGCAACTTACCCATACTACTCAGATGCAATCTGGTATTTAACGCAAATGCGTCGTTGGGGCCAAATTAGCGAAGAGAAATCTGACGCTTGGTACAAAGATGTTGCAGCTAAAGTTTACCGTCCTGATATCTATCAAGCAGCGGCTAAATCTTTAATCAAAGATAAGATCATGAACGCAAGTGAATTTCCAAACTTCCTAGCAGAGACTGGTTTTAAAGCACCACAAAAGCATTTTATCGACGACATTATGTATGACGGTAATAAGCCAAATGCTTACATCAATAAATTTAACATCGGTTTAAAAGCAAAAGACAAATTATAAGATTTATCTGAGTTAAATCGCAGGCTTTAAGTGCCTTTAAAGCCTGCATATAAAATTATTTAGTAATAGCAGTTAACCACAAAAGTAGGAGACTCAACGATGAGTCCATTAAAACAAACCTTATTAAATTTAAACACGCACGCCAAAACAGTTTTATTGCCGGTTATTGGCATCGCTATTTTTCTTTTCTTATGGACTATTGCCGCCAATAGTATCAATACATCCTTGGGTAAGTTTCCAGCACCGTCTTCGGTTGTTACACAAATGGTTAATCTATTCGACGAACATAATGCCGAGCGTGATAAAGCAGATGCTTTTTACGAACGACAAGAAGTGCGAAATGCTAAACGCATCGCTAAAGACCCAGAGTATGTTCCTAAAGTTAGAACCTACACTGGTAAAGAAACATTTTTAGACCAAATCATCACAAGCTTAGTCACCGTAATGAGTGGTTTCATTCTTGCTGCTGCCATTGCTATCCCGCTAGGAATTGCGATAGGACTGAGTAAAGGTTTAAATACAGCTATCAATCCTATCATTCAAATCTTTAAGCCTGTTTCACCGTTAGCGTGGTTACCACTAGTAACGATGGCAGTAAGTGCACTATATGTGTCAGACGATCCATATTTTGCAAAATCATTTATTAATTCATTAATCACCGTAACGCTATGTTCTATTTGGCCAATGATTATCAATACCTCAGTAGGTGTTGCTGGCATAAACAAAGATTGGGACAACGTGAGTAAAGTTTTAAGTTTACCAAAACTAAAACATATTCAAAAAATCGTATTACCAGCTGCTATTCCATCAATTTTCACTGGCATGAGAATGTCACTTGGTGTTGCTTGGATGGTATTGATTGCCGCAGAAATGTTGGCGCAAAATCCGGGCTTAGGAAAATTTGTATGGGATGAATTCCAAAATGGTAGCTCTGCATCATTAAGCCGCATTATGACAGCTGTTGTTGTTATCGGTTTCATCGGATTTTTACTTGACCTTATTATGCAAAAAATCCAATACGTAGTTTCATGGGACAAAGCAAGCGCAGAAAGATAAGCGCACTTTAAAAGCATTGATAAAGGAATTTAAGTTATGAGTACATTATTAAACATCAGCAACATTGATATGGTTTTTCCAACGCCAAAAGGCGACTTCACCGCATTAAAAAATGTTGATTTACAAATTAAAAAAGGTGAATTCATTTCACTTATTGGCCACTCAGGTTGTGGTAAATCAACCGTATTAAATGTAGTAGCTGGTTTATATCAAGCAACTTCTGGCGGTGTATTACTTAACAATAAAGAAGTAAGTAAACCCGGCCCTGAACGTGCTGTTGTTTTCCAAAACCATTCATTATTGCCTTGGCTAACGTGTTATCAAAACGTTGAATTAGCCGTTAAAGAAGTTTTCAAAGGCAAAATGACAGGCCAAGAAATGAAAGATTGGATTAACCATAATATTTCACTCGTTCACATGGACCACGCAACAGACAAACTACCTGATGAAATATCTGGCGGTATGAAACAACGTATCGGTATTGCTCGCGCATTAGCTATGCAGCCTGAAGTATTATTAATGGATGAACCATTTGGTGCATTAGACGCATTAACCCGTGCTCACATGCAAGATTCATTAATGGAAATTCAAGACGAACTAAATAACACCGTCATCATGATCACCCATGATGTAGACGAAGCAGTGTTGTTATCTGACAGAATCGTGATGATGACAAACGGACCGTCAGCAACGGTAGGTGAAATTTTAGAAGTGAACTTACCAAGACCACGAAACCGAATCACATTAGCTAAAGATCCGGCATACAACGAACTTCGCGCCAAAGTACTTGAGTTCTTATATGAGAAACAACGCAAAGTAGAACCAATTACTACTAAGACAGCCAATACTAAAAAGACGACTAAAGTCGCTTAATAAACAGTAACCATTTTATCAATTTTAATTATTTAGGAATAACAATGAAACTTACACACATCGCAGCGTTAATTACAGCAACATTGTCAGCGACTACTTTTACAGCCATGGCATCAGAGGCGAGCACGAAGATAGATTTGAATCTACGTTATGAAAGTGTTGACCAAGACAACGCATTAAGAAATGCTGACGCGTTAACACTTCGCACACGTCTTACTCATAAAACAGCTGATTACAAAGGTTTTAGCGGCGTTGTTGAATTTGAAGATTCACGTACTATCGCAGGCGTTGATAATTACAACGATACTAACGGCCAAAATACTGGTGTTTATTCTGTCGTTGCTGACCCAGAAACAACAGAACTTGATCAAGCATTTGTACAATACTCAACTGACAAATTCACCGCTAAAATTGGTCGCCAAGTTATTGCGTTAGACGGACATCGTTTTGTTGGTCATGTTGGTTGGAGACAAGACAGACAAACATTTGATGCTGCAACATTTATTTATAACGCGTCTGAAAAATTAAAAGCAAGCTACTCATACCTTTCTAAACGTAACCGTATATTCGGTGAAGAAAAAGATTTTGATTCAAAAGATCATCTACTGAATGTTTCGTACAAAACATCAATGGGTAAGTTAGTAGGTTACGCTTATCTACTTGAAGTTGATGAAGGTGTAAGTAATGGTTTAGACACTTATGGTGTAAGTTTCAACGGCAAAAAAGACAAGTTCAGCTATGCTGTAGAAGTTGCGACACAATCTGATGATGTAACAGATGCAGACACTACTTACTTTAAATTAGAAGGTGCTTATAAGTTTGATAAATTAACTGCTAAATTAGGTTACGAATCACTAGGTAGTGATAACGGCGTTGGTTTCCAAACACCATTAGCAACATTACATAAATTCAACGGTTGGGCTGATCAGTTCTTAGGCACACCGGGTAGTGGTTTAGAAGATGTGTATGTAACATTAGCGGGTAAAGTAATGGGCGGTAAATTGTCTGCTACTTATCATGACTTCTCTTCAGAAGAAGGCAGCATTGATTTCGGTTCTGAATTCGACGTTGTTTACGCAAAAGGTTTTGCTAAGCATTATAAAGCTGGCATTAAATACGCAGCTTATTCAGCAGGTGATACTGCTTCAGGTAAAGTAGATACAGATAAACTTTGGGTATTTGTGTCAGCGTCGTTCTAAGCGCGGGTTTTAAATAACACTGTTGTAATAATATGATTATGGCAAAAGGACAGAGAATATCTCTGTCCTTTTTTGTTAGCGCAATAGATTAGATAGTTGTGTTAGGTTACGCATTATGTACAATATAAATGATTATGATATTAAAGCTTAAGTGCTTATTGTGAGGATTATTTATGTCAAATACGACAGTTAAAAAAGTTCAAAGCACACGAACTTTTGTACCTAAAATGAGTAATTTTGAAACCAGTTCTCGTTATGAAGGATTGGAATTTAAAAGAGAAAATTTGGATAAATCAATTAATGATTTAAAAACTAAATATGCGAGATAAGTACGGCGCAAATCCGGATAGTTATTGCTACCCTGATTCAGACGTACTAATTAACACATTAAATATTACAGACTATGATGAATTGTCAGAAGCAGAATTAAATTTTACTGCTTTTCGCTATAGTGAATACTCTTCACATATTACCTCTCTAACTGAATTTAATGCAGATCACTTCAAGTACCTTCATCACTACTTATTTCAAGATGTTTATGAATGGGCAGGAAAAATAAGAACGGTTGATATCTCTAAAGGACACACTCGTTTTTGTACTTGCTCACGTATTAGCACTGAATTAAATAGACAGTTAGCCCGAATTCAAACCTTAAACGATATAAAATCAACGTCTGATCTATTAATAGAAATTACTGATATATTCTGTGAACTGAATGTCATACATGCTTTTAGAGAAGGTAATGGAAGATCGCAGCGTTTTTTCTTTGAAGAGTTATGCTTCTTTTTAGGCATGAATATTAGTTGGCCTGACATTTCAAAAGATGAATGGATTGATGCCAATATCAATGGGTACAATGGTAATTTAAACGCATTATATAAAATATTTATTCAAGCTTTAGAGTAAATTATTGAAATAACTTTTGATTAGTAACTTATGCGTGTCCCTTTTTCACTATTTGATTTACTTTTGTTACTTTCATCTATAAAATTTACTTTAATATAATATATTAATTTTTAAGGATAAAAATGGATTTTATAGTCTTCGTTGTAGCTTTTTTAGCTTGGATGTCATCAATTCTTATCGGCTTTCAACATGTATCAGTACTTTGCGCCATTTTAAATTTTGCTTTCCCCCCACTCTCGCAACTTGTTTTTGCTATTGGCAATCCAGTATTACGTCCAAGCTTTTTTTGTATGTGTATTTTTGGCGCTATTTTTTATGTATATAACATAAGATGATCTTTATACAAATTGGTTTAATACTTA
>CALJMY010000251.1 GCA_937981905.1 uncultured Enterobacterales bacterium
ACAGCCTTATTTTAGAGTGTTTAATCCTATTCGTCAGAGTGAAAGGTTTGATCCTGATGGTGAGTTCATACGTATGTATTTGCCTGAGCTAAAAAATGTGCCGGTAAAATCATTACATTTTCCGCATAAATATTTAGAAGAACGCAATTTAACGCATGTTTATGTTAAACCACTGGTAGATCATAAAACCGCTAGACTGCGCGCTCTAGCGTTTTATAAAGATAACGTTGAGCAGTAATAATAATTTATTAAGTATTAGATAACCGTAAGGATCATTAACATGGATAATAATCAATCCACACCTCAGTGGTTATCTAATTTTATTACTATTTATCAATCGCTCAACACTGAAAATGTTAATGATATATGTAAAATTTATCATACAAACGTCGTGTTTGAAGATCCAATTCATAAAGTTGAAGGGTTAGAAGATCTGCTCAGCTACTTTCACAACCTCTATCAAAATCTTTCTTTTTGTAAATTCACTATTGATAATTATTTTTGTAATGATGATAAAGCCGCTATTTATTGGACTATGTTATTCAAACATGAAAAATTAAATGGTGGTGACTATGTCGAAGTAATTGGACATACTCAATTAAAAGGTCATGACGATAAAGTTCTTTATCATAGAGATTATCTTGATGTTGGCGCCATGCTTTATGAGCATGTTCCTGTTTTAGGTTGTGCAATTCGTTTTATTAAAAAGCGAGCAAGCCAATGAAAACAGTGTTAATTAGCGGTGCATCATCAGGAATTGGTGAAGCGCTAGCGCTTACTCTTGCCAGTAATGGCTGGAAAGTATTTGCTGGTGGTCGTAATGAAGAGCGTTTGAACCAATTGTGCCAAAAAAATACGAACATCGAAGCAATAGTTGGTGATGTTGTAGATGAATCTCAAGTTATTGCTATGGCACAAAGACTACCAGCACTAGACATGCTTATTCTTAACGCAGGCAGTTGTGAATATATTAACGAGCCTATGGCTTTTGACGCGGCTTTATTTAAACGTGTTATAGATACAAATCTTGTCTCAGTCGCTTATTGTCTTGAGTATTGGTTACCTAAAGTTAAAGAATATGGACAATTAGCGTTCACTAGTTCTAGCGCTAGTTTTTTACCACTTCCTCGCGCACAAGCTTATGGCGCTTCTAAATCTGCATTAACCTATTTAGCACAGACCATGAGTATTGATTTAGCACCTCATCACATTGATGTATCAGTTATTAATCCCGGGTTTGTAAAAACGCCGTTAACCGATAAAAATGATTTTGATATGCCTGGCATGGTAAACGTTACCCAAGCTGCTCAAGCTATTATCAAAGGGTTAGATAAACGTAAGCACATCATTAATTTTCCCACCACTTTTACTGTAATTTTATCACTGATTGCTTCACTACCGTTTAGTTGGTGGCGTACATTTGCAGTGCGCTTTTTAATAAGGAAAGATTGACCATGAAAAATATTGCCATTATTGGTTCTGGTATTGCTGGACTAACATCGGCTTATTTATTAAGCAGAGAACATAACGTTACTGTCTTTGAAAAAAATAACTATATTGGTGGTCATACGGCTACAAAAGACATTACATTAAATGGCGAGAATCACGCTATTGATACCGGTTTTATTGTGTGCAATGACCGTACGTATCCTAATTTCTTAACGTTGTTGTCTCAATTACAGGTTGCAATTAAAGAAACTGAAATGAGCTTTAGTGTGCTTAATCAGCGCACAGGACTTGAATATAATGGTCATGGTTTAAATAGTTTATTTGCCCAGCGCAGGAATATATTTAATCCTAAATTTTGGTTACTTATTCGTGAAATTTTGTCGTTTAATAAACGCTGTAAAGCGCTTTATCATGAAGACAATATTGAAGTCGGAAAAACCTTAGGAGATTTTTTAATAGAGCACGGCTATTCAGATTATTTCTCCCAGCATTATATATTGCCAATGGGTGCGGCTATTTGGTCGACCAGCTTAAAAGAAATGAAAGATTTTGAGTTACGATTCTTTGTGCGATTTTTTTACAATCATGGTTTATTAAATGTAAGTGACAGACCCCAATGGTATGTTGTTGAAGGTGGCTCTAGAAGTTATATTCCGGCACTAACCAAACCTTATCAAGACAACATAGAACTCAATAGTCATATCAAAGAAGTGATTAGGCATGATGAAGGCGTTACCATTGTGTTTGATGACACAACTGAACGTCAGTTTGATGAAGTCGTTTTTGCTTGTCATTCTGATCAAGCATTGTCATTACTCAAACAACCTACCGCATTAGAACAAGAAATTTTAGGCAATATTCCCTACAGTCGTAATGAAGTTGTTTTACATCATGACATCAACGTCTTGCCTAAACGTAAATTAGCATGGGCTAGTTGGAATTATTTACTGAGCGATAGTGACAATAACAACACTCAACCAGCTAGCGTGACCTACAATATGAATATATTACAGGGTCTTAAATCTGACACGACATTTTGCGTCACGTTAAATCAAAGCGAACTTATTGCGCCTGATAAAGTGATTGAAAAGTACGTTTATCATCATCCGGTGTTTAATGCTAAAAGCATGGCAGCACAACGACGACGTAATGAAATTTGTGGTAAGAACCATACTCATTTTGCAGGTGCTTATTGGTATAACGGTTTTCATGAAGACGGTGTAAACAGTGGATTGGATGTTGCGGCCCGTTTTGGGCTTTATTTGTGAATACTCAAAGCTCAGATGAAATAAGCCACAGCGGAATTTATCAAGGCGTTGTTAGGCATCGCCGATTTTTACCGCATTATCGAGAGTTTTCCTATCAATTTTCCCTCTATGGTATCGATGTCGACGAAATAGATACATTGACCAAACAACATCAGTTGTTTGGTACTCGTTGGTATAACCCTATTCGGTTTTGTGAAAAAGATTACGTTAAAAGTGAACTAGGTAATCTTAAACAACGTATTACAAATAAGGTGTCATCGTTAGGTGGTCAATGGAATGGATCAAAAGTGATCATGTTGGCGCAATGTCGATCGTTAGGTCTCTATTTTAGTCCAATTAATCTTTATTATTGTATGGACGATGATGGTCAATGTCGATTGATGTTGGCTGAAGTTAGTAATACGCCGTGGAATGAACGACATTATTATTTAGTTCATATAACTGATAGTCAACCTATGGCAAAAGAATTTCACGTATCACCGTTTATGCCAATAAATATGAACTATCACTGGCGTGTTAAACCTATAGGGCAAAAAGCCTTTGTTCATTTAGAAAATCATGAGCAAGAAGCTGGTGGACAAAAAGTATTTGATGCAACGATGGCATTAACCAAAAAACCGATGAGTACATTAGGTTTGGTGAAAACATGGTTGAGTCTACCGTTTGCTGTAATCAAAGTAATGGCTTTGATTTATTGGCAAGCATTTAAAATTATTATTCAGGGAATTCCATTTATTCCTTATCAAAAAAAACAATGAGGTAACCATGCAACAAACTCAATTAGTTGATAATGCTGATGTGTCGAAAATAAGTTGGTTTATCAGCAAATGTAGACAAGGTATTTTTGATGCATTGGACCGACTAGACGATGCCTGTGTTGAAATTATTGAGCAAGGTAAAGTGCAACGTCTTGGTAATCAAGAAAGTGAATTATTAGGACAAATGCACATACATGACATGAGTGTTTATAGCGATATTGCAAAAGGCGGTGGTATTGGCGCTGCACAGGCTTATATCGATAAAAAATGGGACTCTCCTGAACTGACTAAATTAATCCGTGTATTTGCTCGTAGTCAAAAAATTATTGATGAATTGGAAAAACAAGCAAGTTTAGCTAACAAGTTACAACTGAAGTTACTAAGTTGGAAAAACCGTAATACACAAGAAGGCTCTAAGAAAAATATTTTAGCGCATTACGATTTAGGCAATGAGCTATATACCCGATTTTTAGACGATAAAATGATGTATTCAAGTGCTATTTATCAAGAGCCGGATATGAGTTTATCGCAAGCTCAAACGGTTAAGTTAGCCCTTATTTGTGACAAGCTCTCATTAAAGCCAACAGATCATCTTGTTGAAATTGGTACTGGGTGGGGCGGTTTAGCTATTTATGCTGCAACACATTATGGTTGCCATGTAACTACTACGACCATTTCAGACGAACAATATGCTTATGCTAAAGACGAAGTTGCCCGTTTAGAACTTGATGATAAAATTACATTACTTAAAAAAGATTATCGACTGTTAACAGGGAAATACGACAAACTTGTTTCTATTGAAATGATTGAAGCCGTAGGTCATGAATTCATGGGTGAATTCTTTGATAAATGTTCAAGTTTATTAAAGCCCGATGGCAAAATGTTACTACAAGCAATTACGATCGCTGACCAACGTTATGATGAATACCGTAAATCTATCGACTTCATTAACAAATATATTTTCCCTGGTGGCTGTTTGCCATCAATAGCTGTAATTTCAGAACATATTGCTAAATCGACTGACATGATGATTGATAATGTTCAAGACATTGGCCTTCATTACGCTAAAACATTGCATGACTGGCGTGTGAACTTCGATGCTCAGTGGAGCGATATAAAAGTTTTTGGCTATGACGAACAATTTCAACGACTGTGGCATTACTATTTAAGTTATTGCGAAGGAGCATTTATAGAACGTGTGATTAGCACGCATCACGTTGTGGCACGTAAACCACGTTATCAAGATGCTCATGATGAAACCATTCTTAATTATTAATGTTGTTTTATTTCAAACTTGTTGGTTAGTCGCTGCGTTTTACTCTTATTACGCGGCGCCAGTTATTACCGCCTTGTTGATATTACATTTTGTGATAACACCAACAAGACGCTTAGACTCAAAAATATTACTCATGGGGCTATTAGGCGTAGGTATAGATCAAATATTAATTAGTTTCAACGTAATTAATGTTAACCAACTTTTCATACCTTTATGGTTAGTGACCTTATGGTTGTTTTTAAGCGTATGTCTAAATCATAGTTTGGCATGGTTAACTAAATTCAAAACTTGGCAAGTTGCTCTTATTGGCAGTGTTTTTGGCACATTAAGTTATGTTTCAGCTCTTAACCTTGGTGCATTTACAACGTCATTACCGTTTTATCAATTTGTTATTATCGAAATAGTAATCTGGTTTGTATTATTACCAACCATGGTTAAATTTCACCGTGTTATTAATTCACCCAAGCAGGTTACTTATGAATAAATTGCTTATTATCTTGTTGGCATTCTTATTATTAATAGCACCACTTACTTATGCAAAAAACGC
>CALJMY010000252.1 GCA_937981905.1 uncultured Enterobacterales bacterium
TTATTATTTGTATTAATTAAAGCCAATCACGCAACTAAGTAATTAACCAAATTCAAGTGAGCGCGTACATACATCATTATTGAGATGAATATTTTTATCATCAGGGTTGGTTCTGCGAGAAAGAAAAATAGCTGATTGGTGGTACTTCTTAGCTTGTTTTTTAGCATCACTAGCAAGTTCTGCTACATCGTGATGTGATAAACACGAGGTAATATTAGGATTAACCACGCCAATTGCTAAGCTCAATAATGGAAAAAACTGCTCTACTCCACTTCGTGATTTAGCACTAATGCCTTCTTGTTTAAGGTCGTCCTCAGTATATAAATGACGTACATCGCGATCGAACTCATTAAGTAACAATTGACAATCATGACGCCAATTTTCTCGTTCAAAGATAACAACAAAATCATCACCGCCTATATGTCCGTTAAAATCATTATAAAGTGTATGTTTCTTAATTAGTTTGGCGACTAGTTCAATCACTTGATCACCTTTTGAATAACCATAAACATCATTAAATGGCTTGAAATTATTTAAATCAAAATAAGCAAAATAAAATGGTCGTTGCTGGTTAATTAAATCATCAACATGCTTATAAATAGGCACATTACCCGGCATTAACGTTAACGGATTTGCATAGCTCGCATGTTTGATTTGTTGCTGTGTTATTTGGCGAAGTAAGTCTCTAACAGAGCCAATTCCGATATAATTACTTTTGTCAGTAATAATGAAATGCCATAATAATTGATCGTCATTTTCTGCCGTTATCATGGTAGATAGCTCATCAAGACGAGTATTAGCTTCAACAATAATAGGAGTGGTATTCATGGTTTCGTGAATAGCTTTGCGTTCGTTCAAAGCTCTGCCATAGGGCGTAGAGTATAATTCTAATAAATCATCTCTAATAATCATGCCTACTGGCACTTTTCCATTTAAAACCGGTAATGAATAAACATTAGGATGTTTATATAAATATTCAACAATATCCTTGGTACGCGCACGATAATCAACTGTTTTAACAGATTGTAATAATGAACTTGCGGTTAAATCTAGTTGCGATAAATTAACAGCGTTACACTTATTATTTTGTATTTCGACAGGAATATCAGTTCGTGGAAATGGCTCTGGACGAGCAAATAAAAAACCTTGCCCAAAGCAAATACCTAAGTCTTGAAGCTGTTCATATTCTTCTATTGTTTCTATGCCTTCAGCAATAACTTTGGCATTCATATTTTGTCCTAACAACAAAATACTTTTTACAAATTCACGCTTAATCGGATCTAAGTGCAATTGATTAATAAAATAATAATCAATTTTCACAAAATCGGGTTTTACCTCTGACCACAGTTTTAATCCAGCATAACCAGCACCTAAGTCGTCTACTGCAATCCGAAAACCTAAATCGCGATAATACATTAATGCATTTTGAAGTACGTCGGGCGTGTCTATCGGGTATTTTTCGCTAAGTTCTATAACGACTTGCTCAGGTAACAATCCACTTTCTTCGATATAAGATAA
Organism: uncultured Enterobacterales bacterium; assembly: GCA_937981905.1. GTDB lineage: Bacteria > Pseudomonadota > Gammaproteobacteria > Enterobacterales > Psychrobiaceae > Psychrobium. Next base: position 1,519 of record CALJMY010000252.1, read on the forward strand.
CGTTCTACCGTAAGGATGATCTGTTTGTAGGAATATCATGGGACTAATGTTTAAAAAAAGATAGCCATTAAGCTTTAATTGAGCAAAACGAGCGATAGATATTTTACGACAAACGAGTTCTAACTGAGAAAGTAAACCATGATCTAATGCAGCATCAAATAAGACTTGGGGACTATGAAATGGACTATTTGATGGGCCTCGAATGAGTGCTTCATATCCGTATAACTCACCTTTGTCGGTGGCATAAATAGGCTGAAAAAATGCAGTTAATTGTTCTTGTTCAATGATGTTGATTAAGCTGTCATGTAAATTCATAAGACTAATATTCCAAAGAAGATTAATCTAGTTTATTAACACTATGTGACAATATGGTGACTGTTTATATTTACTTAAAAAAAACATGATTACAGCATAAAAACTAGGGTCTGTTGACCTTTTGGGTTCGAATTTTGTTCAATCTAAAAGTCTTTTGAGCAAGACATGAGGATTGATGCCTAGTTTATCTAGGTGAAAGACGAATAACGCAGCACAAAGGACTTTTAGGTGAATCCTTCGGACAGCACTTTTTTGTTATTTCTACGGCGTTATCGCCTGTTCGTGTAGCCAGCTACACCACACAGGCTCTAACTTGTACAAATTACAAAAAAATTGCTGCAAAAACAAACTCAAAAGATCAACAGACCCTATACACATGAATTAATTATGACTATTTATATTTACGACGTATCAACAAACCAACCGATGCAAACAATGCTAATAGTCCAATTCCACCACCAGAACTTGAACCAGAATCTGTTTCAGGTTCAACGTCTGGTTGAGGCTCAATTTCTGTTTCAACAAATACAGGTGATAGCACACTAGCCGTATCAACCGTTGCATCACTAATATCAATATTAGTAATACTGACTAGATTATCAAAAGCGATAACAGAACCATCTGAACACTGCGCAATAGTAAAATCAGCAAGTGCAGTTTCACCACAATGCGTTAAAGCTTGAATAGCTTCCAATGTTTCCATACCACTAACAACTTGACCAAATACAGTAAAGCCACCATTAGATGAATCAAGATTAGTTGAATTATCTACGGTATTAAAAAACCATTGGTTAGAAGCACTGTCAGGATTACCAGAAATCTTTGCCATGGCAATAGTGCCTGCAACATTTGAGTAAAGAGGTTCATTGTCTATAGTGCCATTATCTGCAATATCTACTAAGCCGATACCGTTAAACGTGAAACCACCACCCTGCACAACAAAGTTAGGAATACTACGATGAATAACCGTTGTATTATAACTACTGTCATTCACATACGTTAAAAAGTTAGCGACTGTTTTAGGGGTCGTAGTGTCGAACAAGTTAACTTCAATATCACCTTGTGATGTTTCAAATACAACAATTGTTGAAAAGCTTGGGGCAGCAATAAAACATAATGTTGATGCAACAACTAGTGATTTTATTTTTGTTTTAAAAGACATAATTCTCTCTTTTATTATTTATCTTTATTAAGTCGTAAAGAAAATGACACTGGAACAGTTGTTGAAATACTTGGTAAACCAGCTAATGAACGTAATTTTTCAATACCTTTAACTAACGAAAAATCGTTTGCTTTAATAAAGACTGGTTTTGTACTGTTTACAACTAAACTTGAATCACTGAGTTTAATCACATCAACTAATAACGTGATTTCTTTTTTGTAACCGTGTAAATCAAGCTCTGCCGTTAAAGAAAGTGGCGTAGTTTCATTGGTTTTTAATTTAGAAATTATTGCTGACGTTAATGATGCTGAAACAGTCGCATTGGCAAATTTACTTTGCTCAAACAAATGTTCTTTCATGCGTTGGTCACGAATACCAATAGTTGTGTCAACTGATGCTAAATCGATGTTTAATGAAAAACTTCCATCTTTAGTTAACTGCCCTGTAATTTGATTAAAGTGATGTGCTTCCATGACATTACTTTTTTTAACGCTAATAAAACTTACCGTAGACTGTTCATTGCTTACAGTCCAATTAGCTAATAAATCTAAACTTGTTAGTGATAATAATCCGGCTAAAACCGTTGCTTTAATCATTTGATTCTCCTCATTGGGTTGCCCACATAATAGCTGACAAAACTTAACAAAACCTCACAAAAACTTAAAATTTCCAATAAAAAAGGAAGGACCAATAACTTATACGAATATAGAAATTGAACCTTCCTTTATAAACGCTTTTTTCAAAGCGGTTTATTTACTTTTTAGAAGAACGTTGCTTTGTATTCAACACCCCAGAACTCAGGCTCTTTAACGATTCCGGTTAGGTTGTTAAAGTCGACACCGCCAGTAATACTGTCATCATCTGTAATGTTACGACCAAACAAAGCGACTTCATGAGTATTTGAATCTGTGTCCCATTGGTAACCAAAACGAACACCGCCTTCAAGCATGTTATCGTCATTAAATTCAACAGACTCATACAAGAAGAAATTAATTTCACTACGGTAAGACCAATCTGTGTAAGCAAATAACTCACCACCAGCAAACTCTTGCGCGTAACGTAATGTGAAATTAGCAATCCATTCAGGTGCATTTGGTAAGCTGTTGCCATCAATAAGCGCTAAACCAGCGTCATTAATTTCGTCTGTCACGATACAAGCCGCACAAAATGCAACAGCAAGATCTTTATCTTGAATTTCAGTTTTGTTGTAACTGATACCAGCAGTCATTAATAAATCTTCTGTTAATGCAACTTCTGAATCAATTTCAAATCCGTAGCCAATCGTTTTATCAGCATTTAACAAGCGTGTTGTATTAGTACCACCACCAACCGCTGTTAGTTGTTGATCATCCATGGTGAAATAATACGTTGATACATTAATACGTGCACGATCATCCCATACACTTGATTTAATACCCGCTTCAATTGAATGTAATGTTTCTGATTCTGCGGTAGTAATATCATCACCAAATGAAACACGACCTTGAATAGACGGCGCACGGAAACCTTTAGCTAAACGACCATATAAATTTACATCATCGTTAAGTTGATAAAATGCACTTACATCCCAGCTTACTTGTGAGTCGTTCACATTAAGTTTTTGTAACGGTAAGTTTGCACCGCCAAATGCTGTTTGAGTACGTTCGGCTTCAAAGTCTTTATCATCGTCCGTGTAACGAATACCCGCTGTTAATTTTAAACGCTCAGTAATATCATAATCAGCCGATGCAAATAATGCCCATGCTGTTGTTATTTGCTCTTGGCGAGCAAAAATGTTTTGTACACCGCCGCCTAAAGTATCAAATCCTAAATTATTAATGGTTAAATCTTCTTTAAAGAAGAATGCACCATATTGATAATCAAATTTACCTAACTCATTTGAAGCAATACGAACTTCTTGAGTGATTTGAAAATGGTCAGGAATAACCCCTGCTGATTCAGACGGAAAAGGAATTGGCGTCTCATCAGTGTTCGGTCCACTGCTTGGTAAGAAAACAGCACCATAGCCACCATCGATATCACCTTGAGAAAATACTTCAACCGACTCGTAACCAGTAATAGACGTTAACGTGTGATCGCCTAAGTTATATTCTAATTTTAAGCTAACGCCTTCGTTATCCACAAACTGCTCAGAACGGCTTGCTGCATCATGAAAAACAGTCTCAAAATCAAAATCGTCAACTAAGTTGTTAGTACCAGGCTTAATAATATTTGCACGGAAGTTAATTGGAGTACCGTTAAGATCACGCCAATGGAAATTAAGCAATGCGTTAAGCTTGTCTGTTTCATATAAGAACTGAACACGACCTGCAATTTCTTGATAACCACCTACAACATTATTTTCTTCAAAGCCCGGCGCTGCGTTATCAATAAAATTATCACGAGACTGACGAACTAATGAAATACGTGTTGATAATTCATCCGTTAAACCAAAACCAACGGCACCTTGAAGATCTGTTGTATCCCATTTACCGTAAGACGCAGAAACATAAGCATCAAAATCTTGGGTAGGCTTTACAGAATCAAACTTCACTAAACCAGCCGGAGTATTACGACCAAACAATGTACCTTGAGGCCCACGCAACACTTCAACACCTTCAAGATCAAAAACAGGGAAACCTTTAAGAATAGGATTTTCCATTACTACGCCATCAAAAACTAATGATACAGGCTGTGATGCGTTCAAATCGAAATCAGCATTACCTAAACCACGAACATAAAAACGTGGGAAAGTACGACCAAAAGAAGATTCAATGTTTAAGCTTGGAATACGTCCAGAAAGAAAACGAATATCCATACCACTTGAGCCGTAAGCATCTAAGGCTTCACCTTGAACAGCTGCTACTGATAATGGAACGTCTTGTAGATTTTGAGTTCGACGTTGAGCCGTTACTTCAATTGTTTCTAATTTGATTTTTGTTTCTTGGGTTTCTGCTGCAATAACAGAAACACTAGATAGTGCAGATGCCAGTAACGCTGATTTGATACACAAAACTAAAGGCTTATGCTTAAGTGAGTTCATAGGTATTCTCTAAGTAAGTAAATTAATAAGTAAATGAGTAAGTAACGGTTCTATGGATAATCAGTTGCTATGAAAATAATTAACATTATTTCACCCTAGAACTTCTATATAAAAAGGTATAAATATATTTAAAGACTAAACATTCATGTCTAACCAAATGACAATAAACACTTTGCCAAAAACAAATAAAAACATCCAACTTGAAATCAATCATTTGCTATATATTTAGATGTGTATATTAAATATTCAATGTTAGATCACATAATTATAAAATAGCTTATATACAAATTTGTATTGATTCCTTGGACAGTCGTTAATCTTAATAAAAGTTAACACTCCCTCATCTTTGAGGCTCCACATTGAGCGCGGGAAATATGCTTTAAAGATTAAACATTAATATTAAGCCAAATAACGGCGCGTATTGTGACAATATTTAAGGATTAAATCTATTTCAGACTTAATTATCAGTCACTTACAATAGACATTTAAAAAAAACTAAAAAAGCTTATATTAAACGGGGACTTAAACATTAAAAATTATAATTAATTATTTACATATACCCATTGTGAAACATTTGATTACACTTGTTCATGAATACATTCATGATTTCGATATTATTTAGTACTGAAAATAATTAATTGAATGATTTTTATAATCAAACATCTATTTATGACAGGACATCATGGGTTAGTTATATGGCTTATATAAAAATTTAAATTACATAAGTCTTTATTCTTTAATCCTTATTGATTGCTGCTTGTTATTTAATTTTTGACAAATGATAGGATTATAAAATACAGTTCAATTAAGTTATAAGGCCGCAAGGAGGCAATCAATGAAGTGCCCAAGAACAGGAAGTACACTAACAGTTGTAAAAGTTGGGGGAATTGAAGTCGAAGTATCGCAAGCCTGCGGTGGTATCTTTTTTGATAACCTAGAGCTGTCTAAGTTTAATAGTAAAACTCAAGTTCGCGGTGAAGCATTAGCCAAGCATGTTAGACAATTTAATACCCATTTACTTGATGAAAACGAACGAATAAAGTGTCCCAAATGTATCGATACGGTCATGATGAGACGATATTACAGTTTACTTAACGTTGTAGAAATTGACGAGTGCCCCGGATGTGGCGGTATATGGTTAGATACTGGAGAATTAGATAAAATTCATAACAATGAATTATCAGATGCTGAATTAGCTAGGCTAAGAATGAATCTGATTGACCAAACCACATCTCCTAATATTAATGTGACGCCAAAATATCAATTAAATTCTATCTCTAAAGGAAATAGTTTAGACGCTGTGTTTGAAATTGTAACTGCCATATTTGATTAACATCAATACCCTTCCCCCATCTATATGAATAGTTTGTTTGGTATAAAACCAATGCGAACTATTTCATTAACAATCTGTTGTTATAAACTGCTATTTTTTCTATTCATCAATCATAATTATCATTCGTGATAAATAACGAATATTTCAGCCCTGAATCGTTATGAATACAACTCCCTTTTGTGAAGAACGTTTTTCACGCCTTGTTATGATTATTCCATGTTCTACATTCAGCACACGCTGACTTAATTTTTTTTACTTAGGAATTCAAATGAAAAATCTAAAAATGCTTCTTCTTAGCTCGGCTGTACTTATGGCATTAACTGGTTGTAGCGGTGACGATGGCGATACTGGTCCTCAAGGCATACAAGGTGAGCAAGGCATTCAGGGCGAACAAGGCATAGCTGGAGAGCAAGGTCCAATTGTTTCTACACCAGCTGGCGCTGTATTTGTAATGACTAACGAATTTGACGACACAGGTGAAGCAAACTCTATTGCAGCGTTCAAACGCGGTGACGATGGATTGCTAACTTTCAATGGTAAATATTCTACAGGTGGTAATGGCAGTACAGATTTTGATGGCGGTGAAGGTCTTGATCCACTAATTTCTGCGTACTCATTAATTAGTACTCCAGATAATAAATTTTTACTGGCTGTAAATGCTGGTTCAAATACTATTTCATCATTTAGTGTTAATGCTGATTTTTCACTAACATTAATTGATGTTGAATCATCAGATGCTGCCAACACTGGTGCCGTAGGTCCAAATAGCCTTGCGTACAACGATGGTGTTGTATACGTAACTAATATTGATGCAGATGGCGATTTTGGTGAACCAATTCAAGAAGGTAACGTAACTGGCTTTACATTAACTGCATCGGGTCAATTATTACCTATTGCTGATTCAACAAGAGAACTTAACAACCGCCCTGCAGCAGTTAGATTTTCTCCAGACGGTGATTACTTACTAGTGACTGGCCTTAATGCTGGGTCAAACCAATTAGCAAGTTTGAATGAAGATTCGTTAGTGGTATATGGCGTAAATGATGACGGTGTATTATCGGTTGACCAAACAGCTGGCGTAACGTCTACATTAGCTAACAATGCAGAAGGCCGTAATTTACCTACCGCAATTGGTTTTGAAATGATTACACGTGGCGATGATGTTTTTGCTGTTGTTACTGAAGCGAGAGAGTTCCAAGTTGACGGTAATCCACCAGAGTTTCCTGAATTACAAAATGGTTCAGTGTCTATTTGGCAATTAAAAGAAGGCGGAACATTAACTCCAGTTCAGTTAGATATCCCTTCAAGTTCTGAAGATGATAATCAACGTACAGCTTGTTGGATTACTGTATCACCTGATTCTAAAAACTTCTGGGTATCAAATGCACTAGACGCGTCTATTACATCATTTGAATTTAATGCTACAAGTGGTCAAGTTGAACGTGTTGGTGACTTAACATTTGGTCCAAATGTTCCAACCAGTGATTTTGGTCTAAACACAGCAACAACACCAGCAACAGGTGCTTTTAGAGAGTCTGACGGTTTCATTGATTTAGACATTACTGATGATGGTAAATACATTTACCAATTATTCGGCTTAACTGGTGCTATTGGTGTTTATTCAGTAGATGGTGCTAAATTAACTGAAGTTGATATTCATGAAGGTGATTTACCAAAAATGGATACGCAAGGTATTGTAGCGTTCTAATCAATAAATATTAGCGAACAGATTTAGTTCGCATAAATAACTATAAGCAATTGGCCTGTAAATATTACCGGCCAATCATTATCAATCCTTGTAACAATATTTTAAACATACTACAAAAAACCGTTTAGTTACCTAAATGATATGAATGTCTAATATTTTTTGTATAGGTATCAATAATGTATGCGGGTGAGGTTTTATAAGAATGAGAATTAATTGTATGAATGTCTATTATTTTTCTTATTATTAAAGACCTAAAACTAGCTTAGTAGGTAAGAGAGTTACAAAATTATTTACAGGCTCAGTTCAACAGCGTTAAGGAGCAAAAATTCCTTTTTTATTGTCTAAAACGTAGTGCATAAAGATTTTATTCGACTCTAAATTAAAATTAATTATTCCTCTTGTTTTTTCATATTCAAATCGCACTATTTTAACTTCACAGCTTTTACAAAAGCCTAGTACCTCAACAGAATCAAAATATTCTCCATATATGTAATGCTTCTTCCTAGCAACCGTCGTATATTCAT
>CALJMY010000253.1 GCA_937981905.1 uncultured Enterobacterales bacterium
AGACTACTAAATAGTCCGGCCCACTCTACCCAATTCTGTAACAAATTGTCAACCAATTTACGTTACCAATTTAACAAGACATTGTAATTAGATGTCATACCAATATTTTTATAAAGTAATCATTACCGTAAAATTGTTTAACCAATAAATTTAAAATTAATCAACTAGTGATAGTAATTTTTTGCCATACAGCATATAAATAGTTACTATAAAAATAAAACTATAATTTATTAACATTTTTTGGGGAGATATTATGAGCAACCGCAGGTTGTTTTGGCGCATAGTCGAAAACATTGAAAAGTCTATTGATTCAGGTGTGTATCCGATGGGAAGTCGCTTACCGCCCGAACGTGAGCTTGCCCAATCGTTTGATGTTAGCCGCCCAACCATTAGAGAAGCAATAATAGCCCTTGAAGTAAGGGGTAGAATCGAAGTGAAAACAGGCTCAGGTGTATATGTACTAACCCCAGCTGAAATATCAGAACCCACTGCTAATATTAACGCATTTGAGATTACCCAAGCAAGAGCACTCATTGAAGGTGAAGTGGCGGCAATAGCAGCTACAAGCATTACTGAATCTGAGCTAAAACAATTACATAAAACTGTTTTAGATATGAAAGATGAAAAGAATATGGCGATTGCAGATGAAGAGTTTCACCTTATCATTGCAAGATCTACCCGTAATGCAGCCATGATTCTATCAGTGACAAATTTATGGGCATTACGCTCTTCTTCTATTGAAATAATTGAAGATTATAATAGTGTTTGTCGAAGTGATAATAGCAAAACTATTGCTGAACATAATGCTATATACGAAGCATTAGCTGCTGGTAATGCAGCAGAGGCTAGAACAACAATGCACAATCACTTTAATAGATTGATCAACACATTATTTGATGCCGCTGAAAGTAAAGCGTTAGAAGAAACTAAGCGTATCAATAGTGCTAAAAGAGACCTTTATTCAATACCTGCCTTTAATAATTCATAAAAACTTAAATTCAACTGACGTATAATTTCATGAACAGACATGAAATTATTCGTTTTTTTTACATATATATTTTTATTCAATTTTTCTTATTTTTCTTTATATAAATTGATTAACCATGCAGTGCTTTACACATGACCAAGCGTATTATTTATTAGATTTTTGTTGTATTACCAATAATAAAAATACTCAGGTTAAAAGAAATATCTATAGTTTCATGATGTAAAATAAGTGTAAAATCTTACTTTTATTATGTTAAAAAATTATTATATTCGAATAAAAAAAATGCCATTTAAGTTTCCTTAAATGGCATTTTAAGTCTTTAAAAAAAGTTATTTAGCAATAACCAAATGACATTAAACGGTCGTAACGTCTATTTAAACGAGTATCAACATCCATATCGTTTAATACTGTTAATTGTTCAATTAACGTTGTTTTTAAGTTCTCAGCCATAACATCAAAGTCACGATGTGCACCGCCTAATGGCTCCTCGATGATATTATCAATCAGATCTAATCCTAATAACCTGTCTGAGGTAATTCCCATAGCTTCAGCAGCTAATGATGCTTTATCAGCGCTTTTCCAAAGGATTGATGCACAGCCTTCTGGAGAAATTACAGAGTATGTACTGTATTGAAGCATATTAACGGTATCACCAACGCCAATAGCTAACGCGCCGCCTGAACCACCTTCACCAATAACGGTACAAACAACTGGTACTTTCAACCCTGACATTACTTTAAGGTTGCGAGCTATTGCTTCTGATTGCCCACGCTCTTCAGCACCAACACCAGGATATGCTCCAGGAGTATCGATAAGCGTAACGATAGGCATATTGAAACGTTCAGCCATTTCCATTAAGCGTAATGCTTTACGGTAACCTTCAGGACGTGGCATACCAAAATTACGCTTAACTTTTTCGTTTGTAGTACGACCTTTTTGATGACCAATAATCATTACTGGCATACCATCTAAACGTGCTGTACCGCCAATAATAGCTTTATCATCAGCATAAGCACGATCGCCACAGATTTCATCGAAGTCTTCAAACACACGCTCAATATAGTCATAGGTATATGGACGTTGTGGATGACGAGCAATTTGACTTACTTGCCATGGTCCCAAATCTGAAAAAATCTTTTGCGCCATCACAATACTTTTTTCTTCAAGTGTTTTAATTTCTTCTGCTAAATCGATATTTAATGAGCTATTGCTACTCACACTTCTTAATTCATCAATTTTTGCATGTAACTCAGCAATTGGTTTTTCAAATTCTAAAAAATTTTGGCTCATTATCTATCTCTTTATAATGTTTCGTATTCTTAGACAACCATAACAGAAACTCTGTGGTTATAATCTAAGCTACTTAAATAGTTACTAAAATTATTACTTATATTAAAACTTTAATCGTACATGCTTACTTCCAAGCAACATACGTAAATTATCTAATAGATCATCATCAGGTGTAACACGCCATTCAATGCCTAACTCTAGCTTTGCAGTTGACTCTACGCGGCTATAGAATATATTTACCGGCAGTGCACCATATTGAAAAGGCGCCATCGCTTGATTAAATTTTTTGAAGAAATCTTTATCAATTTGATGCTGTTCAACTTTAAGTTCCAGCGCTGTTGCAAAACGTTCACGTGCATTTGCTACATCATAGACTTCTTTGACCGACATTCTATTACCACCAGAAAAATCATCAAAGCTGACCTCTCCTTCTAAGACTAATATTTTGTCTTTTTGGAGCAGATCTTGATATCTTTCTAGCGTTTCACTATAAAGCATCGCTTCTAATCGACCACTTTTATCATCAATCGTCATTATACCCATTTTTGAGCCACGTTTTGTAACCATAACTCTTGACGCAATAACTAAGCCTGCAGCTTTAACAACTTGACCACGTTCAGTTGGTATAATATCTTTTAAACGACATTTGGTGTAATGCTTTAACTCTGGTAAATATTGATTTATTGGATGACCAGTTAAATATAAACCAAGTGTTTCACGTTCACCTTCAAGCCAAATTTTATCTGGCCACGGCATAACGTCTGTAAACTCATGACTAACATCTTCATCGTGGCTTGCCAATAAACCGAATAAATCGTGCTGACCAACCGCTCTGTCTTTAGCATGTTGAACAGCGGCTTTGACCGCTTCAGGTAAAGAAGCCATTAAAGAGGCACGGTGCGGCCCTAATTTATCCAGTGCACCAGACTTGATGAGTTTTTCAAAAATTCTTTTACTAATTTTCTTGGTGTCTATACGACCACAAAAATCAAAAAGGTCTTTAAAAGGACCACCTTCAGCACGCGCCTCTAAAATAGCCTCAACCGGACCTTCACCAACGCCTTTAATGGCGCCAATACCGTAGACAATTTCTTCATTTTCATTAACACTAAATTTGTATTCACCTGAGTTTACATCTGGTGGATGAAGCACTAATTTCATGCGTTCACATTCATCAACCAAGGTAACTATTTTATCGGTGTTATCCATATCAGCAGACATTACCGCCGCCATGAAATACGCAGGATAATGACATTTCATCCATAAGGTTTGATAAGAAACTAGTGCATAAGCCGCTGAATGCGATTTATTAAATCCGTAACCGGCGAACTTTTCAACCAAATCGAAAATTTTCATGGCGAGTTCACCATCGATACCATTATCAACAGCACCTTGTTCAAAAGTTGAACGCTGCTTGGCCATTTCTTCAGGTTTTTTCTTACCCATCGCACGGCGAAGCATATCGGCGCCGCCAAGGGTATAGCCAGACAAGACTTGCGCAATTTGCATTACTTGTTCTTGGTACAAGATAATACCGTAAGTTGGTTCTAGGGTTTCTTTCAGTGATTCATGTTGCCATTCGATATCAGGATATGAAACGGCTTCACGCCCATGCTTACGATCGATAAAGTTATCTACCATGCCCGATTGTAGCGGCCCTGGTCTAAATAGTGCTACCAGTGCGATGATATCTTCAAAAGTGTCGGGTAATAATCGGCTGATTAGCTCTTTCATACCACGTGATTCTAGCTGGAATACTGCTGTTGTTTCACTGCGTTTTAACATGGCGAATGAGGCTTGATCATCCAAAGGGATAGATTCAATAGCTACTGGTTCAAGACCTTTTTTAGCACGAGCAGCATTAAGTGGATCAAGCGCCCACTTAATGATTGTCAGCGTTCTAAGACCTAAGAAATCAAATTTAACTAAACCTGCTGTTTCAACGTCATTTTTGTCAAATTGAGTAACGGGGTTTTTCCCCTCGTCATCACAATAAAGCGGTGCAAAATCTGTAATAGTAGTTGGCGAGATAACAACACCACCAGCATGTTTACCGGCATTACGTGTTGTCCCTTCAAGACGACGTGCCATATCTATGAGTTCACGTACATCTTCATCAGCTTGATAAAGCTGGTCAAGTTGAGGTTCAACTTCCCATGCTTTTGTTAATGACATGCCCGGTTCAGCTGGAATCAGTTTAGTTAATCGCTCCACAAAACCATAAGGTTGCCCCATAACGCGGCCAACATCTCGCACTACAGCCTTTGCGGCCATCGTCCCGAAGGTAATGATTTGCGAAACAGCATCACGCCCATAAAGCTGCGCTACATGATCGATAACTCTATCGCGCCCTTCCATACAGAAATCGACATCGAAATCTGGCATAGATACACGTTCAGGGTTCAAAAATCGTTCGAACAGTAAATCATATTCAAGAGGATCTAAATCTGTAATTTTTAACGCATATGCTACTAATGACCCAGCACCAGAACCACGACCGGGGCCTACCGGTACATCATTATCTTTACTCCACTGAATAAATTCCATCACGATTAAGAAATAACCGGGGAACCCCATTTTATTTACCACGCCTAATTCAATGTGCAGCCGTTCTTCATAAGCAGGTCGTTGGCGTTCACGTTCAGCTTCATCTGGGAATAAAAAATGTAAACGTTCTTCTAAACCATCAATTGAAACTTTAACTAGAAAGTCTTCAATTTCTAAATCACCTGTTGGATAGTCTGGTAAGACTATTTCATCAAGTACAACAGTTGCATTACAACGTTTTGCAATTTCAACACTGTTAGCGATCGCCGATGGAATATCACTAAACAGCTCGCACATTTCTTCTACAGTGCGTAAATATTGTTGTTCACTATAGCGTTTAGGTCGTCTTGGATCCGCTAAGCCAAAACCATCATGAATAGCGACGCGCACTTCATGTGCATCAAAATCTTTACCCTCAAGGAACATAACTTCGTTAGTCGCGACCACAGGAATATTTGTTTGGCTAGCTAACTCACAGGCTAAATGTAGATATTGCTCTTCGTTTGGGCGGCCAGTTCGTAATAACTCAAGATAGAAGCTATCTGGGAAATGTGTTTGATAAAAAGATAAGCATTCTTGAGCAAGTATTTCATTACCTTTAAGCAACGCAAGACCAACATCGCCTTCTCGACCGCCAGAAAGAATAATTAAACCTTCACTATATTCAGCAAGCCATTTTTTATCGATACACGCTTTATGATGAACTTTACCACGAAGGTAAGCTTTTGAAATAAGAAGTGTAAGGTTGTTATAACCTTTATTATCTTTACATAGAATAGTGACACGCCAAGGCTCATCATTAAATTCATCGCTAAGTACCCATAAGTCAGCACCTATAATTGGCTTTATACCACTAGAGTGTGCACTACGATAATATTTAACTAAACCACATAGATTAACGAGATCAGTAATGGCCATGGTTGGCATACCGAGTTCATTAATTTTACCAACAATTTTTCCCACTTTAGCAACACCATCAGCCATCGAATAGTCTGAGTGGATGCGTAAATGAACAAATTTAGGATCTGTCACAAAAATTCCTTGAACGGTAAATCTAACTTATCTTAAATGAAACTTATCTACATGAAGCTAAGTTAGGTTTAAGGCGGCTTTTACAGGTTTAAAGCTTCGACGATGATAAGGTGTTACACCATGGGCATCAATCATTTCCATATGAAATTTAGTTGGATAGCCTTTATGTTTGGCAAAACCAAATTGTGGAAACTCACGATCTAATACTTCCATTTCACGGTCACGTGTTACTTTGGCAATAATAGACGCTGCACTTATCTCATCAACACGAGCATCGCCTTTTACAACAGCTTGTGCTGACATGTTTAATGCTGGGCATCTATTGCCATCAATTAAAACATGCTCAGGTGTAACAGATAAACCAACGACAGCACGTTGCATAGCAAGCATAGTTGCTTGTAGTATATTAATCTCATCAATTTCAGCTGGACTTGCACGACCTACTGAAATCGATAATGCATTTTCCATGATAAGTTCAAATAATGCATCACGTTTCTTTTCTGTGAGTTTTTTAGAATCAGCAAGTCCTTCAATAGGCTTGATAGGATCTAAAATAACAGCAGCAGTAACAACATCACCGACTAATGGGCCTCGGCCTACTTCGTCGACACCTGCAACAATAAGATCTGGAAATATGAATTCTGGTTCTGTAGCCATTGCACTCTCTTTCTTAAAAATCTCTTTATTAACTTTTATTAATGAACAGTCAACTGATTAACCATTCTTTTAATAATAGTTATGAACCAACAGATTAACTGTTTATTAATTTAATAATACTGTCAGTAGCTCGCTCACTGGCATTACACCTCAACATTTGTTGTAACTCACTAAATGCTTGCGTCATTTCAGTGTTGTCATTATCTAATAATTTAGACACTTCCAATACAATATTATCGATAGTCGCATCCTCTTGAATTAATTCAACAATCAGTTCTTTTTTTGCTAATAAATTCGGCAATGAATAATGCTTAACTTTCATTAGTGGTTTAAATAATTTATAAGTTAACCAATGTATTTTATGTGCGATAACCATAGGACGGTTTACTAATAAACCTTCTAATGTAGCAGTGCCAGACGCCAACATAATGGCATCACTTGCAGCCATCACATCTCTTGACTGACCATCAATGATAGCAATGTCTAAATCTGGAGCGAATTGTTCTTTAGCTGTTAAAAATTGCTTCTTACGTTGCTTATTTACTAAAGGAATAACAAATTTTAAATCTGGATATTTAATCGATAATTTATCGGCAGCAACTAAATACATTTCACTATTAAACTTCAGTTCACTACCACGACTACCTGGCATTAATGCTAGATACGTCGCTGATTCATCGAGGTCAAGTTTCATTCTTGATTGAGGTTTCGACATGTCTGATGGGATCTGGTCAGCTAAAGTGTGGCCGACAAAGTCACAAGGAAAATCATACTTATCGTAAAATTCTTTTTCAAAAGGTAATAATGCTAAAACAAGGTTTGTTGCTTTAGCGACTTTAAATATACGCTTTTGACGCCATGCCCAAATAGATGGACTAACATATTGTACTGTTTTAATACCCGCTTCTTTTAACTGTAATTCAAGGCGTAAATTAAAATCAGGTGCATCAATACCAACAAAAACATCAGGTGGGTTCTTTGTGAAATGCTCGAACAATTGAGTTTTTATAGAAAAAAGTCGACGTAGTCTGCTAAACACTTCAACTAAGCCCATTACAGACAACTCTTCTAAATCAAACAAACTATGACAACCCTCTTCAATCATCTGAGGCCCGCCAATGCCTTCAAAGATAGCATTGGGATAGCGTGCTTTAATCGATTGAATAAGGCTCGCACCTAAAATATCACCAGATATTTCACCAGCGACAATACCAATGCGAATAGGTTGAGTATTAGTTTTTATAGTAGAATTGTTATGAACCACGAGAACTCCTGATACAACGAAAAATGATGCGTTTATCGCATCATTAAAAAGGTAAAAAATGGGTAATCGTTGATAGGCTAACGAATAATTCCGCGGTTTGACTCTTGAATAAATGACACAAATGAATCAACATTTT
>CALJMY010000254.1 GCA_937981905.1 uncultured Enterobacterales bacterium
GAAGACATAGCCACTTTATCTATTTATAGCATTGTTGATGATAAAGAAGAGCGAGTTGCTCAAAACTTACCTGATGTAGCATTAGCCGCTGGTGAGTTTATTGTTATTCAAGCTATTGATGAAGATGACGAACTCCCTGAAGATGGCAATTACGTTACGTTTAAATTAGGCAGTGATGACGCCGTTACGCTATATGAAAATGGTGAACAGGTTCACCTACTTGATTGGGAAGAAGACGCTGCACCTGAAGGTTCAAGTTATGGTTTCTTTGAAGACGGTAGTGGTTCAGCCCAAAAATTAAATCCTACAGCAGGCGATTCTAATGAAGTTTTTACTGGTGACGAAACAACAGTCGAAGTCTTAGATGTCATTATTAATGAGACGCCAGAATTACGCATTAATGAGATTGTGGCTAAAGATAGCGCCGATGGTTACGACTGGATAGAGTTTTTTGTTACTGGTACTACTGATGTAAATTTAAGTGATTACACAATTGCAGATGATAGCAGCGAACTTATATCTCTGCCTGACGTCACATTATCCGCAGGTGATTTTTACCGTATTTATGCAACAACAAGCGAAGATACTGATTTAGAAACTGTTGGTTTTAAATTAGGTAACAGTGACGAAGTTAGTTTGTTTAAAGGAGATGATTTAGTTGATCAACTGTCGTGGAGTAAAGGCGAAGCATTAATTGAATTTAGCTACGGTCGTTTCCCTGATGGCAGTGATGGAACAAGCATATTAACACCCTCAGCATTAGCTGCTAATCAGCTTGGCAAACATGGTCCATTAGTGATTAATGAAGTCGTTGCTGTTGATGCCGATGGCGGAGCCGATTGGTTCGAACTTTATAATAATAGTTTGTCAGACATTGCATTAAGTACTTACTCAGTGATTGATGAAAGTGATGATATTGATCCTGTTAGTCTGCCTGATGTGACGTTATCACCGGGCGAATACATAGTGGTTTATGCAACCGACGAAGAAACAAGTGATTATTCAGTATCTTTCAAATTAGGTAAAGAAGATGAGTTAAGTCTAATCCTTAATGACGAAACTGTTGACTACATTGATTGGGATGAGAGTGACGTAATTGAAGGCTTTAGTTATGGTTTAAGTGACGTAACGACATTGTCGACCAGCTGGGATAAAGACTTTTTAACACCAAGTAAAAATAGTGTAAATGGCATAGCTAGTGCATTTGATCCTACTCAAGTTAAAGATTTATATATCACTATTACTGATGATAATTGGCAAGACATTTTAGATAACCCACTAGATGAAGAATACCACGACACAAGTATTACTTTTAATGGCGTTACCTTAGACAGCGTAGCTATCAGAACAAAAGGCGGTTCAACATTAAGTGCCGTTGCTAACTCAACGAGTGATCGTTATAGCTTTAAAGTTGATATTAATGAATACGTAGATGGACAAAAATTCTTTGGATTAAAGAAATTTACGCTACAAAACTCATACAACGATCCATCATACATGCGTGAAGTTATCGCTTATGATTTATTAAGTGAAATGGGCGTTGTAACACCTGAACATTCTTATGTTAACTTTTATGTTAATGGTGAGCTTTTCGGGTTTTACTTAATGGTTGAAGCGATTGATGGTGAGTTTTTAGAGAAGAACTTTGCTAATTCAAATGGTGATATGTACAAGCCTGATGGCACTGGCAGTGATTTAATCTTCATTGATGATGACATTACTAGCTACACTGATATCAATTTAAAAACGAACGAAGATACAACAGACAGCGGCGCATTTCTTAACTTTATTGAAGCAATGACTAGCGGTTCAACTGATGTGATTGATGTCGATTCAATGTTGAGATATCTATCTGTAAGCGTTGCATTATCAAACCTAGATAGTTATCACGGTTCATTAGCGCATAACTATTACATCTATGACCAAGATGGTGTGTTCAGCTTTTTACCGTGGGATTTCAACGAATCATTCGGTACATTCGCTATGGATTGTAACGGGGTTGATTTAAGAGAGTTATACATTGATGAACCAACCAGTGGCGCTTTAGCTGACCGTCCAATGGTGGCTAATGTATTAGCTGATGATGCTAATATCACAACATATCACGAATATTTATGGGAACTGATAAACGGTTCATTGGATAGCACAGCGTTTAGTGAACGTGTTACTGGTATTCAAGCATTAATTAGTGACCATGTTGAGAATGACCCAAGTAGCTTTTACACATTCTCTGAGTTTGAACAAAACTTAACATCAAGTGTTGGTAACTTCTATGGTCTTACTGACTTTGTAGATACTCGCGTAGAAAATATGACTAAGCAACTAAATGGTGATTTGCCATCAGCTGGAACTGGTGAAGGGTTTTGTTCTGGAGCAACACAAGGTGGCCGACCTTAATAAAGTGACGAAATTAATATAACGTTCATTACTTAAATCAATGCAGTTATAGCTATTAGGCTATAACTGCATTTTGTTAATGAATATTTGAAACTCGTCTTACATCGCTTGTTGTTTATATCGTTGATGTAAAATACCAATACGTTTTACATAAGCTTGTGTTTCTTTATAAGGAGGAATCCCATTATATTTTTTTACAGTACTCGCACCTGCATTATAAGCTGCCAATGCAAACGTTAATTTTCCATCAAATTGGACTAATAATTTTTTCAAATAGCGAGTGCCGCCATCAATATTTTGTGTCGCATTTAATGGTCTATTAACACCAAGTTCTTTAGCGGTAGCTGGCATTAATTGCATTAAACCTTGTGCACCAACTTTTGATATAGCAATAGGGTTAAATGATGATTCAGCGTGAATAACAGCGCGAATGAGCGCTTTATCTAATTGATACTTTTTACTCGCTGTGGATATTTCATGAGCATATTTTTTATAGAGAGGTGTATTTTTCCAATTAACTAAAGAGTTAACCTGACAGGCATAACAATCAAATTTTAATGTAGTGAATTCTTTTACTTTTGGTTTTAGATCGCTAAAGACAACAGAACCATCAGCCCTCGTATATTTATATACTTCTCCATTTGCTAATAATGTTGATGTAAAACTGCAAAGTATTGCCATCATCATTATTTTGATTACGTCTTTTCGCACAAAGATTCCTATTGATATTTTAACGCGCTATATAGTAAAAATTGAATCGCATTTAGTACTTGAATTTTAAGTATGCATTTAAATGACCAATATGTGGAATATATAAAATATTTACTAAGATGATGAAAATAGAATTTAGTGCTCTAAATTTAGAAGTCGGCCATCGTAAATAATTTTTGACTTATTACCTATAATTCGTCAAATATTGTGTAATTAATGCTGTGGAATCAATAGTGTTATGTATTCAATATTAGATATAAATGATGATTAATATTTTGCAGGAAAGCTTGACGTCGTTTCTAGTTAATTAGTGAGTTATACAGTTTCTTTCTACCGAATAGCGAATATGAAGAAACTGTATAGATTTATCACTCATTATTATTGATTTTCAGGCGCTGCGTTATAGGTATCAACCAAGTCTATTAAATCTTGCGCACTACCTAAAATATGTTCTTTTAATAATTTACATGCAGCGTCAATATCTTTTAATTCACACAATCTCAACAATTCTTGATGTTGTGATTTTGCTCGTGGAATAGGACCAACTGTTGATAAATGAAGCCTAACATATCGATCTGAATTCGAATTCAAATTTTGAATTATTTCCATCGTATTAGGACGGTCAGCAGCAGCATAAAGGCTGGCATGAAATTTAGTATGTAAATCACTCCAAACATTACTTGAGTTGATTTGAGTGGTCGAATCTTCAAGCACTTTGAGCATTTCTTGAGATTGTTCAATATCTTCAGGTGTCATTTTGACAATTGATTTAGCTAACAAGTCTGATTCTAATAACGCTCGAAGGTCAAATAATTCACGTATTTGAGAACTAGAAAGTTTAGCCGCTGTTGCACCTTTATGTGCTTCAAATTTTACTAGGCCTTCAGCCTCTAATTGTAATAATGCTTCCCTAATCGGAATGCGGCTAACGTGTAATTCTGCAGCTAGTGCACTTTGACGTAGAGGTTTTCCTGCTTTTATATCACCGGATAATATACGTTCACGTAAAACTTCTACAACAACTTGAGTACGTGTTTTATGGACGATGGGAGCGTTTATATTCATTATTATTATCAGTCAATTAATATTGTTTCATTATATGCCCGTATAGTAATCTTTTTTGTAACATAATATAAGTCGAGATAAATAATAAATGCATTTAATTTAACATTACAACCCTGTATTCAGGCTGTGTTAATTGTTTAATTAATTGAATGTTAATAGATTATAGGTTTTTGGTGTGGTGCATTTAATTTGTACATTTATTTAACATTTTATGGGGTGGGAGTTATCAC
>CALJMY010000255.1 GCA_937981905.1 uncultured Enterobacterales bacterium
CCATGTGAAAGTAGGTCATTGCCAAACACCTATTAAGAAAAGAGCCCAGTCGAAAGACTGGGCTTTTTTCGTTTAGGATTGGCAATGACCGACATGATATTGGTTAAACTATATCGTCCGTCGCTGACGCAGTCAGTGCAACCCAGTTAATAGACCGCTTATCAACACAATCACAGATATTGCCAAACACCTATTCAGAGAAAGGGCTCAGCAGAAATGCTGAGCCCTTTTTCGTATGTATGGTAATGACCCGCATGATATAAAGTGATTTAAATCGTATGTCGCTGACGCAGTAAGAGCAACCCAGTTAATGGGCCGCTTATCGCCACAATCACAGATATTGCCTGATACTAATTCAGTAATTTTTACGTCGTCTTTTATATGAAAAATAACCCTTAGAAAATTTCATCTATTAGTTATAGGACTTTTTAGATGTAGCTGTGATTTAGTAAGGTAGTGTTAAAGCGAAACTAGATAATTGTTATTCTAAGAAACATTGACGATTATTAGTGTCATTAAGATATGTAAATAAAAAGAATACCAAGTTCTATCTATAATGTGTGGATTTCTTGTTGATAATTATTGAATAAAAATAAAATATCGGTATACTGCGCCCAATCGTTACTTTATAAGTAGCGGGCAGCTTAATCGCTGCTAATAAAGACTTGCGTTTGCTAAAAAATAGGCATATAATTCGCGTCCACTTAGATACGTTGCTTTAAGTAATGAATTATATTTAAGTGCCCAATCTTATGATTGGTTACTACAGCGACTCCGATTGGGAGTCGAACTTAATTAAAATTAGCTTTCTCCTTTTATTGCAAAGGGTAGATTAGCTTTTTTTGTCGTGTAAATTTTGATTGGAGTTTGGTCTAATGCAGAACCAAAGAATCCGTATCCGCTTGAAGGCTTTTGATCATAAATTGATTGATCAGTCTACTGGTGAGATCGTGGAAACGGCTAAGCGCACAGGCGCTCAAGTTCGTGGTCCGATCCCTTTGCCAACACGTAAAGAGCGTTTCACAATATTGACTTCACCGCATGTAAATAAAGATGCGCGTGATCAATACGAGATCCGTACTCATAAGCGCCTAATCGACATCGTTGAGCCAACAGAAAAAACTGTTGATGCTTTAATGCGTTTAGATTTGGCTGCTGGTGTTGATGTTCAAATCAGCTTAGGTTAATCCTAAGACGGTAAGAGGTTATAACAATGGCTATTGGTCTAGTCGGTCGTAAAGTTGGAATGACACGTGTCTTCACAGAAGATGGCGTATCAATTCCAGTGACTGTTGTTGAAGTCGAGGCAAATCGCGTTACTCAAGTTAAAACACTTGAAACTGACGGTTACCGCGCACTTCAAGTAACTACAGGCGTTAAAAAAGCAAGCCGCGTTAACAAACCACAAGCAGGTCATTTTGCTAAAGCTGGTGTTGATGCAGGCCGCGGTCTGTGGGAATTTCGTCTGAATACAGACGAAGGTAATGATATCGAAGTTGGCGCTGAGCTAAACGTAGATGTTTTTACAGAAAATACGAAAGTAGATGTTACTGGTACTTCTAAAGGTAAAGGTTTCGCTGGTGTTATTAAGCGTTACAACTTCGCCATGCAAGATGCTACTCACGGTAACTCTGTTTCACATCGTGCTCCTGGTTCGATTGGTATGTGTCAAACTCCTGGACGAGTGTTCAAGGGTAAGAAGATGGCCGGTCACATGGGTGCAGAACGAGTTACAGTTCAGAGATTAGATGTTGTTCGCGTTGACGCGGAAAACGGTATTCTTCTGATTAAGGGCGCGATCCCAGGTGCAATAAACGGCACTGTTTTCGTTAACCCTACTGTTAAGCCATAGTTAGGAGATAGTAATGGAATTGGTATTGAAAGACGCGGGTAACGCTCTTGAAGTTTCCGAAGCTACTTTTGGCCGTGACTTTAATGAAGCTCTCGTTCATCAAGTAGTTGTTGCATATGCTGCCGGTGCCCGTCAAGGTACTCGTAAGCAAAAAACACGCTCAGAAGTGAGTGGTGGTGGTGCAAAACCTTGGAAACAAAAAGGTACTGGCCGTGCACGTGCTGGTACAATCCGTAGCCCAATATGGCGCTCTGGTGGTGTTACATTTGCTGCTCGTCCACAGGACCACAGTCAAAAAGTAAACCGCAAGATGTACCGTGCTGCGTTACAGTCAATCTTCTCTGAGTTAGTTCGTCAAGAACGCTTAGTAGTGGTTGAAAACTTTGCTGTTGAAACGCCTAAAACTAAAGAATTAGTTGCAAAACTAAAAGACTTAGATTTAAAAGACGTTTTAATCGTTACTGACGAAGTAGAAGAGAACTTGTTCTTAGCTGCTCGCAACTTATATAAAGTTGACGTTCGTGACGTTGCTGGTTTAGACCCAGTATCATTAGTTGGCTTCGACAAAGTTGTAGTTACTGCTGCGGCAGTGAAGCAAATTGAGGAGATGCTAGCATGATCAATGAAGAACGCATTCTACAAGTATTAGTTGGTCCACATATTTCTGAAAAGAGTACGTTGACAGCTGAAACTAATAATACGATCGTATTCAAAATCGATACTACTGCAACTAAAGCTGAAGTTAAAGCTGCTGTTGAGAAGTTATTCGAAGTTGAAGTTGATACAGTTCGCACACTAAACGTTAAAGGTAAGACTAAACGTACTGGTGCTCGTACTGGTCGTCGTAACGACTGGAAAAAAGCTTACGTAACGCTGAAAGACGGTAGTGATATCGATTTCGTTGGCGGCGCTGAGTAATAGAGGAGTATTTTCATGGCTATAGTTAAGTGTAAGCCTACCTCTCCGGGTCGCCGCCATTTAGTTAAGGTAGTGAACTCAGAGTTGCATAAAGGTAAGCCTTATGCACCTCTTTTAGAGAGCAAAAGCAAATCTGGCGGTCGTAACAACAACGGTCGTATTACAGTTCGTCATATCGGTGGTGGTCATAAACAACACTATCGTTTAGTCGATTTTAAACGTAATAAAGATGGCATCCCTGCGACAGTTGAGCGTTTGGAATATGATCCAAACCGTAGTGCAAACATTGCACTAGTACTGTACAAAGACGGTGAGCGTCGTTATATCTTAGCACCTAAAGGCCTTAAAGCTGGTGATACTATTCTTTCGGGAATGGACGCACCTATTAAAGCTGGTAACACTATGCCTATGCGTAGTATGCCATTAGGTTCTGTGATTCATAATGTTGAAATGAAGCCTGAGAAAGGTGCACAAATTGCACGTTCTGCTGGTACTTATGCTCAGTTAATCGCTAAAGATGGCGCTTATGTAACTCTACGTTTACGTAGTGGTGAAATGCGTAAAATTTTAGCTGATTGTCGCGCTACCTTCGGTGAAGTTGGTAATGCTGAACATATGCTTCGTCGCCTTGGTAAAGCTGGTGCAAACCGCTGGCGTGGTGTTCGTCCTACCGTTCGTGGTGTGGCAATGAACCCCGTTGATCACCCACATGGTGGTGGTGAAGGTCGTACCTCTGGTGGTCGTCATCCTGTATCTCCATGGGGCGTACCAACTAAAGGCTATAAAACACGTTCGAATAAACGCACTGACAAATATATTGTCCGTCGCGCTTCTTCTAAGTAATTTTAAAGAGGAATTACTATGCCACGTTCTCTCAAGAAAGGTCCATTTATCGACCTGCACTTGTTAAAGAAGGTAGAGACAGCTGTGGAAAGCGAGAGTAAAAAACCAATTAAGACTTGGTCTCGCCGTTCAATGATCATTCCAGATATGATTGGTTTGACCATCGCTGTCCATAATGGTCGTCAACACGT
Source organism: uncultured Enterobacterales bacterium (assembly GCA_937981905.1). Classification (GTDB taxonomy): domain Bacteria; phylum Pseudomonadota; class Gammaproteobacteria; order Enterobacterales; family Psychrobiaceae; genus Psychrobium. The sequence goes on from CALJMY010000255.1 coordinate 3,805, forward strand.
ACCAGTTTTTGTTACCGAAGATATGATCGGTCATAAACTGGGTGAATTTGCACCTACACGTACTTATCGCGGCCATGTCGCAGATAAGAAAGCGAAGAAATAAGGGAGTTTATGATGGAAGTTCTTGCTAAACATCGCTATGCCCAGATTTCTCCGCAGAAAGTGCGTCTGGTAGCAGATCAAATTCGCGGTTTATCAGTTGCAGAAGCAATCGATATCTTAACTTACAGCCCTAAGAAAGCGGCTGGTCTAGTTAAGAAAGTGCTTGAGTCAGCAATGGCTAATGCAGAGCACAACGAAGGTGCAGACATTGATGAGTTAACAGTTGCTAAGATCTTTATTGATGAAGGTCCAACTATGAAACGCATCATGCCTCGTGCTAAGGGTCGTGCAGACCGTATTCTTAAGCGTAGCAGTCACATTTCTGTGATTGTTTCAGATAGCTAGGAGAAAGCAATGGGACAAAAAGTACATCCTAATGGCATCCGCCTAGGTATCTCAAAGCCTTGGAATTCTACTTGGTACGCGGAATCTAAAGATTTTGCAGAGAACCTGAAGGGTGATCATCTGGTTCGTAAGTTCTTAAATAAAGAACTTGCTAAAGCCTCTGTATCTCGTATTGTTATCGAACGCCCAGCGAAAAGCATCCGTGTGACTATTCACACTGCTCGTCCTGGTGTTGTAATCGGTAAGAAAGGCGAAGATGTTGAAAAACTACGCAAGCAAATCACCAAAATTACTGGTGTGCAAGCGCAAATCAACATTGCAGAAATTCGTAAGCCTGATCTAGACGCTAAATTAGTAGCTGAAGGTATCGCTAGTCAACTTGAACGTCGTGTTATGTTCCGTCGTGCTATGAAGCGCGCAGTACAAAATGCAATGCGTCAGGGCGCTAAAGGTATCAAAGTACAAGTTGGTGGTCGTCTAGGCGGAGCTGAAATCGCACGTTCAGAATGGTATCGTGAAGGTCGTGTACCTCTACATACTCTTCGTGCTGACATTGACTATGCTACAGCTGAAGGTCTAACACAATATGGTATCTTAGGTATCAAAGTGTGGATCTACAAAGGTGATGTTTTAGGTGGTTTACCACTTAAAGTTGAAGAGCCTAAAAAACCAGCTAAGCGTAAGCCACGCAAATAGGAGACTAAGTAATGTTGCAACCTAAACGTATGAAGTTTCGTAAAATGCACAAAGGCCGTAACCGTGGTCTAGCTAAAGGATCTGAAGTTTCTTTCGGTGAATTTGGTCTTAAAGCGGTTGGTCGTGGTCGCTTAACAGCGCGTCAAATCGAAGCTGCACGTCGTGCAATGACACGTCATGTAAAACGTCAAGGCAAAATCTGGATTCGTGTTTTCCCAGATAAGCCGATTACCTCTAAGCCACTCGAAGTTCGTATGGGTAAAGGTAAAGGTAATGTTGAATATTGGATTTGCCAAATTCAACCAGGCCGTGTTTTATATGAAATGGAAGGTGTTCCGGAAACTATAGCGCGTGAAGCGTTTGAACTTGCGGCAACTAAACTTCCAATGAAAACTACTTTTGTAACTCGGACGGTAATGTAATGAATACAGTCGAACTGAGAGAAAAGTCGGTTGAAGAGCTGAACAATACTTTGTTAGAACTTTTACGTGAGCAATTTAACATGCGCATGCAAAACTCTACTGGTCAGCTTGCTCAAACTCACTTGTTAAAGAATGTGCGTCGCGATATCGCACGTGTTAAAACCATTCTGAACCAAAAGGCAGGTGCATAATGAGCGATAAAATCCGTACTCTTCAAGGTCGTGTAACTAGCGACAAAATGGACAAATCTATTGTTGTCCTAATTGAACGTCGTGTTAAGCATCCAATGTATGGCAAGTTTTTAACTCGCTCTACTAAGATTCATGCACATGATGAGACTAACCAATGTAAAGAAGGCGATTTAGTAGCAATACGCGAATGTCGTCCTTTATCTAAGACTAAGTCTTGGACATTGGAGTCAATCATTAAAACTGCATAATCTTTGATTATTGTTTTAATGAACAAAAAGCGACCTTCGGGTCGCTTTTTTTATGCCTAAATTAAAATAGTTTTTATTTTAAACATTATTAATTTCTCTTAAATCCTATCTTAAAGTCCTAAAGTCTTTCTAAATAATCCCCAACACTCTGTTTAATAAGCTAATTGAGTTTATATTCCAGTTTGATAGATGCTTATATACTAATCAAATTTAGGGGTATCTAAATAAAATTCTATTTGTTATACTTTCGCGCCTCTTAATGGGAAGGGGTCCATATCCTTTGATATGGATTTAGTTAAAATAAAGCGGAGCATATAACATGATCCAAATGCAATCTAAGCTTGATGTGGCAGATAACTCTGGCGCTCGTCGAGTACAATGTATTAAGGTTCTTGGCGGTTCGCACCGTCGTTATGCGCGCGTTGGTGATATCATCAAGGTTTCTGTTAAAGAAGCTATTCCTCGCGGTAAAGTGAAGAAGGGTGATGTAATGAACGCCGTAGTTGTTCGTACGTCTAAAGCAATCCGTCGATCTGACGGTAGCTCTATACGTTTTGACAACAATGCAGCTGTAATGTTAAATGCTAACTTACAGCCTGTTGGTACTCGAATCTTTGGGCCAGTGACACGCGAACTTCGTACTGAAAAGTTCATGAAGATCGTATCACTAGCACCAGAAGTACTGTAAGGAATTAATCATGGCAGCGAAAATTCGTCAAAATGATGAGATCATTGTTTTAGCCGGTAAAGATAAAGGTAAGCGCGGTAAAGTTTTACGCATGCAAGCCGACGGTAAAGCAATTATAGAAGGTGTTAACCTTATCAAGAAGCACCAAAAGCCAAACCCACAAGCGGGCGTAGCTGGCGGTATTATTGAGAAAGAAGCACCAATCCAAGTATCTAACATTTCACTTGTAGACGCCAATGGCAAAGCAAGTCGTGTTGGATTTCGACTAGAAGACGGCAAAAAAGTTCGTTTCTTCAAGTCTAATAATGAACTAGTTTAATTCGGAGTTAACGATGGCGAAACTGCATGGTTATTACAACGAGACTGTAGTAAACAAACTAAAAGAAGAGTTTGGTTTTACCAGTGTCATGCAAGTCCCTCGGATTGAAAAAATCACCCTTAACATGGGTGTTGGTGAAGCTCTTGCTGATAAAAAAGTATTAGAGCACGCAGTTAAAGACATGACAGCTATCGCTGGTCAAAAACCTGTAATCACTGTAGCCCGCAAATCTGTTGCTGGCTTTAAAATCCGTGAAGGCTACCCAATTGGTTGTAAAGTGACCCTACGTGGCGAGCGTATGTGGGAATTTTTAGAGCGTTTAATCTCTATCTCAATTCCACGTATCCGTGACTTTCGTGGTTTATCAGACAAGTCTTTTGACGGTCGTGGTAACTACAGCATGGGTGTACGCGAACAGATTATCTTCCCAGAAATCGAATATGATAAAGTAGACAAAATCCGTGGTATGGATATTACCATCGGCACTACTGCTTCAAATAACGATGAAGGTCGAGCTCTGTTAGCCGCATTCAACTTCCCATTCCGCAAATAAGGTGTAGGGTTATGGCAAAGCAATCAATGAAGGCCCGTGAGGCCAAACGCGCTAAATTAGTAGTTAAGTTCGCTGAAAAGCGCGCTGCTCTTAAAGCGATTATCAGCAGCGTAACTGCTTCTGAAGAAGAAAAATGGGATGCAGTGTTAGCATTGCAATCATTACCACGTGATTCTAGTAAATCTCGTGCTCGCAACCGTTGTAACATAACTGGTCGTCCACACGGCTATTTACGTAAGTTCGGTATGAGTCGCATCAAGACGCGTGAAGCGGCTATGCGTGGTGAAATCCCTGGCTTGTCAAAAGCCTCTTGGTAATCGGAGTAAGCTAATATGAGCATGCAAGATCCTATAGCGGATATGCTAACACGCATCCGTAATGGTCAGAAAGCAGCAAAAACTGCTGTTTCTATGCCTTCTTCTAAACTTAAAGTAGCAATTGCTAAATTACTTAAAGATGAAGGTTATATTACTGACTACGCTGTTTCTGGTGAAGTTAAATCAGAATTAGAAGTTACTTTAAAGTACTTCGAAGGCAAAAAAGTTATTGAAACTATTAAACGTGTAAGCCGTCCAGGTCTACGCATTTATAAAGGCAAAGACGAACTACCTAAGATAATGGCTGGTATGGGCGTTGCTGTAGTTTCTACTTCTAAAGGTTTGATGACCGACCGTGCTGCACGAACTGCAGGCATGGGTGGTGAGATCATCTGTTACGTAGCTTAATAAGGAGTATACAATGTCACGTGTCGCAAAAGCACCCGTTGCAATTCCTGCTGGCGTAGAGATCTCTCTAAACGGTCAGGAAATCACCGTTAAAGGTGGTAAAGGTACACTAACGCGCGTTATTAACGCACAAGTTGCCTTATCTGTTGAAGACAATGCTGTTAAATTCGCACCTGCTGAAGGTTCGGTTAACGGTTGGGCACAAGCTGGTACAGCTCGCGCTCTAGTAAACAACATGGTAGTAGGTACAACTGCTGGTTTCGAAAAGAAACTTACGCTAGTTGGTGTTGGTTACCGTGCTAAAATGGCCGGCAAATCAATCGACCTATCTCTTGGTTTTTCTCATCCTGTAGTACACGTTCTTCCAGAAGGTGTTACGGCTGAGTGTCCAAGTCAAACTGAAATCGTTCTTAAAGGCGTAGACAACCAAGCTGTAAACCAGGTTGCTGCAGAAATTCGCGGTTATCGTCCTCCTGAGCCATATAAAGGCAAAGGTGTACGCTATTCTGACGAAAATGTTCGCCGTAAAGAAGCTAAGAAGAAGTAGGTAATTACGATGGATAAGAAAACATCTCGTTTGCGCCGTGCTACTCGCACCCGCGCAAAAATGGCAGAGCTAGGCGCTACGCGTTTAGTTGTACACCGTACATCTAGCCATATCTACGCTCAAGTAATCGCTGCTGGTACGGGCGAAGTAGTTGCTAGTGCATCTACTATTGAAAAAGCGATCCGTTCTGAACTTAAGAGCACTGGTAACGTTGAAGCGGCGACTATCGTCGGTAAAACTGTTGCAGAACGTGCTACTGAAAAGGGTGTAACTACAGTTGCATTCGATCGTTCAGGTTTCAAATACCACGGCCGCGTAGAAGCATTAGCTAATGCTGCTCGTGAAGCTGGTCTGAAATTCTAGGAGTTAGATCATGGCAAAGTTTGAAGAACAACAACAAAGTGATATGGCTGAAAAGCTAATTGCTGTTAACCGTGTTTCTAAAGTAGTTAAAGGTGGTCGTATCTTTAGCTTCACAGCATTAACTGTTGTGGGCGATGGCGCTGGAAAAATTGGTTTTGGTTACGGTAAAGCACGTGAAGTGCCTGCTGCAATCCAAAAAGCAATGGAAAAAGCTCGTCGTAACTTAGTAACTGTTAACCTACGTGGAACTACATTGCATCACGCTATCAAAGGTAAGCATTCTGGTTCACAAGTTTACATGCAACCAGCATCTGACGGTACTGGTATCATTGCCGGTGGCGCAATGCGTGCAGTACTTGAAGTTGCAGGTGTACAAAACGTACTATCTAAAGCTTACGGTTCTACTAACCCGATCAATATTGTTCGTGCAACGTTTAATGCTCTTGAGGGAATGAACACTCCTTCTGCTGTAGCTGCTAAACGTGGTCTGAGCATTAAAGAGATCATGGAGTAAGAAATGGCTAATAAAACAGTTAAAGTAACTCAGGTAAAAAGCTCTATTGGCCGTTTACCTAAGCATAAAGCTTGTTTAACAGGTCTTGGCTTACGTCGCATTAATCACACTGTTGAACTAGAAGATACTCCTTCTGTTCGCGGTATGATTAATAAAGTTTACTACATGGTTAAGGTAGAGGATTAAGACATGCGTTTAAATACTCTTTCACCTGCTGCTGGTTCTAAAAAAGTAGCAAAACGTGTAGGCCGTGGTATCGGTTCTGGTCTTGGTAAGACTGGTGGTCGTGGTCACAAAGGTCAAAAATCACGTACTGGCGGTAGTGTTCGTCCAGGTTTTGAAGGTGGTCAAATGCCTTTGAAACAGCGTTTACCTAAATTTGGTTTTACTTCACGTAAAGCTATGGTAACTGCTGAAGTTCGCTTACACGAGATTGCTAAAGTATCTGGTGACGTAGTTGAGCTAGCAACATTAGTGGAAGCGGGTCTTGTAACTCGTAACATTAAATTTGCTAAAGTAGTACTTTCGGGTACTATTGACCGCTCTGTGACTGTTAAAGGTCTACGTGTAACTAAAGGCGCTCGTGCAGCTATTGAAGCTGCCGGTGGCAAAATCGAGGAATAGTAGCTGATGGCTAAGCCAGGAAAAGATGTACAAGGTAAACAAGGCGGTCTTTCTGAATTGAAAGCGCGTTTATGGTTTGTTTTAGGCGCGATTATCGTGTTTAGAGCAGGTTCATTTGTTCCAATTCCTGGTGTTGACGCCGCAGTACTAGCCCAGCTGTTTGAACAGCAAAAAGGAACCATCTTGAGCATGTTTAACATGTTCTCTGGTGGTGCTCTGGAACGTGCCTCTATCTTTGCTTTAGGAATCATGCCGTATATTTCTGCTAGTATTATTATGCAGTTAATGACGGTAGTTCACCCTGCTATGGCAGAACTAAAGAAAGAAGGTGAAGCTGGCCGTCGTAAGATAAGTCAGTACACCCGTTGGGGTACTCTAGTGCTGGCAACCTTCCAAGCAATTGGTATTGCTACAGGGTTGCCAAACCTCATTGCAGGACTTGTAGTTAACCCGGGACCAAGTTTTTACTTTGTTGCGGTAGTCAGTTTAGTTACTGGCACAATGTTCTTAATGTGGTTAGGTGAGCAAATTACAGAACGTGGTATCGGTAACGGTATCTCAATCTTAATTTTCGCTGGCATCGTTGCCGGCTTGCCATCAGCGCTAGGTTCAATGGTTGAGCAAGCGCGTCAAGGGGACTTAAATCCACTGCTGGCATTATTATTGGCAGGAATTATGTTCGCCGTCACATATCTTGTGGTGTTTGTAGAGCGTGGACAGCGTCGCATTGTTGTAAACTATGCGAAACGTCAGCAAGGACGTAAAGTTTTTGCAGCGCAAAGCACACATTTACCGTTAAAGGTAAACATGGCGGGTGTTATACCACCAATTTTTGCATCAAGTATTATATTGTTCCCAGGTACGCTTGGGCAATGGTTTGGTCAAACTGAGGGTTTAACTTGGTTGGCTGATCTGTCATTGGCGATTGCGCCGGGACAACCGTTGTATTCAATGCTTTATGCAGCTGCTATCATCTTCTTCTGTTTTTTCTACACGGCATTGGTTTTCAATCCGCGTGAAACTGCTGATAATTTGAAGAAAAGTGGTGCATTTGTTCCAGGAATTCGTCCTGGTGAGCAAACATCGAAATATATCGATAAGATAATGACACGTTTAACCTTTGCTGGTGCGTTGTACATTACCTTTATTTGTTTGGTACCAGAGTTCATGACCATGTCTATGAATGTACAATTTTACTTCGGTGGCACATCGCTATTGATTATGGTTGTAGTTATCATGGATTTCATGGCTCAAGTTCAGACCCATCTGATGTCTCATCAGTATGATTCGGTCATGAAGAAAGCTAATTTGAAAGGGTAACCTTTTAGATAGTATTATCGGAGTAATGATATGAAAGTTCGTGCATCAGTAAAGAAGATCTGTCGTAACTGTAAGATCATCAAGCGCCATGGTGTTGTACGTGTTCTATGTATAGAACCACGTCATAAACAGCGCCAAGGTTAATAAAGAAAGATATTGCATCAAGTGCTAAGTAGCCTTGGTGTAAATATTATTTGCAAACTGACATGAGGTCGAGTATCCTAACGGGCTTTTCGACCCCAGTCCATTAAACTAAGAGGAGTGCTACAGTGGCCCGTATCGCTGGCATTAACATTCCTGATCAAAAACATACAGTAATTGCACTGACTGCCATTTTTGGCATCGGTCTTACTCGTGCACAGTCTATCTGTGCTTCAACGGGTATTGCTGAAGATGTTAAGATCAAGGAATTAGACGAAACACAATTAGATGTTTTACGTAACGCCGTTGGCGAATTCACTGTTGAAGGTGATTTGCGTCGCGAAGTTTCTATGAACATTAAACGACTTATGGATCTCGGTTGTAACCGCGGCCTGCGTCATCGTAAGAGCTTGCCTCTACGTGGACAGCGTACTAAAACAAACGCTCGTACCCGTAAAGGTCCTCGTAAACCGATTAAGAAGTAGGCGGGATAAATTATGGCTAAAACTCCATCACGTTCTCGTAAGCGCGTACGTAAGCAAGTCGCAGACGGCATGGCTCATATCCATGCTTCTTTTAACAACACAATTATTACGTTGACTGATCGCCAAGGTAACGCTCTTTCATGGGCAACATCTGGTGGTTCTGGCTTCCGTGGTTCTCGTAAATCAACACCGTTCGCTGCACAGGTTGCTGCTGAACGCGCTGGTGAAGCTGCGAAAGAATACGGTTTAAAGAACATTGAAGTATTCGTAAAAGGTCCGGGACCAGGTCGTGAATCAGCAATCCGTGCATTAAATGCAGTGGGTTACAAGATCACTAACATCACAGATGTTACGCCTATTCCGCACAATGGTTGTCGTCCACCTAAGAAACGTCGCGTATAACCTTTTATTAGGTAACGTAGATAAATTTTTAGGCCAGTTGGAGAAAGAACATGGCAAGATATTTGGGTCCAAAACTCAAACTAAGCCGTAGAGAAGGTACTGACCTTTTCTTGAAGAGCGGCGTTCGCGCAATAGACTCTAAATGTAACATCGAGCAAGTGCCTGGTGTTCATGGAGCGCGCAGAACTCGTTTATCAGAATACGGTATTCAATTACGTGAAAAGCAAAAAGTTCGTCGTATGTACGGTGTACTAGAAAAGCAATTCCGTAATTACTATAAAGATGCAGCACGTCTTAAAGGTAACACAGGTGCAAACCTTTTAGTTATCCTTGAAGGTCGTCTGGATAACGTTGTTTATCGCATGGGATTCGGTTCTACACGTTCTGAATCACGTCAATTAGTTAGCCATAAAGCTATCTTGGTAAACGGTATTGTTGTAAACATTCCGTCATATAACGTTAAGCCTAGCGACGTAGTCAGCGTTCGCGAAAAATCTAAGAAGCAAGCACGTATTGCCGCTTCATTAGAATTGGCCGCACAACGCGAGCAAAGTGCTTGGGTTGAAGTTGATAACACTAAGTTCGAAGGTACTTTTAAGCGCCTTCCAGAACGTAGTGATTTATCTGCGGAAATCAACGAACAGCTGATCGTCGAGCTTTACTCTAAGTAAAGTTAAAAATAAGAGAGGACACAATGCAGGGTTCTGTTACAGAATTTCTAAAGCCACGACTTGTCGAAATCGAACAAGTCAGCGCTACACGTTCAAAGGTTATTTTAGAGCCTTTAGAGCGTGGATTTGGTCATACACTAGGTAATGCGCTTCGTCGTATTTTATTATCGTCAATGCCTGGTTGCGCCGTAACTGAAGTTGAGATAGATGGTGTGCTTCATGAATATTCTTCGAAAGAAGGCGTTCAAGAAGATGTACTTGAAATCTTACTAAACCTTAAAGGTTTGTCAGTTAAGCTGGAAGGTAAAACTGAAGCTATGTTGACACTTACTAAAAGTGGAGCAGGCCCTGTGACGGCAGGTGACATTACCCATGATGGTGATGTTGAAATAGTAAACCCTGACCATGTTATTTGTCATCTTTCACAAGATGGTGAAATCAGCATGCGTATCAAGGTTGAAATGGGTCGCGGCTATGAGCCAGCTACAGCTCGTCAATCTGACGAAGATGAAGAACGTCCAATTGGTCGTTTATTAGTTGATTCTTCTTACAGCCCTGTTGTTCGTATCGCATATAACGTTGAAGCTGCTCGTGTAGAACAACGTACTGACTTAGATAAGTTAGTTATCGATATGACAACTAATGGGACTCTTGATCCTGAAGAAGCGATTCGTCGTGCTTCAACGATCCTTGCTGAGCAACTAGATGCATTCGTAGATTTACGTGATGTAACAGAAGTTGAAGAGAAAGAAGAGAAGCCAGAGTTCGATCCGATCCTGCTGCGTCCTGTAGACGATCTTGAACTCACAGTTCGTTCGGCTAACTGTTTGAAAGCCGAAGCTATTCACTATATTGGTGATTTAGTGCAGCGTACCGAAGTTGAGTTGTTAAAGACTCCTAACTTAGGTAAGAAATCGCTTACAGAAATTAAAGATGTACTTGCTTCACGCGGTCTTAATTTAGGTATGCGTTTAGAAAACTGGCCACCGGCTAGTATCGCTGACGCTCTATAATCATTTATAGTTAATTGTCGAACAAGATTTAGTTAAAAGGATAAGGTCATGCGCCATCGTAAGAGTGGACGTCAACTGAACCGTAACAGCAGTCATCGTCAAGCTATGTTTCGTAACATGGCGGTATCTTTGTTAGAACACGAAGTTATCAAGACTACTTTGCCAAAGGCAAAAGAACTGCGTCGCGTAGTTGAACCATTAATAACACTCGCTAAGAGTGACAGCGTTGCTAACCGTCGTTTAGCATTTGCCCGCACACGTGATAAAGCGGCTGTAGGCAAATTGTTCACCGATCTAGGTAAACGTTATGAAGATCGCCCAGGCGGTTATACTCGTATTCTAAAGTGCGGTTTCCGTGCCGGTGACAATGCTCCAATGTGTTACATTGAACTTGTTAATCGTCCAGAAGTTGCTCAAGAAGAAGAGTCTTCAGAAGATTAATTTGGCAGTAATGTCGAATTAGTAAAAACCCAGCTTAGGCTGGGTTTTTTTATGTTCAAAATTTATATTTTGATAATGTCATTAATTAATAAAACTACTATTAAATTACAGGCATAAAAAAAGCGTACCGAAGTACGCTCCCAAGTATCTTATTATGATTAATCTTCTTTAAGCCACTGTGCTACTTCTTTGGCGTAATAAGTCAATATACCGTCTGCTCCAGCGCGTTTAAAGCAAAGTAATGCTTCCATTACCACTTCTTTCTCATTTAACCAGCCATTGATCGCCGCAGCTTTGTGCATCGCGTATTCACCACTCACTTGATAAGCAAATGTCGGAACGCCAAATTCACTTTTAACACGGCGTACAATATCTAAATAAGGCATGCCTGGTTTTACCATGACGGTATCTGCACCTTCAGCGATATCTAATGCCACTTCATGCATAGCTTCGTCAGAGTTTGCTGGATCCATTTGGTAATTCTTTTTATTACCGCCTTTAAGGTTGCTAGATGAGCCTACAGCGTCTCTAAATGGACCATAGTATGCACTAGCGTACTTTGCAGAATAAGCCATTATTTGTGTGTTTACATAGCCTTCAGTTTCTAATGCATCACGAATTTTACCAATGCGACCATCCATCATATCTGATGGAGCAACCATGTCAGCACCAGCTTCAGCATGAGATAATGCTTGTTTAACCAGAGTTTCAGTTGTTATATCATTTAAAACGTAGCTATCATCATTAATTATGCCGTCTTGACCGTGTGTAGTAAAAGGATCTAGCGCAACATCTGTAATGACACCAAGAGTCGGGCATACATCTTTAATTGCTCTAACAGCTTTCTGTGCAAGCCCTTGAGGATTATACGCTTCGCAAGCATCTAACGTTTTGTGAGTTTGTGGTGTTACAGGAAATAAAGCAATGGCCGGAACACCTAATTCTACTAATTTTTGTGCTTCTTTAACGAGCAGATCAATAGATAGACGACTAACACCTGGCATAGATTCAACTGCCTGAGTCTGGTTTACGCCTTCAATAACAAACATTGGATAGATTAAATCGTCTACAGTTAATTGGTTTTCTGCCATTAATCGTCGACTAAAATCATGTTTTCTTAAACGTCGCATTCTGCGATTGGGAAAAGCTGTTCCGATAATATTCATTATTCAATCCTAATTATTTATCTTTTGAAAATTGTAATTGTGTGAATGTTTTGACATTGTTTCTACCAGATTCTTTTGCGAAATAAAGGGCTTTATCTGCTTGATCAAATAATTGAGAATCGCTTGTAGTGTGATCAATCATTAATGTAGATACACCTACGCTAACGGTCACTTTTAATTCTACATTATCCGTTTTAATTAACTTGTCACCAATATTATTCCTAATCAGCTCAGCTATTTTTACTGCGCCTTTTTCGTCAGTATTAGATAATAAAATAGCGAATTCTTCACCACCAAAACGACATACATAATCGTTTGGACGCTTTAATGCCTTGCTAGCTATTTTACTTATATCGATTAAAACTTTATCACCTGCTAAATGGCCATGATTATCATTAACTAATTTAAATTTATCGGCATCTAATATAAGTAAAGAAATAGGAGTGTGTTGACGTCTACTTAATCTATATTCTGCTTTTAAGCGTTCATCGAAAAATTTTCTATTTTTTACACCAGTTAATGCATCGTTCGTCGCTTGTTCTTGAAGTTTTTTATTGGTTTCTTGTAATTCTCGTAAAGTTACATTTAATTCAAATGTCCTATCACCAACCAAAGCTTCCATATCTAATTGTTCTTGTTCACTCGTTAATATTAATGCTTCTGCAGCGGCTGATTTTTCTGTTAGTTCCTCAATTACATTATTAGCATTTACTATGCTTTCTTCTTTGTCTTTAATAAATTGATTCAAAATAAGCGCTCCCCATAATAAAAACTGAAGGCAATAGACGAAGGTTGCAGATGTGAGAAGATCTAAATGTAAAGGCAGAATACCACTGAGATGTACTGCTTTTATTGCAAATGAAACAATAAAAGTAGCCCATGTTACTAATAATAAAATAGGAACCGTTTTAGATTTTACTGTCAGTATTGTTAAAGTTGATAATATAATGATTAATGAAATGCATACAATAATTATAGAGGTAATAATCGCAATAAAAGACGGCAGAGCAAATAACACAAGAGTAATAATAAGAACGGATCTTGAAAGCCATAAGAATATATTTTCGATAATATAATAATTAGCTAAAAGCTTAGTAATCAAGCATCTTGTTAATTGAATAGAGCACCATAGCGTTAATAATAAAATAATAGGTGATATTAAATTCTGTAACCAGGGGAAGCTTGGCCATATATATATTGAGGAAACGCCTTCAGAATTTAAAACACTAAGTGCACCAAAAATTACCAGCCCAATATAATATTGAATAAATGACGTTTTTTCATAGTTATAAACAATCAAAGCTCCCATCAGTAAACTTATAATTAAGCCTAAAACTACGCCAATTAAAATGCCATGATTACTAACAGTTTCCAAACTTTCTTTACTATTTGTAATGGCAAGAGGAAGTGCTGAAGCGGCTTCGTCACGATATTGAATATAAATTTCCAATGTTTGTGATTCATTATTAGGAAGTGGAAAGTAAAATATTGGTGTTTCAATAGGTCGTTTACTTGTTTCAACAATGTTACCTGCTAAATATTTACGTGATTGGCCTCCTTTAAATAAATAGACTTCAAGATAATCAATAATTGGATTTGCAATTTCTAAGTATAATCCATCCGATGTTGAAAACTTAGAAGGGACCTGTACGGTGAGGTGAAGCCAGTAGTTACGATTTACTAGACCGTAAGAGTTGAAGCTTGATGCTGGAATCCATTCATGCGATTTTAGTTTTCTAATTTGTTCTATACTATTGCTTCGTTCATCATTAGAGAAATATTCAAAAGTTGTAGAGTCGGCATCAATAACGTGTCTGACATTATCATTATTATTGGCGAAGGCATTGAACACACTGAAAAATACTAATGTGATTAATAATATACTTCTTAGCATGTTAATTCCTTTTTCATAGCCAACTCAAAAAAGGCTGTCGTAGTATCAAAACAGTTTTTTCTTAGCTCTTCAATAGTTTGCTCGCGAGCTGTTGCGACAGTCGCAGCTATATGAAATAAATTTGATGGGCGATTATTACGAGATTTGGGCTTTGGTTTCATATTTCGTGGCATTAAATAAGGTGAATCAGTCTCTAACATTAAACGATTATTTGGAATTTTCTTTACACTCTCTAACAAGTGCAACCCGCGGCGTTCGTCACAAATCCAGCCCGTAATACCAATATGACAATCTAGATCAATATATGTTTCTAATTCTTGTTCTGTGCCTGTAAAACAGTGGACAACAACTTGCTTTAATTGATGACGATATTTAGTTAATACTTTTGTAAATTCATTATGAGCATCACGTTGATGCATCACTACAGGCATTTGTAAGTCACAGGCTAATTGTAATTGTGCTTCAAATACTTCCAGTTGTTTATCACGTGGTGAAAAGTCACGATTGAAATCTAAGCCACATTCACCTAGTGCAACAACCTCAGGTTTTTTGGCTAATTCAGTTAATATTTTTAATGTTGAATTATCAAAAGTTTTAGCATCATGTGGGTGAATACCAGCTGTTGAATGAACTATATTAGGAAATTGCTGGGCAACTGATAATGCATGTTGAGAACTTTCAATACTACAGCCTAACGCAATCATTGAATTGATATCATTTTCTAATGCTTGTTCAACAATTTCAGGTATTTTGGAGGCTAAAGCGCTCGCGCCAAAGTTGACTGCGATATCAATTAACTTAGTTACACTCACTTTATTCTTTTGACCTTCATCGTTTTGTTGCGTCCTTCTTGACCCATTACGAATGAACCTAATGCAGCTTTTTTAATATATGTTTGAGTATTTTTATTAATTCTAAATGACGTTGAGTCTGTTTGATGCCACTCTTGGCCATTATCTAATGTAATTACTAATCGACCGCGTAACGATTTTTTAGCTTTCAATATAGTTACATTGATTTTATTAGGTGTGGCTTTAACCAATTTATGCTCTTGGCCAAAATGATCAGTATTAAGTGGTTGTGTTTTTATTACTTTACTTTTAATTTCAGTTTTTGCTTGAGTATTTAAAGGTTTAGTCGCGACTAAACGATCATAACAATTTAATCTATCTAAAGACTCGCTAATATTGCTACAAGTACGCAATTGTTCTGGTAAAGACTTAGCATGTCCGATATGAGGTGTTATAACCAATAAACTAACTAATATTAATCTTAAAAACATACTTAATCCTTTTCTGGTTTATGATTTATTGATGCAACTAAAATACCAACTTCATAAAGTATTAACATTGGAATCGCTAACATTGATTGGGAAATAATATCAGGAGGAGTCAGTAGCATTCCAATGACAAAAGCGCCAACAACAACATAAGGTCTTTTCTGACGTAAGTTGTCAGGTGTTGTAATGCCAGCCCAGCATAATAAAATTATCGCTATTGGTATTTCAAAAGCAAAACCAAAGGCAAAAAATAGTTTGAGGACAAAATCTAAATAACTCTCAATGTCTGTCGCTATCGTGACACCTTCAGGGGCTACACTAGTAAAAAATCCAAATATTACTGGAAATACAGCAAAATACGCAAAGGCTATCCCGGCATAAAATAAAACCGTACTAGAAAATAGCATCGGTAATACAAATCGTTTTTCATGTTTGTATAAAGCTGGCGCTATAAACGACCATATTTGATGTAATACAAATGGAATGGCAATGAAAAATGACAACATCATAGTGAGTTTAAAAGGCGCAAAAAACGAGGAAGTCACCCCTGTCGCGATCATAGTCGTACCGGCAGGTAATTGTTCTTTTAATGGTAACGAAACATAAATGTATAAATCATTAGCGAAATAAACTAGGCAAAGAAATATAATAAAAACACTGGCTACAGCTTTTAACAAACCGTTGCGCAGTTCAATGAGGTGACTAATAAGTGGTTGCTGAATAGATGACATAGTTATTCTTTAGATGACTTTAAATTGTCAGTATTGGAAGTTTTAGATGAATAAGGCGATGTAACATCTTTAGCAGCTTGTTGAAGCGTTGCAATAGACTCTTTTAACTCGTCAGGAATAGCACTGCTGTTTAAGTCATCACTAATACTTTCAGCTTTTTTTAAATCGCTATGCAGTTTTTCTATATCGAGCTCTTGTTCCAATTCATTTTTTACATTTTGTGCCATACGTCGCATTGTTTTAACCCAACCAGATACAGTTCGTACCGCTGTTGGTAAACGCTCAGGGCCTAAAACTACCAAGCCTATTACACTGATGAGAATTAGCTCCCATAACCCAATATCGAACATGCAGTATTATACCTGTTCTTTATCTTTGGCTTGTGTGGTTTGTTCTGTACTAACTTCTTGAGCTTCAGTTGATTCGATGTTTGCTTGAGTCGTAGAAGCTTCGTCTTTATTCATCGCTTTTTTAAAGCCTTTAACTGATTCGCCTAAATCGCCGCCTAAATTACGTAGTTTTTTACTACCAAAAATAACTAAAACGATAACTGCTACAATTAATAATTGAGCCCAACCAATATTGCCCATAACTCACTCCAAATTCTTAAATTTAATAAATTGATATAGCTTCTATTCTAATCGTTTTGTACTAGTAGAGGATAGTGTTAATTTTTATAAATGAGGCATCTTA
This sequence comes from uncultured Enterobacterales bacterium, assembly GCA_937981905.1. Lineage (GTDB taxonomy): Bacteria > Pseudomonadota > Gammaproteobacteria > Enterobacterales > Psychrobiaceae > Psychrobium. The sequence goes on from CALJMY010000255.1 coordinate 20,378, forward strand.
ATCGTTATATTGATTCTTGCTCTGCCAAGCATTAATCCAGCATATTGCGCTTATACTAACTGCGATAACACATGGCCAGCTCATTTGACTATCTATATACAATAATGTTCCGCAAATAGCACTTGCACTACCTAATAATTGCCAGAAGCTACTACGTTGTTGTAGTTGTTGATTACGTAATAATCGTATTTGATTTTGTTGCCATATCCCTTGCTCTTTTTGACTACGTTTTAGATTGTCATAAATTAGCGTCGGTAACTCAGGCATTTTTTCTGCCCAAAACGGCGCATTATTTTTAACAGCTTGGTAAAGGGCTTTAGGTCCCATTTGTTCTTTTAGCCAATTTTCTAAGAATGGCTTAGCTGTTTTCCACAAGTCTAATTCTGGATATAACTGGCGTCCAAGTCCTTCAATGTAAAGCAAGGTCTTTTGCAATAACACTAATTGTGGTTGTACTTGCATATTAAACTGACGAGCGGTTTCAAATAAACTGACTAACACATGACCAAAGCTAATTTCAGCTAACGGTTTAGCAAATAATGGTTCAAGCACTTGACGAATAGCAAATTCAAATTCATCAACATTCGTATCACTTGGCACCCAACCAGAATCAACGTGTAACGTTGCAACTTTACGATAGTCACTATTAAAAAAGGCAACAAAATTTTCCGCTAAATAACGTTGATCTTCTTTATTTAACGTCCCAACAATACCGCAGTCTATGCCAATATATTGTGGATTTTCTGGTGTTTGGCGTGATACAAAAATATTACCTGGATGCATATCAGCGTGAAAAAAACTGTCTCGGAATACTTGCGTAAAGAATACTTCAACACCACGCTCTGCTAATAACTGTAAATTAGTGTTTTGAGCATTTAACTCATCAATATTAGCAACTGGAATACCAAAAATACGTTCTATGACAAGCATATTTTCAAAGCTGTAATCACTATAAGTTTCTGGAATATAAAGTGATGGAGAATCAGTGAAATTATTTTTAAGTGTTTGTGTGTTAGCTAATTCTTTAGTGAGGTTAAGCTCATTTAAAATAGTACGACGATATTCACGTACAACTTCAACAGGGCGTAAACGTGAGCTTTGTTCTGGTAATATTTTCGTTAATATATTGGCAAACACCAACATGAGGTCAGTATCATTAACAATGATCTGTTCAATATTAGGACGAATAACTTTGATAACAACTTGTTGTCCATTTGATTTCAATGTAGCGCAATGTACTTGAGCAATAGACGCACTAGCTAATGGTTGTGATTCAAAATCATCAAATACATCTTCAATAGGGCTTTGTAAGTTTTGGCTAATAAGCGCTATAGCTTCATTGCTGTCAAACGGTGGAACATTATCTTGTAACTGTCCTAACTCTTTGGCGAGTTCAACACTTAGTAAATCTCGTCTGGTTGATAGCATTTGACCAAACTTAATATAAACCGGACCTAAAGCTTCTAAACATAAACGTAAGCGTTGTGCTTGAGATTTCTCTTTATGTTTATTACGTAGCCAGAAAAAACAATGTCGGCCCAATTTCGCATACCAAGGAAGTATGTGCCATGGGATAAATTCATCGAGTCCAAATTGTAAAAATAATTTAGTAATTAAATATAGGCGTCGCAAGTTGCTTAATTTCATTTAGCGATTCTCTATTTTTCTGAGTTGAGAAAGTTGATTGATTTGCTGTGCGAGTAAATCAGTTTGGTTTGAAAGGTCAGAGACTTGATCACTAAAATGTATAAATTCAAGTTTACCTAGCACTAATCGTGCTTCCTCAGTGAGATAAGCTTTAGCATTCATTTGAGTTTTTTTTGTTTGATGTGTAACCGTCTTTTTGAGCTTGTTAAACCCTTGACTGACTTTAAACGCTAAGACATCACCAGTATAAGTAGAAAGGTGTTCTTCCCAATCGATATCTAGTTTTGTTAATAAATCCGCAAAGCTTTGTAGGATTTTAATATCTCCATTAATGATTAATTGGTCAGATTTAATCAGCTCATTAATATCGCCATTATTTTTCAAAATCATTAATGCGTTAAAATCAAGAATCAGTTGAACTGCAACATCACCTTCATATTGTCCTAATACTTCAACACGATGTTCGCTGAAATTAAAAAACAAAGGTTGTTTAAGCTCTGTGACTTCAACGCCAACAGTATGGCCTACTAAAAGGCTCATACGTTGTTGGCTGGTATTGTCTAGCGTTAATAACTTGTTGAGTGCGGTTTCAATAGTCGCACAAATCAAACTGGGTAATGGCATAAATTATCCTAAAATTAGAACTTGTAACCACGATGCAGTGCAACGATACCACCCGTTAAATTATAATATTGAGTTTGCTCGAAACCAGCAGTGTCCATCATACCTTTCAATGTTTCTTGGTCAGGATGCATACGGATAGACTCGGCTAAATATTTATAACTTTCACTATCATTGGCAACTACTTTACCCATAGTAGGGAGTAGATTAAAACTATACATGTCATAAGCTTTTGATAATAAATCGTTACTTGGCTTTGAAAACTCTAAAATAAGTAAACGGCCACCAGGCTTTAATACACGAAATATTGAACGAAGTGCTTCGTCTTTATCGGTTACATTACGTAAACCAAAAGCAATAGTTACTAAGTCAAAAGTGTTTTCTGGGAATGGCAATGCTTGAGCATTGGCTTGAACATATTCTACGTTTGATACAACACCTAAATCACGTAACTTATCGCGACCAACTTTCAACATTGAATCATTAATATCAGCTAAAACTACTTGGCCTTTTTCGCCAACAATACGAGAAAACTTAGCCGTTAAATCACCTGTGCCGCCAGCTAAATCAAGTACTTTTTGTCCTGGGCGTACACCGGAACAATCAATAGCAAAACGTTTCCAAAGACGATGAACACCAAAAGACATTAAATCATTCATGATGTCGTACTTTGCAGCAACAGAATGAAATACCTCAGCAACTTTAGACTGCTTTTCTGCAGTCTTTACTTGTTCATAACCAAAATCTGTTGTGTCTGTGGTGTTTTCACTCATGGGAACTACTCATAAAATTAATTATCCACTAGTGTACTCCAAGCACTTTCAATGGGAAATACTCTATGTAATAAAAATAATAAGATCACGTAGAGTATTATCTCAGATTGAACGTTCTACTAACCAAATTGTTGTACCAACACCGTGATTAACAATATAAAGCTAACAGCTTGCCAAAAAGCAACTGGATCACGTTGAATTAAAGGAGGACGATTACGTGTTTCAAAAGCTTTATTAGGACGGCGTAAATCAGTCATAAATTCAGACAACACGCTATGGCGCTTTAGAGGTTCTACGCTTAATGCTTTTTGTAATGCATCATCAACCCATAAAGGAAGTTCGGAATCGTCATCTATTAAACTTTGATACTTAAGTTTACGCTGAGCTGAAATACTCTTAGCTTGTGTTATTTTAACGCCATAAGGAAACTTACCAGAAAGCATTTGATAAGTTATTACCGCTAGAGAATAAATGTCTGATTGTGGCGTACCTGATTGCCCTAAGAAATATTCAGGCGCTGAATAACGCATAGTTCCACGCAGATTGTCTTGAGTATCGGTATTACTATCATTGACGCCTGCAATATGTGTAGATCCAAAATCGATAATTTTCACCACATTTGACGAATCTATCATGATATTTTCGGGTCTTAAGTCTTGATGAATCATTTCTTGGCGATGAAATGCCTGTAACCCTTTTGCTATCTGTTCAATAATATCTCGAACGAGTTCTAGTTTAGGCGCTGGGTTGTCAATAATCCATTGAGTAAGCGTGCATCCTTCAATATATTCAGTCACTAAATATAAATACTTACGTTGATTTTTGGGTAATACAGCAATGGCTACATGTGGATTTTTAATACGTTTACCAATCCATTCTTCCAGCATAAACCGTTCAAGATATACGGGATCGGTAGATAACTCAGTTGATGGCACTTTTATAACAACTTTTTGGTCTGTGTCATTATCTTTAGCTAAATACACATGACTACGACTACTAATATAAATCTCGCGTAATATTTCATAGTTATCTATATTCATTCTAGGAGACAATCTAGGCGGTAAAGGCAGGTTTGTTAGCTCGTTTATTTCACCTAATTGATATTGTGCAATATTATTAATACGAACAAGTTGGATACTTAAGTTGTCATCACTACCAAGTTCTAGCGCTCTTGATATAAGCGTACTGGCAGCTTTATTTAAAGAAGGACTTTCATTAATTGTTTGTATCATTTCTTGTTCAGTAATAAATTCATAAACACCATCAGTGGCTAGAATATAAATATCATCGGATACCAATTTTTTACCTTGATAATCCAAAGTAACATGAGGATGAATACCTAAAGCATGAGTTAAATAGCTTTTTTCTGGTGAAACAACACGGCGATGATCTTGTGTTAATTGCTCTAATTTATCTCCTGAAAGTTGATAAACTCGAGTGTCACCCGTATGAAAAACATGTGCTGTATTTGATTTCAACACAAGAGCACTAAAAGTACATACATAACCTTTATCTTTGTCAAAACGATAAGCGCTATTATAGGTTTGAGAATATAACCAAGAGTTAATAGCCTGAGCTACTTTTTCTACTGAATTTTGAACTGACCATGCACTAGACGTACAGTAATAATCATCTAAAAAACTAGAAACAGCCGATTCACTAGCTATTTGGCTTACGTCACTTGAACTAATACCATCAGCCATAACTAGCACGATGCCCTTATTACTTAATAAAGGTTCTTTAGGAATTGAGCTGCCAATAAAGTCTTGATTAATAGATTTTAAGCCTTTATCAGTAGCGCCGCCAATAGTGACATTTAACGGTAAACTCATTATTAATTCCTTGTGTTATTTATAACGTTATAGATAAAACTAAGGCCTCATAATCATCATTACGAAGCCTTAATATCTTAGCATTAGTATATTAAAATTAGCCTTTAATATATGTCTTCTAAAAGTGACTTATCACCCAATTTTTCTATTTGGTGATGTTTTAACATGTGTTAAATACAACGGTAAACCTACTAATAATAAGCCACCCGTTAAATTACCTAATACTGTTGGAATTTCATTCCAGATTAAGTAATCATAAACCGTAAAATCACCACCCATAATCATTGAGAATGGGAATAAAAACATATTAACAATTGAATGCTCAAAGCCCATGAAGAAGAACAACATAACAGGCATCCACATTGCGGCCATTTTAGCGCCTGCAGAAGTAGAAATCATAGCACCAACAACACCCATAGAAACCATCCAGTTACATAGCATGCCGCGAATAAATATAGTAAACCAACCACCTAAACCATGCTCTTGATAACCTAACGTTCTTGATTCACCAATAGATGCTACTTTAGCAGCGATAGCGCCACCTTCAGTTGCATAACCATAAGTTAGAATAAATGACATAAAGAATGCGGTAGTCATTGCACCAATGAAATTACCGATAAAAACAAGTCCCCAATTGCGCATCACTCCACCAAAAGTAACACCCGGACGTTTGTCTAATAAAGCTAATGGCACAAGTGTGAATACACCTGTCAATAGATCAAATTTCATCAAATAAAGCATGATGAAACCAACAGGGAATAAACAAGCGCCTAAAATAGGACTGCCGGTTTTAGTTGCCACCGTAATTGCAAAAACAGCCGCTAATCCTAAAATAGCACCAGCCATAATCGCGCGTATAAGGGTATCTTTAGTCGACATGTAAACTTTTTGTTCACCTGAATCGACCATTTTTGTGACGAATTCACTAGGTTCTATATAAGCCATTAATTATCCTATTTCTACGTTAGTTTATTAATTATAAGTAACTAATTAAGAGCAAAGAGAGTGCCATAGTTTTTAGCTTTAAATTTGAATGTTTATCTCGTTGTTTTTTAATAGTTAAATTTTAACCAATTAAAGCTGCCCGATAGAAAACTGATATGAATATGACATAGTGATATTTATTGGGTGAATAATTGCACCAATAAAGAGCATTTAGTGATGAGGAATCAGAGGGTTTAAATAAAATATTACAAACTTATGGATAGCTTTAAAATGGTATAAATTCTACAATCTTATCTTTATAACTATTAAATGTTGATAACTCAAATGCAAGAAAACGAACAATTCAAAAATGGTTTAATTTTTGCCTTTGCTGCATATTTTATGTGGGGAGTAGCCCCTATATATTTCAAATTGTTAGAGGGTGTTGGCGCGGTTGATATTGTATTACATCGGGTCGTTTGGTCTTTTGCCTTTCTATTATTAATCATTGTTGTCGTTACTGGGTTTGAAAAACTAAAACTGCTTTTTAAACAACCCAAAAAACTTGGATTATTAGCTGTTACATCAATTGTTATTGCGTTTAATTGGTTATTGTTTATTTGGGCGGTGAACAACAACCACATGCTTGATGCTTCGCTAGGTTATTATATTAATCCATTATTTAACGTGATTTTAGGGACTGTATTTTTAGGTGAAAAATTGCGTAAATTACAATGGGTGGCAGTACTTATTGCCTTTGTCGCCGTGATGATAGAATTGATTGCATTTGGTTCAATCCCTTGGATATCACTAGCATTAGCAGTTTCATTCGGTCTTTATGGCTTGATGCGCAAGCAAGTAAATGTTGATGCAATTAGTGGTTTGTTTATCGAAACCTTATTTTTATTACCATTTGCATTAGTTTATATCTTTGTTATTGATAGTCATTCGTTAGATTTATTAACATCAGACTGGCAACTAACATTATTAATCATGGCCGCGGGTATTGTTACAACGCTACCCTTATTAGCATTTGCTGCTGCCGCCATACGCATTCCATTATCTACGCTAGGATTTATGCAATATATTGGGCCTAGTTTAATGCTACTACTTGCTGTGTTTTTATATGATGAAGTCTTCGCAGCAGATAAAGCGTTTACTTTCGCACTAATATGGGTGGCGTTAGTGGTTTACACCTATGACAGCGTAAGAAGTAGTTTGAAAAAGCGTAAAACGGCGTTAGCTATTTAGATGTTTTTTGCATTCCACCATTGTATAAATCGTTCTGGGTAGTCGGTAAAAACACCATCGACGCCCATATCATATAACTCCTCAAACAACCGAATATCGTTTACGGTATAAACCAACACTTTCAAGCCTCGCTGGTGGGCGTCATCAATAATGGCTTGATTAAGTGATTCACTACATAAGTTAATCGACCATGCCTGTAAATCTTGCGCAAATTTAGCGTAATCAATCATAACGCTTGCGCACAACGCACCTATGCGTAATTGAGGTTTGTGCTGCTTAATATACGCTAAACTGTGATGATAAAAGCTTGAAATTAAGAAGTCATCAAACTGCCAACCTTTTTCAATACATTGATCAATTAATGTCAGGGTAGGTTGCGCACTTGCGGCATCTTTAAGCTCAATATTAAGTACAGCTCGTCTATTAATATGCTTAATGACTTGTTCAAGGGTAGGGATGTTATCGCCATTACCAGCATCTACTTTTTGTAGAGTCGCTAAATCATGTTGATAAATATCGCCATTAGCATTGGTTGTTCGTTCTAAAAATCGGTCATGAATAACGAGTAATTCACCACTGTGTTCTCGCACATCTATTTCAATCCATTTAGCGCCTTGTTCAATCGCTAATTCAATTGATTGTAATGTGTTTTCAGGCGCATAACCTCGTGCGCCGCGATGACCAATACAAAGCATTAATTGTTACTCTGCAATGGCAAATCACTTTGCATAGGGAAATAAGTCACCGCATCACCGTCTTGCCAAGCAGGCAGTTTTTTCATCACATCAACGAACGCAGGTGATATTAAAAAATCATTTAACCAGCGTTGTAGGTGTGGGTAATTAGCTTGTTCAAACCATAGTTTATCTACATGAGCAAACTGGCGTACAAAGGGGAATATAGCAATGTCGGCATAACTTAATTCGTTGCCAAATAAATAAGGGTTACTTGTTAACCTTTCTTCTAATTGCTGTAAAAACACCTCACCCGCTTGGCGATGTTCTTGTTGAGTTTTTTCAATGAAACGGTCGAAATATTTGTATTTATCAAGGTTTGCTTTAAACGTGTTGTCATTAAGTAGGACTAAAGCCAGTTGTTGTTCATTGGGTAATTCGATACAAGGAGATTGTGATTGTGCAATTGAAAAATCGATAATATCTCGACTTTCATCAATCACTACATCGCCATTAATTAACACAGGAACAGTGCCTTTAGGAGAGGCAGTAAGCAGGCTATCTGGTTTACTTTTTAATACCACTTCACGAATCTCAACAGTGACCTTATTTAGCAATAAAGCCATTCTTGCACGCATAGCATAAGGACATCGACGAAAATTATATAAAATAAAAGGAGAGATGTTAATCATAACGTTATGGCAGCTTAAGAATGATATAGCTAATTATTGTAGCGTTATTTAATAATAACTCTAAGCTTTTTGTAATTCATAACATGAAGTGGTTTTTATATGAGCAGTTAGTAAGTTAAGCATGGAATTTTAACTGTAAGCTATTGTCTTGCTAATAATTATCATTCACAATAAAATTACTTTGAAATAAAAATAAAGTTATTTATGTCTCATGTAACATCATCAATTTCGAACGAAGTTTTGTTAAATATCATTGATAAAAAATCTTATGGTGTTGAATATCAACCAATTATTTCAGTAAATACCCAATCTGTTTTTGCTTATGAAGCCTTATCTCGATTTTTCGATCATAATAATAAATTAATCAGGCCAGATTTAGTTTTCGCAGCATTACATGAAAGTCCTTTAACACTCCATCAAGTTGAATTAGCACAGAAAAAATTACAACTACAGTTTGCCCCTAAAGATCATTGCTTGTTTGTTAATCTAGATCAAGATTCATACTTCGAAGGTCAATTAGATCAAGAAACAGACTCACATAATGCTTACATCAATCTTTTTAAAAAATTCACTGGTGAGCTAGTTGTCGAATTAATTGAAAACTCAGAAATTAATGATGCAAAAATGAGTTTGAAGATGATCAAAAGCATGGGTGTTCATCAAATCAAAACAGCGATAGACGATGTTTGTAATGAACACTCTATGCTGTCTACCATGGTGTTAGAACGCGTCGATTTTATGAAGCTTGACCGACTTGTTGTTCTCAACAAACATAACGAATCTTTTTTAATGTTGGTTACGTCATTGATTGATTACGCTAAAAAATCAAATAAGCAGGTTATTCTTGAAGGGATAGAAACCGAAGAAGATTTAGATTTTGCAAAAAAACTTGGCGTCGATTATGTGCAAGGTTTTTTATACAGACCACAATTTATTAATGTGCGCTTGTAGTAACTAAAACTATAAATTGAAGTTAAGATTATGATAAATAATTAAAATTTATTTTTATCGGTTATTCTGATCACCAAATATCATATATATTCCTTCTTATTTAAATTATATCGTTGTTTTTAAAGTTGTATTGGTAGAGATATTTCAAGCTCTGCCTTCTTTGATTGAAATAATTCACTTTAAAATTCAGACTTATTCGGTTAATATTTGTTCCAAAATATAATAAATTTATGGGTGTCATAAACTTACTATATTTTTTATCGCTAATAGGAACCCTAACTGCATGTATTTAAATTTTGGAGTAAAGCCATTAGGCTATTTACTTGTTTTGATAACGTTATTTCTTTTTGTAGCAACGGCTAGCGCTCAAGAAAGTGTGTCAACCAATCCGGTTTTAGATACAGAATATGCTCACATGTCTGATGCTGAACTCTTGAGAAAAGCAGAATCTTTGGAATTTAGCGATCCGCAATTAAGCACTCAACTAGCCAACTTTGTACTTAAACTTACCATAGAAAACGAACATAAACTTTTGACAGCAGAAGCGCATTCGTTGTTAGGTGGAATAGCTGAGGATGCTAAAAATTATAAGCTGTCTTTACCCCATTTTTTACAAGCGTTGATTATCTATAGAGAATTGGATGATAAGCTCAATCAAATAACTATTTCACTCAATTATTCCGATGTACTTATAGATGCTAAACAATATAACGAATCGTTAACTGTAATGGCTGAATTATTGCCTATCGCTTTTGAATATAATAATGAAATGTTGCTAGGCCGCACTTTCACTCTTACTGGTGATGTTTACTACAAAATTAAACGTTATGACAATGCTATTGCGCAATACACTGAGGGGGTAAAATATTTTTCAGATAAAGATGAATTAGCTTATAAATATCTTGGAGATACTTATAAGAGGCTTGCACAAACTTACAATCGGAAAAAAAATCGATCTAAATCAGCATACTTTTTCAAAAAAGCATTAGTTGTTTACGAAAAGCTAGAAAGACCTAAGTTAATGGCTCGAATTCTAAAGCCTCTTGCTGAAGCTGAACGTCGTATGGGGAATTATGTTGTTGCTCTTGAATATTCCCTTAAAGGTTTAGAGTTACAGAAATTAATTGATGATCCTATTGGACTTGCCCAAGCACAAAGTGGTGCGGGTATTATTTATCGATATATTGGTCTTTACGAAAAATCTATTGAACATTTTCTTAAAGCAAATAATTTCTATAGAGAAGTTAATAACGTAGACGGTATTGCTAAAACGTCCAATCAAATGGGGCTTATATATACAAGGTTAAAACAATTCGAACAAGCAAAATCATTTTATCTACTCGCTATTGACCAATCAGAGAATGAGGTCGAATTAAATACACGCGCTGCTGCCTACAGAGAATTAGCTGTGATTGATTTAAATAATAATAATTATGAATCAGCTAAAGTCATGGCACAAAAAGCACTGGATATTTATCAGCTAGAAAATGAAAAAGAAAAAGAGTCTATCGTCACTCGAATTCTTGGCAATATATATCGAGATGAAGGAGATAAAGACAACTCAATTCTGTTTTACAGAAAGTCTCTAGCTTTAGCGAAAGAAGTTGGTAATAAAAGCTATCAGGCAAGAGCACAAACTCCGCTAGCTGGCGTATTAATGAATAAAGATGTAGATGAGTCTATTCGTCTTCTTACTTCATCTTTGACTATGGCAATTGCAGCTAATGATAAACATCAACAATTGTATGCTATTCGCTATCTTGTTGAGGCTGAAAAGCTTAAGGGAAACCTTGCTAATGCGTTACGTTATTCTGAAGAAGAAACTAAATTAGTTATTGCTATTCAAGATAAAAAAGAAGAAAACCATCTAGTTACAGAAAAAGCTAGTTTATATGCGCATAAAATAGAAATTGAATTGGAGTCATTAAGAAAAAAAGCCAAGCTTGACCAATTAGAATTACTTAGGAAAAACAACGAAATTGAAATTGTTGGGCAAGCAAAAGTTATTTCTGATTTAAAACTAATAAAAAATAGATATACCAATATAGCCTTAGCTTCTTTACTAGCTATATGTATTGTCATGGTGGTATTTACTTATAAACGGTTCTCTGACTCTAAAAAACGTAATAAAGAACTAGATTATTTAGCGGCCAGAGATCCTCTAACTAATTGTTATAATCGCCGTGTTTTATTTAATTTTATGAATCGAGACTTTGCGGATCTAGACACTTTGAATGAGTATTCTATCTTGATGCTTGATATCGATCATTTTAAAGATGTTAATGATACTTTTGGACATGGCACTGGAGATGAAGTTTTATGTGGTGTCGTAGAAATTTTACAAAGTATTGTACGTGAATCCGATACAGTGGCTCGATATGGTGGTGAAGAGTTTTGTGTTGTTCTACCGACGGCCAACGTAGAAAGAGCGATGAAAATTGCCGAAAAAATTCGTGAAAGTGTAGAACGAAGCCCTATTAAAGACGTTAATATAACCTGTAGCATTGGAGTATCGTCTATTAAGTTTAATGCAACATCTGTCTCTGAAATTTTAGAACAAGCAGACATTGCATTATATAAATCGAAAACACTTGGGCGCAATCAAGTGACTTTGTGGAATGAGTCTTTTAGTTAGTCATTTTTCATTGCTATTTTAATAATGCCATTCTTGCATTACTC